>CAJQLP010000063.1 GCA_905479205.1 uncultured Luminiphilus sp.
CGAGTGAAGTAGCTGGCAGTGCTGGTGTCGAGAATCGTCTTGGGCAGTTGGCCCTTGAGCTATATAAGGCACACCAGAGTGAGGGTAATGGCTCTCGTGATTTCTCCTCGATCGTGGAGACGATTCGCGTCTCGTAGCGTTCATCTCAAGGCTTGAGTCAGAAGGTTAGCGTACGAACGCTGTCATCAGGTTTAAAAGACGTTTTCACCGCTCAGTAGAATAGGCGCTGCGTCCAACTCTTCTGCATCCATCATGGTGGCAACCCTCTCAAGGGCAGCTACTATTTGATGCTGTTCCCAGGATTCAAGTCGCACGAAGCGATCGACGAAGCTATCTTGCAGAGGCTTTGGTGCACTGGCACCAAGTTCCTCGCCCTTCTCTGTCAGCGTCACAATAACGCGTCTACGATCCACTGCACTGCGTTCACGGTGAACTAGTCCGTTGGCTTCGAGTCGATTGAGGATGGTTGTCACGGTCGCAAGGCTGAGGCTCACAGCTTTCGCAACATCCGACACGGTAGGGTCGCGCAAGGCACCGATAGCTTGGATCACCACCAGCTGGGGTGTCGTGAGTCCTGTTCGCTTCCCGAGCTTACGGCTGTACAAATCGGTCGCACGGATAATGCGCCTTAGGGATACCAGTACATGATCTTGTAGGTCGCTCATCTGCAATATCTACTTCGATAATTTGGCTAGGTCCGTGCCAAGAGCCTCCGACAGCTGCCCTAGCCAGGGTTCATAATTGCGCCATTGATGCTGGCCCGCATCAGTGACGGGTCGGCGCACTTGTTCTGAGCTTGGCGTCTTCACAGCGCGCTCTGTTCTCCAATACTCGACACAGTCGTTTTCAAACGATAGGCCGCAAAACTCGAGTATACGCCTGACCTGACCTTCTAGGTCGGCAATGATGTCCTCATTGTTTACTTGGAGTATCTGCCCGGGTAATACGGCGTCCCAGTGAGTCATCAAGTCGATGTAGTCGCGATAATAAGTGCCGATGTCGGTGAGGTCGTAACTAAATTCCTGACCTTCGGCGAATAATTGCTTGTAACCACTGAAACAGCATGCCATTGGATTGCGGCGCGCATCAATAATCTTGGCATTGGGTAGCATCAACTTAATCAAGCCAATGTGGCGGAAGTTGTTTGGCATCTTGTCGATAAAGAAAGGTGCACCCTGCCGATGTACGGCGGTGTCCCGAATAAAGGTTTCGCCAAAAGTGCGATAGTCATCGGGCTTGAGGGTGCTAAGAATCTCAGGATACGCGATGTCATCAGATAGTCGACGTAAGCTTTGTGCGAGCGATAAAACATTGGGCAGCTCTAGTGTACCGTCGACCTGAGAGTGGGACGCTAGTATTTGCTCGAGGAGTGTTGAGCCCGCCCTGGGCAAGCCAACAATAAAAATTGGATCGCAGGCCAGATGGCCAGAACCATGAAATTTGTCAAAAAGGCGCTCATTACAGATGAATTTCTGCTGCTCAAACTCTTCTGTGATCTGCGCCGCACGATAGCTTGATTGGCGTTTCTTCGCCTTATTGCCGGCTTCATAGTGAGAGAAGGAGCACTGATAGTCGGCTTTGTCTTCGTAGGCTTTCCCTAAGGCGAAGTGTAAGAATATGTGGCTCGCGAAGTCGATCTGCGGGGATGCACAAAGGCTTTCCATTTGTGCGATATCGTCGTCATTAAACGCGTAAGTCTTCAAGTTGGCGAGCGCATGCCACGCCTCACCGTAGGATGCTTGGCTTGCGAGCGCGCTGCGGTAACTGGCCACAGCCTCGTCGGTCTGGCCACAGGTTTTGAGCGCATGGCCACGAGATGTCAGTGTAACGGGATCCCCCTGTGCCTGATTGAGTATCTCGTTAAATGCCTCAATCGCTTGCTCGTACTGTCCGATCTGCATCGATTGAATGGCGAGTAGCGATCGAAATTGTAAGTTCCTTGGGTCGTTGTTGCTCAGTCGCGTTGCTCTTTTCAGCGCTTCATCGAACTGCTGTTGTTTCCCCAAAAGCTGGATGTAGTCTATGGCTACGCGGCTGTCTGTGGGCTTGAGTTCTTCCGCTGTGCTTAACAGCAAGGTGGCGTCGTCGAGCGCGCCAAATTTGATCGCGATTTCAGCCAGCAGCCGCATGCCGTCAACGTGTGCAGGGTTTTTCTGCATAAAACGTTTGCAGAGTTCTTCAGCTTTCCCCAGGCGGCCACGCGAGATAAGGTCCATTACGATCAGGAGAGGCGGGGGTAATGCTTTTAAGAAAGCCACTTCATCGGCTGCTTTCTGTGCAGCGTCGTGAAATCCTAGGTGTTTTAGCAGGCGAGCTTGTGCGGACCAGCTAGCGACAAGCGAAGGGTTTAGCTTGCTTGCGCGCTGATAGTCGCTAAGGGCAGCTCGCGGGTCATTTAAGCTCAATCGGACATGGCCTGACTCTTGGAGCGCTCGGCTGTGCAGCGGGTCTGAGAGAAGAAGCTGGTTAAGCGTATTAAGAGCGGCGTCAAAATGTCCAGCTGTTCTTTCGATAACGGCTCGAAAATAAAGTGCTTCTGAATTGCCTGGCGATATCCGTAACCAATCGCTGATCAGTCCTGCAGCGCGCACCTGATCACCTGCGCGGAGCGCATTTTGTATATCAGCTAAAAACTGTGCTGAATCCTGATGATCTGTTGTTTCTACGATCTGTGTCACTTGGTTTCCTGGGACAAAAAAATACCCCGTTGCCGGGGCATTGTTATCCAAAAGCCAGCTGTTTAGAAGCTTAAGCTAAAGCGTGCACCCATCGTTCGTGGGCGAGCATAGGTGACACGCTCGCGATCGTTGACGTAGTTGCGTGCGATCTCTGCGCGTTCATCGGTCGCATTGTCAACAAACACTTCTAGGGTCCACTCTTCATTACGGACCCCTGCAGATAGGCCGAGCATCGACCAAGAGTCTATGACATCTCGGTTAATGAGAATGATGTCGCTGTAAGATTCATCGGAATAGGTGCCATTACCCTGGACGTGAGCGGTCAGCTCGCCCATTGGCCACTCATAACGCGCGGTAACACTTAACTGCATTTCTGGCGCATAGGCGAGAGATAAACCTTCCTGAACGTCATCGGTTGGCGTAAGTACTTCTTTTATCTCAGTATCGAGGAACGAGAAGCCGCCCGAGATAGTCAGGCCCGCGATCTTGGGTAGCCAAGTGATATCACCCTCAAGGCCCATAATCTCAGCATTTGCCGCGTTATCGGAGAAGAACAAGTTAGTGATACTTGGATCGAAAATGGTAGTTTGTAGATTATCGATATCAGCGAAGAATGCTGCGCCATTGAAACGCAGCGTGCCGTCAAGCAAATCGGCTTTCCAGCCAAACTCGTAGTTGGTTAAGTCGTCGGTTTCAAGCGCGTAGGGAACTGAGTAAGTTCCACCGTTTGCGAGTGCGGTGCTGGCACCACCGGGACGGTTTAACAAGCCCGGACGGAAGCCTTCGGAGTAGGTCGCATAGACCATAACGTCATCGTTTAGGCGGTACTGACCAGTAAACTTATAGATTTGACCATCAGCTTTAGCCACGTCGGGAGCTTGCAGCGCCGCTTTCACGCGAGCAGGCGTGTTTGGATCGTCTAGGTCAGCGAGTGTGTATGTGGTTTGTCCAGTAAATTCACAGACGCCCGCGTTACGGTCGGTATATTGTCCGTCACCGTTGTAAAGATCGGAAATATCAGTGCCATAGACATTACAATCTGGCTGGAAACTATTGAAGAATGAGCCATTAGCACTTCCTTCGAGATCCACTTCAATATCATAGTGACGCACGCCGGCGATTAAAGTCAGGTTGTCGGCTACGTCAAAGCTGACCTCACCGAAGAAACCCAGTTGGCGGTCAGTTCTGAGAACGTCGTTGCGGAAAATGGTGTCTTCCGGGAACGGACCGTCTTCAGAGGTAAACCCAGTAGTGTACGGGAAGTTCGGTGCAAAGCCCCTAGAGCCAAACGTCAGCGCTTTGGTGTTGGACGGGTAACTAAAGTCATTTCTCTCTTGCAACTCTAGGTCGCTATAGAAGGCGCCGACTGTTGCGCGCAGTTTTTTGCTCGCATCGGTAGAAAGTCGAAATTCGTGCGTTTGCACCTCGGTCTCAGAATGCGATGTCACGTATAAGTCGGGTTCGTAACAGGTTCCCGACGGGGCTGCGCCGCCAGGGTAGGTTACCGATGAGTCGCAGATGTAATAGGGAAGGTATTGGCCCACAAATAAATAGTCAGTGTACTCGACAATTTGGTCACTTTCGCGCTTGGTAAATGCGCCAGTATAGACAACGTCGAGGCTACCAATGCGACCTTCTAAGGTCCATGCAGTATTGTCGAAACCATCCTTTAAGGTTGAATCCGTGTAGGTTTGTATTTCAAGATCTCCAAGGTTTGGGTCGGCATAAAAGACGCCGTCGGCCTCAAGGTCCTGTGTGGTATGGGCGACCAATAGGCTCCAGTCTGGGGAAATGTCATAGCGCAAGCTAATCCGCGCACCTTGATAGTTGCTGTCGTTGAAGTCTTCTTCGACCAAATCGCGATTGTCAGCGGCTAGAAATGTAACGCCACTCAGATCTGCGTTGGCTTGGAAGCCTTGGCGGCGTGCGCTAACGGGAACGCCATTTGATCGCGCTGTACCCGCTGATCGGAATCGCGCACTTTCGCTGGCATCGATTTGCCCGGCGACGTTATCGATATAGCCACCCATTTCGTCGGTGTAAGCCACCGCGCGAATCGCCAAGTTATCGCTGATCGCCCAGTTGCCCATAACTTCAAAGTTATAGTTACCCGCTCCGTCCGACATCGTAGACGCGCCAGCTTTTATTTTTCCATAGCTGCCCGTTACATCGGGTTTATTGGTAATCAAGCGTACCGTGCCGGCCTGTGAACTAGCGCCAAACAGCGTGCCTTGTGGCCCGGAAAGGACTTCGACTCGCTGCAGGTCAGCCGTGTAAACATCAAGGTTTCTGCCGGGCTGAGAGAGGGGTTGTTCGTCTAAGTAAAACGCCACGTTAGGTGCAATACCTGCAACGCCTGCGGTTGTTAGGTTGGGTGTAGTTGAAGCTACCCCGCGGATATAAACAGTATTCTGCCCGGGTCCGCTGCCGCCAGCTGTGACGCCGGGTAGTTGAATGAGGTAATCCTCAAAATTCTGAATGCCCAGTTGTTCCAGTCGATCCGATGTGAGGGCTTTGACAGTAACTGCGATGTCTTGAACGCTTTCTGAGCGCTTGGTGGCGGTTACTACAACCTCCTCAAGCTGCTGAGCCAGCACGCTTTGGGTTGCTAAAGCCGGTAAGAGCGCGGAGCCAATTGCAGTTGCTAAGTGGCGGCGTTTGAAGAACGTGGGATTTTTCATCGAGACTCCATGAAGGGGTGAGTGATCATCTAAAGGTTAGAGAACATCATTTTAACTCAAAGTATTAAATATGGCTATTACCCGAATTTGGCCATAAAAATGACTGTTATAAACCAATAAACCATTAGGCCACATAGTTATTTTGTTCTGATATGGATTCTACTATAGGGGTATAATGTGGCAAATTGCGCAATTAGAGCTGCTATGTCATCCCTCAATACTCGTCACTGGGTCATAGACCCTGCGGTTTTTATCCCCGCTATTACCATTCTTTTGTCTAGCGTTTTGTTTGTTGGCTTTTTCCCCGACGCATCAGACGTTGTTCTTGATACTCTTCAATCAGGAATCGTTACCTACGCGAGCTGGTTCTATGTGTTGGTGGTCGGGACGGTGCTTATCGTGGTGTTTATTATTGCGTTATCGCGGCATGGGGATATCAAGCTAGGCCCTGATCACTCAGAGCCCGCTTATGGCTTTATTTCTTGGTTTGCGATGTTATTTGCTGCCGGTATGGGTATCGGCTTGATGTTTTTCGGGGTCGCAGAGCCCGTGATGCATTATTTGGCGCCACCCATTGGTGAGGGTGGCACGCTTAAAGCCGCCTCAGAGGCTATGAAGCTCACCTACTTCCACTGGGGTTTCCATGCGTGGGCAATCTATGCAGCTGTTGCGCTGGTCCTAGCCTACTTTGCTTATCGTCATTCGCTACCACTGACACTACGGTCCGCCTTCTATCCGTTAATTGGTGAGCGCATCTACGGACCGTTGGGTGCGACAATCGATGTCTTTGCGATTGTCTGCACGACCTGCGGTATTTCGGCGAGCCTCGGATATGGCGTGCTTCAGATTAACGCGGGTCTCAACTATCTGTTCGATGTGCCCGTCAGCGAGACGGTGCAAATTGGGTTGATTATGTGCACCATGATTGTCGCCGGTGTGTCGGTAGTCTTGGGACTGGATGCCGGTATCAAGCGCCTGTCAGAGCTCAACATCGTATTGGCGGTCTTGCTGCTTGCCGGCGTATTGATCGCAGGCCCCACGATTTTGCTGCTATCGGGAACGGTTCAGACTTTTGGGGCTTATCTCGCCGATGTTGTACCTAAAACATTCAATCTGTATGTCTACAATCCTACGGATTGGTTGGGTGGGTGGACGATACTGTATTGGGGCTGGTGGATTAGTTGGGCGCCTTTCGTCGGTATTTTTATTGCGCGCATCTCGCGCGGGCGAACCATTCGCGAATTCTTATTGGGCGTGACCTTGGTACCGACAGCGTTCATCGTTTTGTGGATGGGTGTTTTTGGCGGCTCGGCGATTGAGCTGATCAGTAACGGTGGGTTTACCTCGCTCGGGGGGGCGGTACAGGAAAATCAGGCCATGGCGCTCTTTAAGTTTCTCGACTACTTACCAGGGACAGAAATTCTTTCGCTGCTTTGTCTGGCGATGATTGTGATTTTTTTCGTCACCTCTGCGGACAGCGGTGCGATGGTTCTGAATATGTTGAGTGCTGGGGGTGAAGACAATACCCCTGTTGCGCAGCGTATTCTTTGGACTGCAATTATCGCTGCGATCTCATCGGTGTTGCTGTTAGCCGGTGGATTGGGCGCTTTACAAACCGCTGCCATCGCGAGTGCATTACCGTTTTCGCTAGCCATACTTGGCGCATTATGGGGCTTTTGGCGCGCGCTTATTGTGGACAGCGCGAAACGCGAGAGCGTGGGGGTCCATCCTCCTGCGGCCATCGAGGCTAGTAATTGGCGAGAACGCTTGGGCAACTTGCTGGAATACCCTGGCGACTCATCAGTCCAAACTTTTCTCCGAGAGGATGTATTCAAGGCGATGCACAGTTTTGCTGGTGAAGTGAATCGGCATGGCGTACAGGCTAAGGTGAGTAACCATATCAGCGAGCGAGGCGCGCTGCGGTTAGAAGTTTTCCATGGCGATGAAATTGATTTCGTCTACGAGGTCAATTTGAAGAGCCACCCTATGCCTGATCAATCATTGGGTAAGAAGCCAATGGATGAGATGAATACAAGCGAGCTGTTTTACCGCGCAGAGGTTCATCTGTTAGAAGGTGGCCAGGACTACGATATTATGGGCTGGACGCAAGAGCAGGTGGTAGTCGATATCTTGACCCAATACGAGAACCACCTGCATTTTCTGCATACCGTTCGCTAATAACTATTACCTATTACTGAACTATTTCGATCTCAGTAATAGGCGCTTTGGCTCGGCTTGGATTGAGCTTATTCATGCTCGGAATCATTGTATTAAGCGCTGCTTGGCGATTCTCGGGTGCCGGATGAGTGCTCAAAAACGCAGGGGGGCGGTCCTCACTCAAATCGCCCATTTTTTGCCATAGCGTCACCGCAGCCTCAGGGTCGTAGCCTGCTCGGGTCGCCAGCTCCATGCCGATCTGATCAGCTTCTGATTCCGCAGTGCGGCTATTGGGTAATTCCAGCGCCAGTTTGGCTGCAATCGCGGCGCCGGCCATAGCAATTCCGTTATTGTCTGAGGCGGCACCCACCGCGATAACGCCAATACTGGTTGCCATTGCTCGAGACATCCGCTCTGCCGTGTGGTTAGCTAGTGCATGGGAGATTTCGTGGCCCATGATTTGAGCGAACTCATCGTCGGTTAGCTTTAGCTGATCAAACAAGCCCGTGTAAACCGCCATTCGCCCGCCCGCCATACACCATGCGTTGACCGTTTCACTGTCATCGATAATGGCCACGCTCCACTTCCAGTCGTTGCTACCGGGAAATGATTGCTCTGCGACAGTGACTAGTCGTCCCGTAATACGCGCTACGCGCCCCATGATCTCTGGATCCGTGACGAGTTTGTTTTCATCGTCGAGTGATTTAACGGTACTCAAGTAAGCGGTTTCTGACTCAATAATTGCTGATTCGGGAGAGATAAGTAGAAATTGACTTCGGCCGGTCGGGCTCGTTGCGCATGACAACAAACTGCCGGCGAGTAGGCACACTGCAATGTTGCGTATAATGCTTTTTATCATAGCCAGTTACCTCCTTGTGAAAGCGTCTAATTCTCTCGGCACACGGTGAAGCTTGTGACAGCGGCTAACTAGCCTGGATCCGATTCAGCGCCCGCCGAGGTACGTAGCAGGCCTCGATACACCCCTCGAGCATTCGATTCGCCGCTAATCACTTTGTAAACATCCTGCGTGATGGGCATGGTCAAGCCATGCTCACGAGCGAGTTCCATGATCGTGGGGGCGCTCTTCACACCTTCGGCAACCATGTGCATGCTCGCGATAATGTCGTCTATGGAGCGTCCTTTGGCCAATTCAATGCCTACATGCCTATTGCGGCTCTGGGGGCTTGTGCATGTGGCGATCATGTCGCCCATCCCGGCAAGCCCTGCAAAGGTTTCTGCTTTACCCCCGAGTGCCGTGCCTAGGCGTGTCATTTCCGCCAAACCTCGGGTAATCAGCGCGGCCCGTGTATTATCGCCAGCGCCGAATCCGTCACCCATTCCAACGGCGATAGCGACGATATTTTTAAACACGCCGCCTAGCTCACAGCCAATGGCGTCTGGGTTGGTATAGACTCGAAACAAGCCCACGTTCATCAGTGGTTGCAGCCATTCAGCGGGTGCAGGGTCATCCAGTGCCAATACGCTTGCAGCCGCTTGCCCGGCCATAATTTCCTTGGCTAAGTTTGGACCTGTCAGTACACCTGCGGGATGATCAGGGGCGAGTTCCCTGCAGATCTCAGTCATTCGCAGCTTTGTACCGCGCTCCAATCCTTTTGTCAGGCTAATGATCGGAGCGCCTGGGGTGAGGTCATCGACAACGTCCATGAGAACATCGCGGAAACTATTTGAGGGTACTCCCATGATGACCGCTTCAGCGCCTTGCACGGCAAATTGCAGATCAGCGGTTGCGGTAAGGTCAGCATGAAGTGCGAGCTCGCCGAGGTAGCGAGAATTTCGATGCTCTTCGTTAACCTCTTTTACCGTATCGCTATTTCTAGCCCAAAGCGTTACGCAAGCATTACGGCTTAGGATCGAGGCGACGGTTGTTCCCCAGCTACCGCCGCCGATGACAGCTATTTTAGATTTTGCCACGTATTGTGTCCCTTATAGTTGAAGTGCCTCGAGTGGCGATCGCCGATGCTCGGATGACTTCCACACGGCGAACAAGGTTAGTTAACGATTGTGCTTGCAGTTGGCGTTCTAAGGCGTAATCAGGTTTCGACTCATCGGTTAAGCCTCTTGCGCCCAGTAGTTTCCAGCTATTTTGAAACAGTAATTTGCTGGTAGACACTTCGCTCCATATGCGACGCTGCATGAAGGCTTGTTGCCCATAGTTCATGCACCGCTCAACGTAATCGGATTCATCGATTGATTCTCCGGGTAGCACGGCTGCGAGTATATCCGCGCCGATTGCGTAGGCTTCAACGAAAATTTGTAGTGCCATATGCGCTGTTTGTGAGGTCATCTGTAGCAGGATCTTGCGCGCGCCTTGAGCACCTCGATCGAGTTGCTCTTGCCAATCGGGAGTAATTGCCTCGAGCTCTTTAATAATCTCCTCACGGAATACTTCTGTGGGTGGGTAGAAGAACTCGAACTTTAGTAAATCTCGGAGATCGTCTACTTCACGCCAAAAAATATCTATCGGCGCCTCGTCGGAGTCTTCCTGCTCGACGACCGCTACTAGGCAGAGTTCCGCGATTGCTTTATTCACGAAGTAGTGAACTATGGTGTTGCGATAGTAACTGGCGACCGCAGCGCGGCCCTCTCTCAGGCCATAAACGGTGGTAGGTCCACCCTCAAAGCGTGTGACAATACCCTCTCCAATCATGAGGTCGAGAACATTCTCCGTACCTTCGGCATACTGCGCGTCAAAGTCTTGGGATAAACGCAGCCCGCGTTGGCGAGTCCAATCGAGAAGATCGGCAACTTCAGTACTGATCTCTTGCTCTGACAATGCTCTTGGATACACCCCAAGCAGTACCATGCTAATCACAGCGGGAACGGTTATCGGAGTGACACGGTTGGCCTCTACCGCCACTTGAAATGCAACCTTAGATATCGCAAGTCGATCGCTTGGGTCGGGCGCGCTTTCGAGGACCACGGGCTCGCCAAAGTCGACATAAATTTTGCCCATCGGTTTTGCGAGACTGCGGATGTAGCCTACTAGCCAGCTCAGCGATTCGGGTGCCTTAGGTACGCCCGCTTGCTCGCGAGCATACTCCTCGGCGTCACGCACTAAGTCATAGCTGACAGTGACGGGGATAATATGGATATTTTTGGCTTCGGCGTAGTAACAACCCTCGAGAACGTATTTAAGAACACCGTATTTCGGTGGCATGAGCTTGCCCAGTCGAGATCGAGTGCCCTCAAAGGACCACGTTAGTGGAAAGCGTTTCTCCATTAGGTAGCTAATATATTGGCGCAATGCGGCCTTATAGACTTCGTTGTCGTTGAAGCTCCGTTTTATGAATATCCCGCCCGCACGACGCATTAAGAAGCCGAGAACTGGGATGTTTAGATTGGCGCCGCCGAAAAAATGGGGCATCGGAAAATCGTTATCGAACAGTAATTTCGGTACTACAAATCCGTCGATGTACGTTTTGTGAGTCCACAGAAGAGCGGATGGATGATCTCTGACTATGCGTCGAACTCTCTCAACGTCTTCGGTTCGATAATGCAGTTCCGGTTCATAGCCGAGGCGTAGACAGAAGTTACAAAATTTAGCCCAAACGTCGAGCCAAAAACTGGTGGGAATCGAGATCATTTCTCGGAAGTACTCATTGACCTCCCGCATGACTTCAGTGCGACTGACCGATTTAGCTTCCGCAATGGTGTACAACCGAGCGCGGAATTCCTTGTTGTTACGTAAACTTTGCGCAACATAACGAGGGACTTTATAGCGCCCTCCCTGAAGTTTACGCTCATGTATATCGAGAACAACCGCTGCTTGACGCGCGATAAATACACCGAAGTCATCTAAATGCTCGTTAGCCTCTAAGCCGGTCTTTACTTGAAATCGATGTGATAGCTCTGCGCGGGTGGCGGGCGCACCCGCCAGGAAATGCATACGCTGGGGGGCGGTTCGCATGATGCGAGAAGACCTTATTTTTCCAGGGCGGCGCTCGGGACCTCCAAGCAGGTCTACAAGACGGGGCCCTGAGTTAATCGCGTTTTCACTGGGCGTCCACGCTATTCTTAGGGGGGCAATAACGACATTATCCAGCGCCATTAACTTGCTCACCAAGGAATGAACGGCGAGGGGCTTGCGGTCGTCGCCCAATGGTAGAATAACGGTGCTGTATTCTCTGCCTTTGGGCGCATGTTGCTCAATCCACTGGTCGAGTAAACGGCGCTCGAGGCGGGTGGTGAGGTCTAATAAAAAAACGACGGTGCCCGGTGCCTCAGGCCACGGGGACAGCGCTAATTTATCAACTAGCTTTGCTACGTTCATTCAGTTATTTAGTCCTTGGTGGCCAGCTTTGGCCTAACGGTTGCACGTTTTTGGGGCGCAATTTTACGGCCCGGTGTTTTTATTTTTGTTGTGGCGTTTGTTTTTTTGCGCGCCGACTTGGCAGCAGCTTTGGCCTTTGCCGGTGTGTCCGTCTTAGATGTTACGCGAGTTTTCGGTTGGGCACTGATTTTGGCAGTTGCTTTAGTTTTTGCCTTCACTTTCGGTTTGATTGATGTTTTGGTAGCTACTTTGGCCGCTGCACGGCCGGCTGTGCCCATTTTGTTTTTCGCCGCTTTTTTTACCGCTGCCTTTTTCTTTGGCGTACGAGGCACTTTTTTGTGGTCAGGAGTTTTGAGTTCGGGGCGCATATCGTCCGGCTGATTTTTCTGAGCAGCCCGTACCTCCTCGACACTCTGTTCAGGCTGACCGAGCGTGCGCAGAAACATGTTGCGCACACTGTTTACGTGTTCATCCATTCTTGCTACCGACCATTCTGAGGTGTCGACAGGAGCCAATACGTCGATTCGAACTTTGCCTGGCCTGAACAAGAAGTCACCTTTTGGAGCAATATCGCCTGAGTTGTGGATCACAACTGGGACGATCGGTACCCCTACCTGCATAGCCATGTGGAAGCCGCCTTTTTTAAAGGGGGCTAACTTTGCTGTTGGTGTGCGCGTTCCTTCAGGGGCAATTACCATTGATTTGCCTTCATCGCGCATAGCGGTGATCAGTGGCTTCATAGATTCGATAGCCTTTTTTCTATCGGACCGATCGATGAAGACTGTGCCTGCCATGCCCATGGCCTGGCCAATAAACGGCATTTTTTCTATCTCTTTTTTACCGACTCCCACGACGTCTTTGCGAATGAGGCCAGCCATAATTGCGACATCGGCCTTGCTTTGGTGGTTAAACATAAAGACCGCGGGGCGATGACTCCAAAGGTTTTCTTCGCCGTTGATGTCGAGTTCCATGCCAATTAACGCGTTGCAAGTATCCGCGAACAATGAGATTGAAAAATTAATTGAATCGCGTTTAGAACGAGTAAGCGCGTAAATAGGAAGCCCTGCGGCAAAGCTGCCCACGAGCGAGCCGGTTGCGGCCACCGATCTAAAAAATCCACTGACAGACATTTTGCCTCGGCTATCGAAGCTAGCCGTAGGCCATGCGCGTTCTCGGGTGATAGTTTTAAGGCGTTTTCGTGGGTTGAGAGTGACAGGCTTGCCGACGTACTCCAGTAGCTGTATGTCATCGGTACTGTCTGAGTAGAAGAAGCTTTTATTGAGATTGGCACGCGTTTTTTTTGCGAGTTTTTGTGCGGCGTCAACCTTGCCTTCACCAAACACCGTCGGCTTGATAACGGAGCCGGTAAAGACGCCTTGCGAAACCTCTAGTTCCGTACAGTACACATGGTCGATATTGAGATCTTTCGCGGCGGGTAGCACTTGGTAAGGCGTCGCCGAGCTAATAATGGCGATGGTATGTCCTTTGGCGCGATGGGCTTCAATAAGACGGCGAGTTTCAGGATAAATCAGCCGGGCAATTTTTTTGCGAAACAGCTTTTCACTGTTTTCAATGTAGTCCGCCTCCGAGTCACCAGCGAGATACTGAGCATGCACGGCCATCAGTGCAGAAAAACCCATGTTGCCCATCCCAAAGCTGGTGAGTGCGCGTGTGAGCTCGACGAGCTCCTCGGGCGATAGCTGACCCGTTGTTAGTGAGTCTTGCAGGAATACGGTGGCCGAATAGCCCGCGATAATGGTTCCGTCGAAATCGAACAGGGCGGCGATCTGTGGGCCTGATTCACTGTTTTCAATATCGGCTAATAATGGGTCAATTTTCACTCGATTATCTCCATATCGTTAGGTGCTCCTGCTGCCGATCTGTTTCGACGCCTCCGAAAATACACGGGTCAAGGCCACCGAGTAAACTGCTTATCCGAAAGGTTTGCTTTGACTGCGTTAAATTGTCGTTCCAGCTTGAGCTATAGCTGAGTTACATTCAGCCTTTCTGGTCGTAATGTAGACCACTTAATTGAGGATTGGTTATGGAATATGGCGCCATTAGCTTGCTGCCAACAGCTTTTGTTCTGGTTTTGGCTATCTGGAGTCGCCGCACACTAGAGTCCGTGATTGCGGGTGCAATTTTGGCATTTTTAATCATGGATGGTTGGCTTTTTCTCGATCGGCTGGCGGCAGTGACGACCGAGGTTCTAATGGACGAAGTGACTGCCTGGGTTGTGCTGGTGTGCGGCTTGTACGGAAGCTTCATTGCGCTATTGGTCAAGGGCGGTGGGTCTTATGCATTTGGCCAGATGTTAACGCGGCGCCTGACCACTAAAAAAAGCAGTTTGCTGGCTACCTGGCTCTTGGGCCTCGTCATTTTTCTCGACGACTACCTCAATAGTTTGACGGTGGGCGCAACAATGAAGGCAGTCACCGATCGCTTTCGCACCTCAAGAGAAATGTTGGCTTACGTGGTCGATTCAACCGCCGCGCCGATGTGCCTGTTGATTCCCATATCGAGCTGGGGGGTTTATTTCGCGGGCTTGCTGGAGAAGAACGGCGTGGCAGATACAGGTGAGGGTATCGCGCTGTTTGTGGAATCTATCCCTTATATGTTCTACCCGTTGGTTGCTTTGATAATAGTGCCTCTTGCTGTGACGCGCGTTATTCCGCTGTTGGGAAAAATGCGCGACGCTGAAATAAGGGCCGAGACGACCGGTGATCTGGGGATTTTTGAAGATCCTGCGCTGGCGGTTGAGCCCTCTGAGCGCGCCAATATGAGCGTATTCTTTTTACCCATTATTGCGTTACTGTTTTTTACCGTTTTTCCGACGGTCGATTTATTGCGGGGGGTTATGGCGGGCATTCTCTTTACCGTCATCCAATACTGGGCGATGCGCATCATGCCCTTAACCGAACTGCTTGATACCTGCATTGACGGCCTTAAATCCATGATTCCCGTATTGAGCATGTTGTTAGCTTTGTTTGTGTTTGTTGAAGCCAACGATGCTATGGGTTTAACAGAGTACGTGATTACCGCGGTGGAGCCTTATATGACCGCAGCGTTATTGCCGGCATTAATTTTCCTCACGCTTTCCGTTGTTTCGTATACAACCGGCTCCAACTGGGGAGTGATTGCTATTGCTATGCCCGTAGCTTTTCCATTGGCTGAGGCGCTTGGTGTTAACTTGCCGCTTGTTATTGGCGCGTTGTTATCTGCCAGTGGGTTTGGCAGTCATGCCTGTTTCTACTCAGACTCCACAGTCTTGAGCGCACAAGGGGCCGGTTGCAGAACGTATGATCATGCGATTACCCAGTTACCCTATGCGGTGTTGGGCGGCGCGTTTGCCACGTTGTTCTATCTTGTTGCTGCTTATGTCATGCATTAACCCGTGCGCTTTAGTGCGAGCGCGCTCAGTATTGTCTCAATCGTATCGCCGAATGAGGTGCCCAGCGCTGCCCCCAGGGCTTAGCCGCCTCCAGCTCAAAAGCCCGATGTAGGGGCGATTGTCAGGGGCACTGGAAGGTTCAGGAAAGTTCGATGGGCGCCCGTCGGAAAGGGGAAACGTGGCGGAGTCCGCATCATTGATTATTTGAAAAGACCGGATCACGAAATTTGGATGCTGACGATCTTTAGTAAATCAGAGCAGTCCACTATCCCCAGTCATATTTTGAAGCAAATTGCAGAGGCAATCGATCATGGATAAGCGAGATATTGATGCTGAAATCCTAGAGGGCATTAAAGCAATTCAGCAATAAAAAAAGAGAGGCTAGTTTAAAAACTACCGAGCTGTCGGAGCCTTCGCCGTCACAGGTAATTCGTTCAAAACTGAATATGTCGCAATCAGCATTTGCCAGATTACTTGGCGTTAGCATGCGAACACTACAAGACTGAGAGCAGGGCCTTCGTGAACCGCAAGGTCCTGCGGTGGCTCTTTTACGTATTGCCGAACAGCACCCAGAGGTTCTTGCCCAGCTCCATAAAACTGATGACCAACCTTGCCGACTGCAGCAAACGAGTAACTTTAGACTCGACCGCAAGTTGTTGGCGGCAATGTCGAGCATTGGACGTCCACTTATCTCGGCGGGATCATGAATTCATCAAAGAAGGCGGCGAGCTCGGTATGGGCATTCAGCGGCAGCAAAGTCGCGATGTGCTGGTCGGGGCGCACGACGACCATGCAGCCTTGATCGCGATTTATCCCGCGCAAGTCGAACACGTCATTGCCGACCTCGGCATGAAAAACCTTGTCATAATTTCGCAGACCATATTTTCCACCCGGAGGCCAAAGAAAATCTGGAATGTCCTGAATGGATAGTTCCTGTTGTTGAAAAACACCGTACACATCGATAACCGAATCGATATCGGCTTTTTTTGGGGTGTATCGTACAACGGGTGATGACGGATCGTTCGCGAGAAACTCAATGAGATTCCCGGAGTCAGAGCTGGAGTTGCAAGGATTCTGACCGCTGCCAAATATGAAGATGCGCCAGCGGCCATCGGCTTTCACTAAATGCCCCAAATGTTGCGGGCGGCCATCCGCAACCCGTACGGCAATGGCAGAGTGGAAACGTTGGCCAATAGTGAAGCCGCTGGCCAGCTCTTGATTTTCATGCCCAGTGCAAAGATATGACGGGTAATAGCCAATTCCTGTACCCGCAATAAAACCATTTTGTCGCGCCATGAACTCTTCGATGTCGGTGGTGTTGGTTTGTCGTCCGTCGCTCACCTGCTTTGCTGAGGGACTGGTGGCTACTAGCCGCGACAACTGCCGATCGGCATCGATCAGCTGCTCTGCCACTTTGCGCCGCTCGAGTGAATAGGTTTGCAACAGCTTCGGTTGGCTTTTGCCTTGCAGTACCGCCGCCATTTTCCAGCCGAGATTGAAGGTATCAGGTAGCGAGGTATTTAGGCCCCAGCCGCCCTTGGGGCTGTGGGTGTGGCAGGCGTCGCCGGCCACGAACGCGCGTGGAGTTTGATCCTCTGGCGCGTCGAGAGGCCGGTCGTCAAAGCGCTCGGCCACCCGCTGGCCCACTTCATAAATTGACCACCAAGCAACTTCCTTCACCTCTACGGTAAAGGGGTGATAGATGCGCTGCATCTTGGCAATGATGTCTTTTTCGGTGAGCTTGACGCTGGCAGCGCGCTGGCCTTCCTCCAGAATATCCAGCTCCACATACATACGAACGAGGTAGCCGCCCTCACGTGGAATTAGCATGACGGCGCCGTGCTCTTTCGACTGGATGAAACTCTTGACCCGTATGTCAGGGTAATCAGTCACCACAAGAACATCCATGACGCCCCAAGCCTTATTGGCGGAGTCTCCTTTGAGCTCGATACCCAGGCTCTTGCGTACCACGCTGCGGGCGCCGTCGGTACCCACTACATAGCGCGCTTTAACGGTCTCCTTTTTACCGGGTTGATCGTCGTCAAGCCGTTCGAAGGTGGCAGTGATTGGGTGCGCATCGAGGTTATGGGTCAGGCTTTGGTCAATGTCGAGGGTAAGTAGCTTGCGACTGTAATGGGGTTCGAGCCCTGTGACCGAGTGCTTCATGCCATCGAGCAGCAGTTCATGTAGCCGCGCTTGATTAACGATGCCATGGATGAATTCCGATAGGCCGATTCGGGCGTCGGAAATCTTGTGAGTGCGTTTGATGTGATCGGGATTGTCAGGGTCCGGCTCCCAAAAGGCATTTTTGCGCAGCTGGTAGGTCTCTTTGACAATCATCTCACTGCTATTAAAAGCTTCCATGATTTCCATGGTCCGGCAGGAGATACCATCGGCTCGTCCGAACAACAGCGGCCCCGGCTCGCGATCTACGATGCAAGTGGAAATATCACTGAACTCAGCCAGTTGCCGAGCCATCGTGAGTCCGGCCGGCCCACAGCCAACGATCAGCACATCGACCTCGGCGGGGAGCGGGGCAAGTGGCGGCCTCGGATAGGGTTCTCGGACTTCATCGGGAATTTGGTAGTTGCCGGGTTTGAAGCCATTGCGGTGGTATTGCATAGGGTCACAGTCTCCGATGGAAGCGTTTGTCGATGTTCCGGGCAGAGGGTAAAGATTTCGATGACCTGCTTCCAACTAGTTGGAAGGCTGCCCAATTCTCATCAGCTGCGCGCACTATATACTGAAGCAGACCAATACGTAACCTGTTACCCAAATTTCTTAGTTGTAGTGATCAGGCTCGGCAACAGTATTAATTAGCGGTAGCGCGATGATGATCAGACATGGTGATGATCTTGCACCCAGACTTAGCTCCATGACCCTGATGAGATTTCACTTCCCACCCTATGACTGAAGCTTGCGCACAGCCTCTGCTTCCTAGGGATTGTCATGTTTGTTTCGCTCATTATCCCGCCAGCTCATGAGAAGCGCCTCGATCCGCTCAACACTGGCAGTGAGTTTTTCTAAGCTTTGCTCTGATGAGGGCCCCGCTGCAGTAGCAGCTGTCGATCTGGTTTGCTCTGCGACCTTATCCTTTTGTTGAAGGATCGCCCCCCTGAAGCCCTCGGCATCTTCGATGCCTGCGAGTGATACCAGCACCCAAGTGGTTAACCAGTAACGTTTCACCGTGGGATCGAATTTTCCCCCGCTGGACGAAGCCGCGTGCTTTTGTTAAAAGAGTAACGCGTTAACTAAAGTCTCGGGGCTTCAGCTCGCTAGAAAAGATGGCTCAATGGAATTAGATGGGTAAGCCGGAGAAAGTGAATCCAGCGGAAATTCCGTATTTTGACCTACTTGACGATGCCGAGGGGTGTGACTTGAAGCCATCGCAGAAGAGCGCAAATCTTTCCCCGAAATCAATAAACCTATCAAGAGTGCGGTAATTTAGAGATGTCGATGAAGCTGGTAAGTTTTGAGCGCAATGGCTATGAGTCCTGGGGCGTGGTGGTAGATGACGGTATTGTCGATCTCGGCGTTCGCGAGGGCGGGTCGGTGCTTCAACTTCTGCGCGAGGGTCTGGATACTGACCGCCTGGCGGCCATGGTCTCGGGTATACCCGCAGATTTACCCTTGGACAGCGTGACGCTGTTGCCGCCCGTGGTTCGCGGTGAAAAGATCATTTGTATCGGTGTGAACTACGCCAACCGCAACGCCGAGTACAAAGACAACACTCCTGACCCCGAGTGGCCGAGCATGTTTATGCGCGGGTTTGAGTCCTTCACCGGTAGCGATCGTAATCTTTGGCGGCCGCCAGAGAGCTCTCAGTTAGATTACGAAGGCGAGGTCGTGATGATTATCGGCAAGGAGGGGCACCGTATCCCTCAGGAACGCGCAATGGAATACGTCGCCGGATACACGCTTATGAATGAGGGCACTATCCGCGACTGGGTGCGTCACGCTAAGTTTAATGTCACTCAGGGCAAGAATTTTCCCTGCTCGGGCAGTATAGGGCCTTGGATGGTTACCGCGGACGCCGTTGCTGATCACGATAACTTGGCCCTTGAGACTAAGGTAAATGGCGAGGTGCGCCAGAGTGACACCACCGCCAATCTGATGTTTCCCTTTGATTACCTAATCAGTTATCTGTCGATCTTCTACACCCTAAGGCCCGGCGACATCATCTCCACCGGGACGCCCAATGGTGCGGGCGCGCGCTTTGATCCACCTCGATATCTGGCGCCCGGAGATGTGATTGAAGTCAGTTGTCCTGCCATCGGCACACTCAGCAACGGCGTCGAAGATGATCCGACCGCCGGGGATGATATGACGCGACAGCTACGAGATAACTGTCAGCGGTGAGGCTTCGGCATTATTGAGCCTCAGTTCATGCGAACAGGCGTTTAGCGGTAATCTCGCACCCCTGAGCCAGGGATGCCAGTTTGGCAGTGGCCTCGTACTCGTGACGCATGGCCTCGGCAATCGCAAACACATATTCCTCGTGGCTAGCGTAATAGTCGTTGCCAAAAAATAAGGAGATCACACCGGGGGGATGCTGCACGGGAAAAGATTTGCTCGTGACCTTGTGCTTTTGCCGCAGCAACCAACGCCGTCATGTCATTAATCGCCGCCTGTCCGTTCACTACGGTGATGGCTTCGGTACAGCTTGGCGCCTTGCGCTTTCTTCTGCCGGGGTTGCCCGCCACCATTTCGGCGCTGCGCGGGAAGTCCTGCAGGTGATCAAAGAAGTAGTTTTGGACCGACTCGCCTTTGAACCCAGATAGTCGATCCTGCACGTAGGTGGCGTAGGACGGTTTAGACATCTCGCCGTCGTTGATGATGGAGATGCCGGCATCACTTTGTTTCTTGACCACTTCTGTGATGGCCATCGTCGATGGCCGCATTAAGCGCCGATGGATCAACCGGAATATCGTCCGCGACAGCAAACATTAGCCGAACTAACTTACCGGGACGCGGCAAGCTGCCCGTGAGGGTGCTGGGAATGGTGCGGTGACTCATGACGGGTCCGACGTAATATCAATGGTGTTGCAAGTTTAACGGGGTTTGGTGGTTAGGCGAGCAGATTTTTCTGCCGTAACTTGCAAAAGTAATTGGTAACGTGTTACATCATAAAAAGTAAACGCGGGGGCGGGAATCCTCGCATCATTGTCAAAACCGGGTGACATAATCTCCGACAACAACAACAACAACAACAACAACAACAACAACAACGTTCAGATAAAACAGATAGCCACAGGGGGCACAACCATGCGCCAGATCCAAAGAAATTCCCTTAATTTTTCAACGGCTGCAGCCATGGCGCTGTTAGTCGGAACGGGCAATGCAAGCGCCAATGTATTAGAGGAGGTCATTGTTACCGCGCAAAAGCGTGAGCAAAACCTGCAGGACGTGGGCGTATCGGTGACCGCCTATGACGGCGCCCAACTCGATGCGTTGGGTTTTGATAACAATGTGGATATCACCCAACAGATTCCCGGTATGCAGCTGAATACCTTCGCCCCAAGCCTCACCACGTTCAACATTCGCGGCGTGTCACAGAACAACTTTACCGATAACCTCGAAGCACCCATTGCGGTTTACATCGACGACGCCTATGTCTCCAGCATGCAGGCCATTAACGGCCAGATGTTCGACATGGCCCGCGTAGAGGTACTGCGTGGTCCACAGGGAACTCTGTTCGGTCGTAACGCAACGGGTGGCCTGGTGCACTATGTGACCAACAAGGCTGTGGATGAAGAGGTCAATGGTTACATCCAGGCCGAGGCCGGCGATTATGGCCGCAAGGCCGTTGAAGGTGCCGTCGGTGGCGCCATCAGCGACAATCTGCGCATCCGTGTGGCGGGGCGTTGGAATGAAATGGACGGCTACATCGAGTCCAAGGTCTATCCGTTTTCTGATGTTGATGCCCCATTTACCGCAGCTGATTTTCCACCAGCATCAGGTGTAGATATTGGTGGTATGGACGGCTACTCGGCGCGTCTCTCGCTGCAGTGGGATGTCAGTGAAAATACCTTGGTAGATCTCAGCATTAAGTACAGTAAGGACGACAAGGTCCCAACGGGTGGATACAACTTCCTGCCCTATGGTTCCAACGCAAATGCCTATATTCCCCCCGAGTTTGAAGCGTTTGTGACCGACGTTATTGGTGCGCCCGCAGGAGCAACCCCCGACATCTTTTTCTGCGAGAGCCAGATTAACTGCTTTGCGCCGGTTAACGAGGCAGGTCTGGCGATTTTTCAGGGCGATGCAGACAAGCCCTTTGAGCACTACTCAGACTATCCAGGCTTCATGGATCGCACCATCGAAAACTACACGCTTAATATTGAGCACGAGTTTGCTAATGGTATGAGTCTGCAGTCGATCACTAACTTCATGTCGACGGAAAAGTTTTACACCGAAGATGGTGATGGCATTCCAATCCCCATCATTGAGTTTACGACCGTGGCAGACCAAGAGCAGTGGAGCCAAGAATTCCGGCTGAGCGGTGAGTCTGATGGATTCCGTTGGCAGACGGGTGTGTATTTCCTCGACATTTCCATGGACAACCAAGCTAGAACAGCGGGTTCCCCCGCCTTTGGCGCAGCGGCTGAATTGGGTTACGGCGACGTTGCTGTTGCACCGGCAGTGGATCAGGACTACCAGATTGATAGCCGCAACTGGTCTGTTTTCGGCCAAACCGAATTTGATCTCAGTGAAAAGCTGACGCTGATTACCGGTTTGCGTTGGTCCCAAGACGACAAAGAGATGGATTTTGTGTCGACTTTTGTCGACGAAGTTGCCGGCATCGCTCCAGAACGGTTGTTTGATTTTGCGTCTGTGGTGGCCGCGAATGGTGGCGACCAAGACGAGGTCGATTACGGCGATTGGGCGGGACGCATTCAGCTCGATTACCAAATGTCTGATAAGACGCTTTTGTTTGCGTCTTGGAATCGCGGCATCAAAGGGGGTAACTGGACGGTATCTGCGGGTGTCGATTTGGAAACCATCCGACACGATGAAGAGGTCCTGATTAGCTATGAGGCGGGCTTTAAGACGACAATCGCTGACGGCAAGGCTCGGCTTAACGGTACTGTCTTCTACTACGACTACCAGGATTACCAAGGCTTCTCTTTTAATGGCGGCACGCCCCAAATCTTGAATTCCGATGCGGAATCTATGGGCGGAGAACTTGAATTGTTCTGGACGCCCACCGAGAACTGGGACTTCGTGCTAGGTGCCTCATTCCTAGAGACCGAGGTTGACACCGTTTACGGCCCCGACATTCAAGCGACTCCCGTGCCGGGCGTCGTGGTTGATTGGCCGCTTAAAGAAATCAGCGGCTACGAGCTACCGAATGCGCCGGCATTTAGCTTGAACTATTTAGCGCGTTACAACGTGGATGCCTTGGGTGGAAATTTGGCATTCCAAGTTGACGGTAACTACAACGACGATCAGTGGTTTGAAGTCACCAACGCAGGTGGGTCATTGCAAGAGGCCTATAACGTCACTAACGCCCGTGTGACCTGGTTGAGTGCAGAAGAAAAGCTGGAGCTCGTTGCTTGGGTTAAAAACGTATTCGACGAGGAGTACAAAATCTATAACCTGAACTTGGGGATCTTGGGCAATACCTCGCAGTACGCACCACCTATGATGGTTGGTGGCCAGGTGCGCTACAACTTCTGATAGCCTCGGTTGCTATCGTGGCCCGCGTGGAGCGGGCCACTGACCCAAGAAACTTCACTCAGGTGTTTTATACAGACGCCGGGCACTGAGCTCGGCTTTTTTTGCTTCAAATATTAGGTGTGCATGGAGTCGCGGTGATTAGCGTAGAGTTTCGCCGACTTGTGACTGCGCGTTATTGTAGACATCTACAGGCTATTCAAAGCGGAGGCGCGTTTGTGAAGCTAATCCCTCAAAAGTCGGCGATTCTAAAAGCGGTCCGGCTAGCGGTTTTTACAGCGGTTTGGTTTGTTGCGGCGTTAATCACGAGTTGCGGCGATGATCAGTCTGCGACACTCGCGGAAGCGCCGGTCGCCCAGACGTCTGAATCCCGCCCGAATATCCTGTTGGTTGTGGTTGACGATATGGGCTACTCGGACATCGGCAGCTTCGGTGGTGAAATCGCCACCCCCCACATTGATGCCCTGGCGATGGCCGGCACGCGCTTTACTGATTTTCAGGTGTTACCCGCCTGCTCCCCCACACGCGCGAGTCTGCTCACTGGGCGCGAGCCCCATGGGGTAGGTTTTGGATCTTTAGCCGAAGAACTCGCTGACAATCAGAAAGGGCGGGACGCCTATGCCGGCGCGTTGCCCGTCGATGTGGTGACGCTGCCGAGTTTGCTGCAAGTAGCCGGTTATAAAACCTACATGGCGGGTAAATGGCATCTCGGTTACGAGGGTGGACGCGGGCCCGGCTTTTTCGGTTTTGATCGCTCTGTGGCGTTACTGGATGGAGGGGCTAGTCATTTTCCAGACATGCGACCGGCCTACGCACCAGACCCAAACGCTATTGCTCGTTACACCCTGGACGACATACCCGTTACCCAGGCACCAGAAAACTTCGAGTACTCCAGCCAGTTTTATGCCGACAGTCTTATCGAATTTATTGGCGATAGTCCTCAAGAGCCTTTCTTTGGATATCTGTCATTCACAGCGCCTCACTGGCCCCTTCAAGCACCCGAAAACACCATTGCTGGGTTTGAGGAAAGCTATGTCAGTGGTTATGAGCAGCTTCGGGATCAGCGGTTGGCGGCTATGAAATCTATGGGGCTGATTGCTCCCGACACCCCTTTGTCGGAGCTGCCGCCCAAGGTCCGCCCCTGGGGTGAGCTGACCAGCGATGAGCAAGCTCGGGAGGCGAGGGCGATGGCCGTCTATGCGGCAATGATCAGCGAGATTGATCAAAATTTGGGGCGCGTTATTGATTATTTAACCCAGATCGATGCCTTGGATAACACTGTAATCATCTTTTTCTCTGACAACGGTGCCGAAGGACACGATCTTGATGAAACTTGGCCGGGTGATTTGTTCCCAAAAATTAGGAAGGTGATTGATGAGCGCTTTGATCACAGCACCGAAGCCATGGGTCAGCCAGGGTCTTACACGCTCTATGGTGCAGGTTGGGCTCATGCGAGTGCGCCTCATCTGAAGCTTTATAAGGGCTTTCCCACCGAGGGTGGAACACGGGTTGCGGCTTTTATGAAGTTACCGAATGCGGCTGGACAGCCCAGCCTATGGCGGGAGCAGGTTTCGGTAAGGGATGTCATGCCAACGCTGTTAGAACTTGCCCGAGCGCCTGTTCCCGCCGCGGTGGCCGATGGCTTAGTTGGACGTTCTCTGCTGTCTGTGTTGCAAGGGACAGACTCGACGCCGAGTCACCCGACGCTGGCAATTGAGTTTTTAGGCAAGAATGCGGTGAGAGACGGTCAGTGGAAACTGGTTCGCTTGCCCCCCCCCTACGGCACCGGTGAGTTTCAGCTCTATGACTTAAGTAGCGACTTGGGTGAGCGCCATGATGTGGCGGCACAACACCCCGAGCGGGTCAGCCAGATGCGAGCGCTCTATCAAGATTATGTGGCGCGTCTTGGGGTGGTCGAGCCCAATTGGGTCAGCGGCTATTGAGTGCTCAGCTCAAAGCCCCCGAAGCGCTCGTAGAACGCTGGATTTGGCCCTGGCAATGACCCCTGCTGCGCTGCGAGATGTTGCTCAATAAACTGCAGCGACGGGCCTGCGAGGTCTTTGTACAAGCTTCCCACTAGCTGACGGGCCAGCGTTCCCTGCCAGCGGCTGGGCAGCAAATCGTCGGGCAGGGAAGTATCTCGCAGCAGCACGCGCCGATAGTCATGTATTAGCAGCAGGCGCGCATGAAAGGCTTCTATTGGTGTCGGCCGGCGTCCTTTATTGATGGCGGCGGTCAGTGGCTTGAAGCGTTTGATAAAGGCCGAGTACTCATCCGCCAGCGCATCCAGTTCCCACCGTTCACTGACGGTCTCTCGAAGCTGACGCTTAAGCGTGATGGGTGATGTGCTCGCTTCCATAACAATCACGCCGTCATCGAGGCCAAACTCATCGAGCAGATCTTGGACGGCGACCTCGTCGCCTCCGGGTCGAGCAAAGGTGCCGGGGGTGATGGCCCTAAACCCCAGCCAATTTAGACTGCGTCGCAGTCCCTCGCGGGCTTGATCATTGACGTCGACCAGCATCAAAAGCTGCCAGCGTCCGCGCCAGATATCATTGTTTTCACTGTAGATCCGTTCGGCAGCACGTTGGTATTCCTGACTGCCTAAATTGGTGAATCGGTAAAAGCTGCGACGTCCTTCTCGATCCACATCGAGCCAGTCCTCTTTGACCAAGCGGAAGACCGATGTTCGCACCAGTCGATCGTTCACACCCAGCCCCTCTAGGGCGCTGGTAATGCTTCCGAGCCAGATTTGTTTGCCATGCTGTGACACCACATCGCCGAAGAATGTAATGATCAAAGACTTGGCGCGCATGGGCTGACGTTCTTTAAACGCTTCAATAATACCGTTTAGGGGTTGGGCAATGGTCATATCGTGCTCGCGATCTCCGCAGGGGCGGGGGGAATAATTTGATACAAAAATCTTGAATTCGTCTAGTTATTTGTTTTACTTTAGACGCCTATTAATAATACATGCAAAACGGAAGCCGTTGTGACTAGCGACCCTTTTTCTTCTCTATCCGGTGTAAGGCAGGTTTCTCGAGATCAACTTGAAGCGCTTCAGCTAGAGCGCCTCAGAGACACGCTCGAGCACGTGTATGCGCATTCGCCTGTTTATCGCGAGAAGTTTCAGGACGCAGGGGTCGCACCCCAAGACCTCCAATCTCTGGCCGACATTGCGAAATTTCCGTTCACAACGAAGCAAGATTTAAGGGATCACTATCCCTTTGGACTGTTCTCTACCCCCATGGACCAAGTGGTTAGAGTACATGCCTCCAGCGGCACCACGGGAAAACCCACGGTGGTTGGCTATACCCGCGAAGATATCGATCACTGGGCAACCTGCGTTGCGCGCTCCATTGAGGCCGCGGGCGGTAAGCCGGGGGATCGTGTTCAGGTGGCTTATGGCTACGGCTTATTCACTGGTGGGCTGGGCGCGCATTATGGCGCTGAAAAACTCGGCTGCACCGTCATTCCCATGTCGGGCGGGCAGACCGAGAAGCAGGTACAGCTGCTGCAGGATTTCGAGACCGATATCATCATGGTCACCCCCTCTTACATGCTCAACATCGCCGATGAGATGGAGCGACAAGGAGTGGATCCCGCCAGCCTCAAGTTGCGCGCAGGTATCTTTGGCGCCGAGCCCTGGACCGATGCCATGCGCTCTGCCATCGAGGCTCGCTGCCATATTGATGCCACCGATATTTATGGACTCTCAGAGGTTATGGGGCCAGGCGTTGCCCAAGAGTTTGTCGATACCAAAGACGGCCCCACAATTTGGGAGGATCACTTCTACCCCGAAGTTATCGACCCTGAAACTGGCGAAGTGCTACCCGACGACGCGGAGGGCGAGCTTGTTTTCACCAGTTTGACCAAGCGAGCATTCCCGGTGATTCGCTATCGCACCAGGGACCTAACTCGGCTGCTGCCCGGTTCAGAGTGTGTAATGCGTCGAATCGCGAAGATTACGGGACGGTCGGACGATATGCTCATTGTGAGGGGTGTTAACGTGTTCCCCTCGCAAATTGAAGAGCAGCTACTCAAGTTCAGTGTTTTGGCACCTCATTACCAAATCGAGTTGTACAAGCAAGGGAATATGGATTCAGTCTCTATTCACGTGGAGGTAGCCGAGGGCAATGATCGCTCAACGGCTGCGGCAGCTGGCGAAGAGTTAAAGGCTTTGGTGAAGTCATATATCGGCATTAGCTCCAGTATTGAATTACACGACGCGGGTGGTATCCCGCGATCAGAAGGAAAAGCTAAGCGGGTTATTGATCGCAGATAACATGCTAGTTTGATGCGCGCAGCCGCTGCGCGGGTCTTAAAGGCTGGATCCACCGGCAAATAAAAACTATTAATTTTAATTGTATGAGGAAAGAGCTATGAAAAAGACCAAACATCCCTTGGCGCTGGCCTGTCGTTCCGCGCTGGCATCCCTCGCTGGCGTGGCCTCGGTGTCAATGCTGCCCGTGGCCGATGTTCTCGCCCAAGGTGGCCAGTTGGAAGAGGTGGTTGTTACCTCGACCTACCGCGAGCAAAGTCTGCAAGATATACCGATAGCCGTGACGGCACTCTCCGGTGACTTAATGGCGAAGGAAGACATCTTTGATTTGACGGGTATCTCCATAAATACGCCCAACTTTAGTTTCACCGAGTTCGCTCCCGGTCAGACTATTCCCGTCATGCGCGGTATTGGCTCGGCAGATGATGGTGCGGGTCTGGATAATTCTATCGCTATATTTCTAGATGGGGTGTACATCGGTCGAGGTGCGGGTAATAACTTTGAGATGTTTGACCTTGAGCGCGTTGAGGTTGTCCGCGGCCCACAGGGTACGCTGTTCGGACGCAACGCCATTGGCGGTGCTGTGTTAGTTAAAACCAGCAAACCCTCTGAGGAATTTGAAGGCAAAGTCGCCCTCACTGCAGGTAATTACGGAACTTTCAGAGCGCAAGGATTTGTTAGCGGTCCACTGAGTGAGAGTGTTCGAGGTAAATTAGTCGCGAGTACTCGTCAGCATGATGGCTATGTCGATAACGTGGTGCTGGGTACCGAACTTCAGGATGAAGACAATGTCAGTGTTCGCGGTCAATTGCTGTGGGTAGGTGACAGCAGTGAGTGGTTGCTTTCAGCGGATTATGCCGAAGATGATCGTGCGGATATGGGACGCACTCCCATTGTTGATAAAGCTCCTTTGCAAGCCATCATGGCTCAGAACGGACTCCCTGGGGGAGCGCGCGCCAACCCTCGCAAGAACGCATCGCCTTACGATGGGTATTCCCAACGCGAAATGGGGGGAGTTTCTTTAACGGGCGATCTCCAGTTTGAATACGGTAGCTTGACAAGCGTTACGGCATTTCGCTCAGTGGATACCAGCTGGCAGATGACATCGATTGGTGCCGGTGTCGGTGGCTTAGGTCTGCCGTTTGATGAGGTGGTGGACGATATTGAGGAGAGTGTCGAAACTTTCTCGCAAGAGTTCCGTTGGACTTCAAACATTGAAGGACCCCTGAGCTACACCGCTGGTGTTTTCTTTTTCTATGAAGATACTGATCGCACTGAAGTCTTCAGAACTACGGTTGCCGGTGACTACGATGATCCAACTGCGCCCTTCCGCATTACTAACGTGGGAAGCCAAGCTATCTTGGGGAATGACTATGCCCAGACAGCCAACGAGACCACCAGTTTTGCGGTGTTTGCCCAGGGCGACTACGCACTCACAGATAAACTGACTGTAACCGCGGGTATTCGATTTACTCGCGACGAAAAAGACTACACAGCCACCTCCGTTAACTGTGGCATGGTTGCCGCGGGTGATCCTTCCCTCGCGGGTACCAAGTTTGAGAACTGGGCTGGCTGTGGTGGTGTTGGCGCTTCTGGATTAAGGATTATTGCCGAGACCTTTGAGGTTACACCCAGCGATAGTTGGTCTGACGTATCTCCCAAGTTGTCAGTGCAGTACGCAATGACTGATACCACCATGGTTTATGCTAGTTGGGCAAAAGGCTTTAAGAGCGGTGGTTTTGCGGGTTCGCAAGGTGTAGAAGCCGTGGCTTCTGAGCCGGTTGATCAGGAAACGGCCTACAACTATGAGCTCGGCATTAAGTCTGATATTACCGATTCGCTGCGGGTCAACGCTACTGCGTTCTACATGGATTACGAAGACCTGCAAGTTGTTCGATTTGGTCCGGTACCGGGTTCTGAATTCGGCACCTTTGTGACTACTAACTTGGGCTCAGCCGATATTAAGGGCTTTGAATTAGAGAGCACCTTGTATGTGACTGACTCCTTCAAGCTCGAGGGTTTCTTGGCGTATTTGGACTCTGAAGGTAAAGATCTCATCATCAACGGTGGTGATTATTCCGGTCAGCAACTAGTGGGCGCGCCCGAGTTGTCTTACGCCCTGCGTGCAAGCTATGACCAGTCCATGTCTTTTGGCGATATTTCAGCGAGCGTAACCTTCAGCCACGAGGATGAGGCGCTTCGTGACTACGTTGATGACCGTATCAAGGTGGACGAGCGCGATCTGGTTGATGCGCGTTTCGCCTGGACAAGCACTGATGGTGCGATTGAGCTTGCACTTTGGGGCAAGAATCTCACCGAGGAAGATTACATCTCGCACATGTACGTGATTGGTCCCGGCGGTATTGGTGTATGGGGCGCCCCGCGCACCTATGGTGTTACCGGCACCTTTAGCTTCTGATGTAATGGAGCGCGTTGAATAACAGGGGGCTTTAATGCCCCCTTTTTTTCAAAACAATCGATAGTTCGATCAATGCAGCTTAGCTCCCCACGTAGCAGTATGCAGCGGATCGAAGATGGGAACGATGAGATAGCCATGATGAAAAAAATAATGTTGTTACTTGCAATCGTAATACTTGCTGCCTGCGGTAACGAGCGTAGCGGTGTGACTGATGATGTTGTTGTCGAGCGTCAAATAGAACTAGATGCGACGGATGCAGATCTCGAACGAGCCGTTCGATTGACCTTATACCGCGATAACTACGGCGTGCCCCACGTTTTTGCCGACGATAACTATGGTGCCTACTTTGGCTATGGCTATGCGGTAGCTACAGATCGTTTGTTTCAGATGGAGATGCTCAAGCGCACGGCCCAAGGTCGCGTTGCAGAGGTGCTGGGGGTTGATTATCTAGAGTTGGATATCAAGCTACGGACCCAATATGACCGCGCTCTGGTACGCGCTCAGGTTGAAGCTTTGAATCCCCGAGATCGAGAAATTCTTGAGGGTTATGCAGCGGGTTTCAACGCGCGTCTAGACGAGCTTGAGGCCTCGGAGAACCCTGATTTGCCCAAGCCGTTTTACGACTATGGGGTCGAACCGAGTCGCTGGTCTGCCTTTGACGTGGCTAGTATTTTTGTGGGCTCAATCGCCCATCGCTACGCCGACTTCAACTCCGAGCGGGATAATCTCGCGTTTCTGCAGGCGATGGAGGCTAAACACGGTAAAGAAAAAGCGTGGGATATCTTCAACGGTGCAAAATGGCTAAAAGACCAAACCTCTCCCACCACGATTGCCAGAGAGGGTAAGACTGAAATAAATCCCCTTGAGCGCCCCGCCTATCTAGACCGGTTGGCACCATCTGCGGGGGTTGCGCATCTGGTTTTTGACGAGCAGCGGCGCTTTAGTGGCTTGGCCAACAATCCAGTCAACCGCGAGCGCCTGAGAGGGCAGCTTGCCCTCGGTGGCTTTGGGTCGCATCCCGAATTCACCCCAGCCAGTAACTACTGGGCAATATCACAACTGAGTGACGCCAAAGGTGCTCTGCTCAATGGTCCGCAGTTCGATTTTGGAATGCCTAGTTATGTTTATGCCATAGGCCTTCATGGTGGCGATTTTGATGTAGTGGGAAGCACCTTGCTGGCAGTGCCCAGCTTATTATTTGCCCATAACAATTACCTGGCCTGGGGCAGCACGGCGGGTATTTCCGATCTTACCGACGAGTTCTATCTTGAGCTTAATCCAGAGAACCCTGAGCAATACCGCTATCAGGGGGGCTGGCGCGAGTTTGAGCGGCGCGAGGAGACGATTGCTGTTAAAGGCGGGGATCCCGTCACAGTTACTGCCCGTAAAGCCGCCCAGGGCATGGTCCAGGATTGGCAGCCAGCGTCCGGTCATGCCTGGGTACGAGCCCGGGCCTGGGAGGGCTACGCACTGGAAGATTTAATGTCATGGGTGTGGTTGGCAACCGATAGATCCCTGGAGGCTGCCGAGCAGCGGCTTGCTGGTAAATCGACCAATATTAATTTGTACACCATGGATAAAGAGGGTCGGTTGGGCTACGTGCACAGTGGTAAGTACCCCAATCGGGCCCCCGGCCATGATCCACGTTTGCCGGCTGTTGGCGATGGTTCTATGGACTGGCAGGGTCTTCGCCCCTACGCTGACAATCCAAAGGTTCGTGAGCCACAGCAAGGCTACATAGTTAATTGGAATAACCGTCCCGCTGCCGATTGGATCAGCTCAGATTTGTGGCCCTACACCTGGTCCCGTGCAGATCGAGCTCACATCCTTATTGATGAGGTTGAGGCGGCTCTGGGTGGCACTGTTGAGCAGATGACGGCGATTAATACCCGAAGCACCTTTGAGGATGTTAATCATCGTTACTTGTTGCCCCTGTTAGAGCAGGCTGTTGCCTCGGCGGAGGGCGTGGACGAGCGTTTTTCCAGAGCGCTGGCGCTTCTGAAACGTTGGGATAAATCCTGGGTGGCTGACGACATGGGTCAATTCGGTGCAGCCAATACCCTTATGGAAGCTTGGTTACGTCATTTACATCGACTCACCTTCCTCGACGATGTCGGAGAATCCCAGTTCCATTTGTTCGCCGCCACCAATTATCCCAATCAGACCTTGGGGGCATCTCTGGGAACCCCGGTGGGTGTGCGCATAATCGTCAAAATGATTGACGACATGGCCGAGGGCGAGCCTTCTTATGACTTCTTCAATGGTCAATCGGTCTCTGCAGTGGTTTTATCGAGTATGACCGCGGCACTGGATGAGTTGGAGGCTTCGCAAAGTCAAAAATGGGAAGACTGGGTACTGCCCGCCGCACCCATGACATGGGCCCCGGTCAACTTTAGAGGCGTACCGCAGGCAAGCCCCGAGAATCGGTTTGAAGTCACGACGTACCTAAACAGGGGCACAGAGAATAATATTTTTGTGGCTACCGGTGAGGGCATTGATGCACGGGATGTGAACCCGCCGGGGCAGGGGGGGCACCTCAATCGAGACGGGTCTTCAGCGCAACACTATGACGATCAGTTCGAGTTATACAAGCGTTTTGAATACAAGACCTTGCCGTTCACCGAGGAGGCGGTTAAAGCCTCCGCGGCGATGGTGATGGAGTTTCAAATTGAGGTTGGCAACGAACCCTAGGTCAATGACTAGCGAGCCCTGTGCCCAGGGTGACTTCGTCCCGGGCACTCCTGGCTCTATTACGGTGCTTACATTGCTGTCCCCACCAGCAGGGGAGCGAGCGCCTGCGCGAGGGCCAGCAGGGCTCGATCATTGCCGGCGGGGCCGTCGAGCTCTATACCTATGTGCGCGCCTTGCGCATTAACGCCTGCTGGTAGGCTGATCCCGGGTATGCCGGCATTTGAGCTGGGGTCCGTGTTGCGTATGTAGGTTGGAAACGTGGGCTGGCGTTCCCCATTGAGCGCGACCGTCTCTAGGCTATCCGCAATGGCTTGGGCGGTAAGCGGCGTAGTCGGAAAGATGACGGCGTCTAGCTGGTGTTCTTCGAAATACTGGGCATAGGCCTGTTGCAGCGCTGGGCGATGCGTAGTGAGGGCGCTCTGGTAAGTTGCTTCATCAATGACACCGGCCAGCGCATCGGATACCACTCCTCGGACGTCATCGCTGCTGATGCTGGCGATAAAGTCATCGATGCCGAGATCGGCACGGTGTTCAGCCACATAGGCTCTTAGCAGGACGTTGGTTTCTGCCAGAACCACGGGGAAGCTGACAGCGTTGTTCAAAGACTCGATATTGGGTATGTCTGCCTCAATGAGGGTGATGCCCTCGGCTGCCAGTCGCTGCAATACAGCATCAGCCCTAGCCGCTACATCTGGTGCTAGGTTGTCGTAGAAATAGGACCTAGGGACCCCAAGGCGTATTTCGCTGAGAGTAACCGGCGGCAGCGGTGTGGCTGGTTCATTGGCCATTACCGCGTCGAGCTTCGCTATGGTGGGCACGTCCCGGGCGAGGGGGCCCGCCGTATCTCGGGTATTCGAGATCAGTGTCATACCCGCGTTGGGATAGCGTCCGGTGGTGGGTCTGAATCCAACAATGCCATTGAGTGCGGCTGGAATACGCGCTGAGCCCCCAGTGTCGGTTCCGATTCCCGCATCGACCAGATTCAGTGCTACTGCAACCGCCGTCCCGCCGCTGCTGCCACCAGCAATCAGGGCTGGATTGTGTGCGTTGGTGACGAAGCCATAGGCTGCGTTAGCACTGGTAATGCCATAGGCCAGTTCATGAAGATTATTCTTGCCGGCAATCGCGGCGCCCTCAGCACGGAGTCGGCTGATAAGAGTGGCATCTTCCTGGGGTATAAAACCATCGAGCGCCATCGTTCCTGCGGTATTCGGCAGGCCTGCTACATGAATGTTGTCTTTTATGCCCAGCGATAAACCCGAGAGAATGCCTTCGCCAGTGGGAGGCACTATTGTCTCGGTAATGAAGCTCGCATGGGGTGATGTATTAGGAGTGTGGGGCTTTTGATGCCGTATGGTGATGTTCACCTGCTGCTCATGGGAGATCGGTTTGGCGTCCTGCGGGTTATGCCCGCTATCTGGTGACGCGGCATCACCACTGCAGCCAATCATCGCCCCAAGTGTGGCAAGCAATAGAGCGCCGGTTTGCTGTTTCGTCCTGCGCCCCAGCTGATTGATGAAATCTCTCCCCATGGTATCTGCCCCTTGTTTAGCGTCGTTGTTGGAGTACTTCAGCGATCGACATGCCAATCCCCGAGCATTGCACCGGTGCTAGCACGCCGGTTACAGGTTGATAACTTAGCATCTATCACGGTCTCTTGGCGCAGGTTTATCAAAACTCATGCAGCCCCGGATAGATGTCGGTATTAAAGATGGCGCAAGATCTATTTAGTATTACAATTGTTTTGGATTTCTGCTAATTTGTGTATCATATCGACATAAGCATAAACGATGCGCTCAAAGGACAGTTCATGAAGCTCAAAAGTTACGTTGCGGGTGCCTGGGTAGAAGGCGAAGGACAGGGCAAGGTGGTTGTAGATGCTGTACGCGGCGAACCTGTCTGCGAGGTCACCAGCGCGGGAATTGATATGGCAGAGGTTATGCGCTATGCCCGCGACGTAGGCGGTACTGCCCTGCGGTCCATGACGTTTCATGAGCGAGCATTGGCGCTCAAGACAACAGCCAAGCACCTGATGGAAATGAAGGAGGACTTTTATCAGCTCTCCTTCAAGACCGGCACCACGCGCGCTGATGCTTGGCCCGATATTGAGGGGGGTATTGGCACCGTCTTCAGTTACGCCAGTCTTGTGACCCGTGAATTCCCCAATGATGTGGTCATGATTGAAGGCGACGTTGAGCGTTTGTCTCGTAACGGAACGTTTATTGGTCGGCATATTTTGACCCCCAAAGTGGGCGTCGCGGTACATATCAACGCCTACAACTTTCCCGTCTGGGGCATGCTTGAAAAAATAGCACCTAGCATTGCCGCTGGCATGCCGGTGGTGGTGAAGCCGGCAACCCAGACCGCTTACCTTACCCAGGCTGTTGTTGCTGAAATCATTAAGTGCGGCGCGCTACCCAAGGGTGCCATCCAGTTGATCTGCGGTAGCACGGGCAATTTGCTGGACCTGCTCAATGAGCAGGATGTTGTCACCTTCACTGGCTCAGCTGAGACCGGGCAGACCTTAAAAAACCATCCCAATATTTTGAGTAATAGCATCCCCTTCAATATGGAAGCGGATTCATTGAACTGTGCCATCTTGGGGCAGTCGGTAGGTCCAGATGATGAGGAGTTTTCTATCTTCATCAAAGAAGTGGCTAGGGAGATGACGAGCAAAGCGGGTCAGAAGTGCACTGCCATTCGTCGCGTGATCGTGCCCGAGGAGAGCATCGACGCCGTGATCGCCGCACTCTCTGAGCGCTTGAGCAAGGTCGCCCAGGGTGACCCCGCCTTGGAGAATGTTCGCCTCGGCGCGTTGGTAAGCGCAGATCAGGCAGCAGACGTCAGGGCGAAAGTTGAAGAGTTATGCACCGAGGCTGAAATTGTTTTTGGCGGTGATCAGGATTTGCCGCTGGTCGGTTTAGATAGCAATGCAGGTGCTTTTTATCCCGCTACGCTGTTGCGTTGTAACAGCCCCATGTCCGCCGAAAAAGTTCACAGCGTTGAAGCCTTTGGCCCGGTAGCGACGGTCATGCCCTATACCAACCTGGGTGAGGCCATCGAGCTTGCCCGCAAAGGCAAGGGTTCTTTGGTGGGATCGGTTTACACCTACGACGAAGGCGAGGCGCGCACTCTTATTTTGGGCGCGGCACCTTGGCACGGGCGGATGTTGGTGCTTAATCGTGATTGCGCTGGCGAGTCCACGGGTCACGGAGCGCCCTTGGCTAACATGATCCATGGCGGCCCCGGTCGCGCCGGCGGTGGTGAGGAGTTGGGCGGCGCGCGAGCGATCAAACATTACCTCCAACGCACGGCTATTCAGGGTTCCCCGACCTCATTAATGGCCATCACCAATGAGTATCACCCCGGCGCGCGTGAGCACACCACCCAGGTACATCCCTTCAAGAAGTACTTCGAAGAATTGGTGATTGGTGAGACTCTGGTGACCCATCGACGAACCATCACCGAAGCTGACATTGTTAATTTTGGCTGCATTAGCGGCGACCATTTTTATGCGCACTTTGATGAGATTGCCGCCAAAGACAGCTTCTTCGGCCAGCGTGTAGCCCACGGCTATTTCGTCTTGTCAGCGGCGGCAGGGATGTTTGTAGACCCCAACCCCGGTCCCGTTATTGCGAACTATGGCTTGGATAATTTGCGGTTTGTTGAGCCTGTGCCGGCGGGCACCACTATTCAGGCGAAGCTTACGGTCAAAAGGAAAGTTAAAAAAGCGCGCCGAGGCGATGAGAAACCCAATGGGGTTGTTGCCTGGGCGGTTGAAGTCAGCAATCAGAACGGCGATTTGGTTGCGGTATACGACATTTTGACCTTGGTTGAGCGTCGGGAGGATTGATTATGTCTTATGAGCATATCCTCTTTGACGTTGTCGACGGCGTCGCCTGTCTGACACTGAACCGACCGGACAGCCTCAATAGTTTTACCGCTGCGATGCACGGGGAAGTTGCCCAGGTTCTTGAGCAGGCGGCGTCCGATACAACGGTGCGCGCGGTTGTCATCACCGGGGCCGGTCGCGGCTTCTGCGCTGGGCAGGATTTGAACGATCGCAACGTCGCTCCGGGCGAGCGGGTAGATTTGGGTCAATCTGTTGAGACCTACTACAACCCGCTGATCAAGCGAATTACCTCAATGGAAAAGCCAGTACTTTGCGCGGTAAACGGTGTGGCCGCGGGTGCTGGTGCCAATATCGCGCTGGCATGTGATCTGGTGTTTGCTGCTCGCTCGGCTAAGTTTGTTGAGTCATTTGCCATGTTGGGTCTCATTCCCGACTCCGGCGGCACCTGGCACTTACCCCGTTTGGTGGGAATGGCCAGAGCGAAGGGTATGGCGATGCTGATGCCCAAAATTACTGCGGAGCAGGCGAAGGAATGGGGCCTCATTTGGGAAGTTGTTGATGATGAGGCGCTACTGTCTACGGTAATGACGCTGGCCAAACACCTCGCCACTCAGCCAACAAAAGGTTTTGCCTTTACCAAGCAGGCTTTTGCTGCCTCTATGACTAACTCGCTGGAACAGCAGCTCGAGCTGGAGAAAACCCTAATGCGAACAGCGGGGTTCACAGAGGATTATGCTGAGGGCGTTAAGGCGTTCCTCGAGAAGCGAACACCTGTTTACAAGGGGCAGTGATGAGCGACGCCGATGCCATTGCCCGCTCCGCCGCCGATGCCATGTGGGCTGGAGACCGCGCGACACAGGCTATGGGTATGACACTCGATACCGTCACTGCGGGTCGCGCGCAAATTTCCATGACGGTGCGCGAGGACATGGTGAACGGCCACGGTATCTGTCACGGGGGCTTTATTTTTGCGCTGGCGGATAGCGCCTTCGCTTTTGCTTGCAACAGTAGAAATCTGGTGACGGTTGCAGCGGGTGCGCGTATCGATTTTCTCAAGCCAGCAAAGCTGGGCGATAGGCTGACTGGGGTCTCTGAGTTGGTACATCAGGGCAAGCGCTCGGGTATCTATGATTCCGTTGTAACCAATCAACACGGTGAGGTGATTGCGCAGTTCCGTGGTAACAGCGCCACGATTGGTGGGCCTTTGACAGAGATAAAGGAGAGTTGAATATGCCGCACGCGTTTATTTGCGACGCTATTCGAACCCCGGTGGGTCGATATGGTGGCAGTTTGTCGGCGGTGAGAACCGATGATTTGGGAGCGGAGCCGTTGCGGGCCCTGATCGCACGCAATCCATCCCTCGATTGGGCCGCCATCGACGACCTTTGGTACGGCTGTGCTAATCAAGCCGGCGAAGACAATCGTAACGTGGGCCGCATGAGCGCGCTTTTGGCGGGGCTGCCGGTCTCGGTTCCTGCGGTGACCATTAACCGGCTGTGTGGTTCTGGCATGGATGCAGTGGGGTCCGCCGCCCGTGGAATTAAGTCGGGCGAGATTCAATTGGCTGTTGCCGGTGGGGTTGAGTCGATGAGTCGCGCTCCTTTTGTTTTCGGTAAGGGCTCATCGGCTTTCGATCGAAATATTCAAACCTACGACACCACGATTGGTTGGCGCTTCGTGAACCCGGCGTTTAAAAAAGCGTGGGTACCGACTCTATGCCCGAGACCGCCGAGAACGTTGCCGAGC
>CAJQLP010000064.1 GCA_905479205.1 uncultured Luminiphilus sp.
GCACGCGTATCAGTACTGTATCGAGTCACTGGGGATGGACGAAGGCGAAGTCTTTAACATGTACCGAGAAGTTCCTTCAGTTGCTAAAAAGGCAGCTTGGAGCTTGAACCATACTCACAGCTTATCCGACCCAAACTTCAATACGGGTACGACAGAAGATGACCAGCAATTGCTGCGTAATCTGATCGGCTTCTACTGCGTGACAGAAGGTATCTTCTTCTATTGTGGCTTCACCCAAATTTTATCAATGGGACGCCGCAACAAAATGACAGGGGTAGCGGAGCAGTTTCAGTACATTCTGCGCGATGAGTCCATGCATCTTAATTTTGGCATCGATGTCATCAACCAGATCAAGCTCGAAAACCCTCAGCTTTGGACGAGCGAGTTCCAACAGGAAGTCATTCAGATGATTCTGGAAGGTACGCAGTTAGAGATCGAATATGCGCGTGACACCATGCCACGCGGTGTATTAGGGATGAATGCGTCTATGATGGAAGAATATCTGCAATTTATTTGTAACCGTCGCTTGAATCAGCTCGGCTTGTCAGAGCAATTCCCTGGCGCGCAGAATCCTTTCCCATGGATGTCTGAGATTATGGATCTGCGCAAAGAGAAGAACTTCTTTGAAACCCGCGTCATTGAATATCAGACGGGCGGAGCGCTAAGCTGGGATTAATTAGCGGTACATGAGCGCCCATACGGGCCTGTGGCGTCTTATCTCTTAGCGACCTAGCAAAACCCTCGATCGTATAGATCGGGGGTTTTTTTATAGCCCGTGAATTTATAGCCAGAGCAGTACGCGAGCGCTACCTATTTTAACGATTCGCGCCCAACTCAAAGGTAAAGCGAGGTAGTGAGTCAAGAATAGCCCGGCCATATCGGCGTGTTTGCAGTCGGCGATCGAGCAACGTGATGCGACCGGCGTCCTGCTCTGACCGAAGGAGCCGCCCACTTGCCTGCACCAGCTTTAGCGCGGCATCAGGCACACTAATCTCCATAAACGCGTTACGCCCCAAGCTCTCCAGCAACTCAGCGTGAGCCGCCTCCCGAGGGCTATCAGGTACCGCAAACGGTAGTTTAGCGATAACAACATGCTCGCAATAGGCACCGGGAAGGTCGACACCCTCGGCAAAGCTCGCCAAACCAAAAATGGCGCTCGCTCGACCGGCATCAATATTCTCGCGATGCCTCTCCAATAAAGCGTTTTTGCTCAGAGTGTCTTGTACCAGTAATTCATGAGGTAAAGCTCCGGCCAGTCCTTCACAAACAGCCTCCATTTGCCGTCGGGAGCTAAATAGCACCAAAACGCCGCGATTAGAGGCGATTAGCGCCGGGAGACATTGAATGATTTCATCAGTATGTGCCTCACCGTCGGTTGGCTCTGCCCTGAGCGTTGGAATAGCAAACACTGCTCTCGATGCATCGAAAGGGCTTTCGACCTTCTTGTAGCGCGCTTGCGCCGGCAAACCTGTCATTGCACGGAGGCGATCGAAGGTGCCCAATGAGGACAGCGTCGCCGATGTAACAACCACCCCCGCCGCTCGATTCCAAATATGCTGACGCAACAAATCACGCGCGAGCACTGGGCTTGCAAAGAAATCTATACCGCTTCCCGATGGGCTGCCGCGCATCCAGCGTGCCCACGGGTCATCTGGATCAGCCGCGTCCGCACGACTATAACTCTCCCACAGCCCGACCTGTGTTTCGGCTCTCAACAACATACTTTTTGCATTGAGAGCCCAAGCCTCCACTTCATCACGCCGATCCGTCTCGACCTCCTCGCGCAGATTCTCGAGAGTCGCCTCAAAACGGCTAGTGAGATCAAGGTTCTGCTGCCATCCCAGTGCAAGCTCTCGGGCTATTGTGCGCAACTCATCGGGCACTACACCATGCTCAAAGCGGGTCTCAGCATTGTCCTCAGCAACTTGTGCTAAATAGTCCTCAGCCCATAAACCAGCATCGAGCGTACGTTGCTCAAGGTCGTTGAGGGACGTTTCAAGAAGCGAGAGCATCGTTTGCTGCGAGATCAGCGCGTCCATAGCTTCATGCTGATCATTCAGCCATTGAGCGGTCTCTCGCAGCGCTTGTCGCGTGCTGTTACTGCGCACCATCAGCGTAAATTGGTCCAAACACTTATCGGCCAGCTGATGGCCTTCATCGAAAATAAAGATACAGTCTTCGGGTGGCGGCAGAATCGCGCCACCTCCTAGTTTCAGATCGGCCAACACAATATTATGATTCGCCACCACAACGTCCGCTTCCTGCAAGCCGTCTCTCGCTTTAAAAAAACTGCACTGGTTGACGAAGGTGCATCGCCGCCCCCCGCATTGGGCGTGATCCGTTGTGACGGCCATACGCACTGGTATATCCAAGGCTGTAGGCCAGTTATCTATATCCCCATCCCAGCTATCACTCGACAATGCCTCCACCATCGATTCCATAATAGGCCCCGTCTGCTCAATCGATAGATCAGCTATCTCGTCGGGATACAGTGGTATCAACGCTGGCGCAGAGGCACCCGCCAAATGGTTGTCGAGCTTTTGTAGACACACATAACGACCACGTCCTTTAGCTAACTGGACGCGAAAATTCAGCCCGCTGTGAGCAAGAATATCGGGCAAATCCCGATGAATGAGCTGCTCCTGAAGAGCGACTGTCGCGGTCGCAATAACGAGAGTCTTGTCCCGCGCACGAGCAACGGGTAACGCAGCCAAGGTATAGGCAATCGTCTTTCCTGTACCCGTACCGGCCTCCACGACAGCAATAGGTTCTGGTGCATCAGGATCACCGAGTGCATTAGCAACCTCAGCGATCATCTGCCGCTGCCCCCACCGCGGACTTAAGCCGCGGTTATCGATCAGTGTTTGATAAGCGTCCTTGATATCTTGCTTAAGCTTTTCTGACAACAAAGCTCATTGACTCCCGCAGGCACTTTTAAGTGCCACTCTTAGGGGATTCGCATACATTTCAAGCGCCAACATGCGATGAGTTTCGGGAAGCGCATCGATACGAGCATCAAACGCTGCCCTGGATACTGTTCCTGGGTAGACGGCAACCGGTGGTTGCGACGCTGTATCTTCCAACCGCTGCCAGGCCCATAAATTCGTTTCAAATAGGCGATAGCCTCGAGCAACGTGCTTATCAATAGCAGCAACCACCGTAGCCACATCGAGTTGCTCACCCATCAGTGGAGCCCCAAACTCGAGATGCACTCTGCCTTTTTGACCAGCGATTCCCAAGCCAATTGACTGCACGTCTTCATCATCCGCCTTGGTATAGTCAGCGCCACCCGCCAACTCCGCCGCTTTGGCGCCATCACAAGGATCTAGTTCATAAGAAATAGCCAACGGAACAATATTAAGGGACGCCAGTGCGTCTTCGATGGACTCAAGCTTGCGATCTTGACTGAGACTGAGCATTTTAATAACCGCAGGCTCCGTCGCATCGCAGCCATTCTTAGCTCGACCCTCGCGCTGAGCTATCCACACTGGCCCCTGGTTCTCACTAATCGTATAGCGAATAAATTTTGCCAGCTGTCGTGAAGCAGCAAATAATTCTTTCGGCGCCTTAATATTACGTTTAACAATAAAGCTCTTGTTAATTCGCATGAGATCAGCGATCCAAGACTCGCGTAGCAAATTATCGCCAATAGCCACGCTGCAGGTTCTATGCCCTGAGCTAAAGAGCGCATAGTTGGTAAACGCAGGATCCATTGCGATATCACGGTGGTTACTAATGAATAAATACGACTCATTGGCCGACAGGTTTTCTAGACCTGATGATGAAAAATCGGCCGTCGCTGCAATTTGCCGCTGCAACTGTGGCTCAACCAGCTGTTGAAACTTTGCCACCGTCTCAACGCCACGCAGCTTCCATCTAACCCATTGCGTTATCAACCAGCGCGCTACCCACGGAGCGGCTACTTTTAAGCGGGGTAACCGAAGCTTTGCCAAATTATCAGCAAGCGCTCGATCACTTTTCAGTCGCGCTAAAACACCCGCTACTTCATCATCATTGTAGGGGCGAATATCGATAAATTCTTCGTCGCTAATCGACGTCATGGAGTTATTTTCCTGAACAAACGAATTTTTTTATCTACCTTTAACCAACCACGGCTCGCGTTCGGCCACTTTTCTGCTAATCTTGCGCGCCGAAACAATAACCCAATTGAGGACTGTCTATGGACGCTTCGAGCGCATTGCTAATGACACTGGGCGCAGCCAGCCTACTAGTGAGCTGGATCCTGTTGCTGACCGTTTCCTGGAAGGAGGATTACGCCTGGGGTCTATTTTCCACCCTTCTACCCCCTGTTGGCTATTTTTACTGCCTCTTTAGGCTAGATAAAGCCGGCCAAACCTTAATGGTCGCCATTATCGGATGGATTTTGATCTTTTTGGGCTGGTAATTCACCTAGAATACCGCGATTAGATCTCTTTAAGCCAAACGCTTTTCCAGGTAGCCAAGAAAGTGCACTTTTACCAGTGTCAATCTAGCCATTGACACTGGGCCCCCGTTCTCGGAGAATTCCGCGCTCTTTTTGTATCCCTTTTTGGAGAAGTACATTGGCTAATTCACCTCAAGCACGTAAACGCGCCCGTCAAAACGACAAGCGCCGCGCGCAAAATACAAGTTTTCGCTCACTAGTTCGCACCAAGATCAAACGCGTTCTTGCTGCAATAAAATCAGGTGATGTTGACGCGTCACAAGCAGCGTTGAAAGACGCAATGCCTATTATTGACCGCATGGCGAACAAAGGCATTATCGCGAAGAACAAGGCCGCTCGACACAAAAGCCGCCTGAACGCAAAAGTTAAAGCTCTAGCAATCTGATAGCTCGTTCACTGGGCGCCTAAACGGGCGTCCAGCTGGCGATTAATTTCGGACTCCAACTGCCGCTTAAAAGGCATTGCCAGCATTCCCAATTTAATTTGGCCGTCGGCCAAGCCGGGGCGGATGGTAACGGTGCCTGAAAATCCTTTTCCCTCAAAAATCAGTTGCGATGACGCCTGTCTAACCTTTGCCCCCAGATGGCCCTGCAAATAGTGCGCGAGCTCATCTAAGGCATCATGGCAGTCCTCCGCACTTAGATTGTGCTCGCGACGTATGCTGACCGTGCTCATTGGACTACTCCTTCACGACAATTTTCTAGGCAGCGGGAATAAAACCAGTGAAATGCCACCCATGGCAAGTCTCAAACATTTAAAATGCCCCAATGATGCCTCCAGATTACCAAGATTCTAGCCTTCGCTTCCTCTTTGAGAAAGCCGATATACGCGGCGAATGGGTCCATTTAGGCCCAGCACTGCAAACCGTTAACGAAGCACATGGTTATTCGGAGTGTGTGCGCCAGTTAATGGGGCAGTTTGCAGCTGCGGTTGTATTAATCAGCAACAACCTGAAGTACTCGGGGAAAATCGTACTGCAAGCACGCTCAGAAGGGCCACTGAGTCTCGTGATGGTTGAGTGCACTAGCAAGTCGGAAATACGCGGAATAGCCCGCGGTGATACTGATAGCATTGCAGAGACTCCTATCGACCTCATTCCCAACGCGCAACTAGCCATAACCATTGAGCGCGATGGCGGCCAACGCTACCAAGGGATCGTGCCACTCGACGGTGATTCTTTAGCTACAGCGCTGGATCATTACTTTCTTCAAAGCGAACAACTTCACACCCGCTTTTGGTTATTCTCAGACGGAAATGTGGCGTCTGGGTTAATGCTTCAGCAGCTCCCCTCGCAGATCCAACAAGACCCAGAAGATCGAAAAAAACAGTGGCAAGAGGCCGAAGTACTCGCTGAAACGATTACTGCGGATGAGTTATTCGACTTAGCACCAAGCGAGGTATTACACCGCCTCTATCACGAGCAAAGCATTCTCCTATTTGAACCTCAGCAAGTAGAATTTAACTGCTCGTGTTCAAGAGAGCGATCGCTAAGCGCGTTAAGCGCTATTGGCGTTGATGAACTCGAGGAAATGCTAACCGAACAACCGACGATTGATATGACTTGCGAGATGTGTGGAACGTCTTATCGATTTAATCGATCAGACCTCCTAGGACTCGCAGAGTCGCCCGTACTGCATTAAACTAGCCCACCTAAAAAAACAAACCTCGCCCCCTAAACCTTTGGAATCCGTGATGACAACTGAAACCGAGTCGACGTCCCCTCAAAAACACATTGATCTTGCCCCCGCCAAACTCATTGAGCTCGCCCTTTCGCGCGGCGAAGGCATACTCTCGGACACTGGCGCACTGCGTGTTGAGACAGGTGCACGTACTGGCCGCTCCCCAGCCGACCGATTTGTAGTGAGAGAAGCGTCATCAGAAGACGCTATTGACTGGGGATCAGTCAATAGACCCTTTGATGAGGACAAGTTTGACGCCCTATGGACTCGCGTGAAAGGGTTCGCGAACGAATCCGACACTTTCGTTCAGCATTTACACGTTGGCGAGCATAGCGAACACTATCTGCCGGTGATGGTAACCACTGCGACAGCATGGCAATCCTTGTTTGGTCGCAACATGTTTATCCGCACCGACAACTACAACCCGTCTAACAAGCCTGAATGGACAATCCTCAATGTCGCCAATTTTGTTTGCGACCCAGAGCGTGACGGCACAAATTCTGACGCAACCGTAATTGTTAACTTTGGGCAACGCAAAGTGCTCATCGCTGGAATGCGCTACGCAGGCGAAATGAAGAAGGCGATGTTTTCGGTGCAGAACTTCCTGCTACCTGAGAAAGACGTCATGCCTATGCACTGCTCTGCCAATGTGAGTGAAGACGGTGAAACTACACTCTTCTTCGGGTTGTCCGGCACGGGCAAGACCACACTCTCAGCGGATCCTGACCTGTACTTAATTGGTGATGACGAGCATGGCTGGGCCAAAGGAGCGGTATTTAATATCGAAGGCGGTTGCTACGCTAAAACTATCAATCTCAGCAAAAAGAATGAGCCCATTATTTGGGACGCGATTCGTTTTGGTTCCATTATTGAGAATGTTGTTCTCGATGAGGGACGACACGCTGATTATGACGATACCAGTTTGACTGAGAATGGCCGTTGCTGCTATCCGCTGGAGCACGTAGACAAGCGCACCGAAACAAACAGCGGAGGCGAACCTAAGTGTGTCATCTTCCTCACCTGCGACGTATCTGGTGTATTGCCACCAATATCCATCCTATCGAAAGAAGCTGCTGCCTTTCACTTTCTGTCAGGCTACACGGCGCGCGTAGGTTCGACAGAAGTAGGGGCTGAAGCGGGTATCCATCCCACTTTCTCAACCTGTTTCGGAGCGCCCTTTATGCCCCGTCCTGCGGGCCAATATGCCGAATTACTGATGAAGCGTATTGAAGACTTTGGTAGCCAGGTTTACCTCATTAATACAGGTTGGACCGGCGGTTCCGGTGGAGCCGATGGCTCAGGCTCGCGCTTCCCTATCCCGGTAACGCGTGCAGTAGTGCATGCGGCTCAGAGTGGCGCACTACTCAACGTTGAGACTCGCCATGTCGACACCTTAAATTTGGACTTTCCTGTAGAGATACCCGGCGTTGACCCCAAATATGTGGACCCTAAAGCCGGTTGGGCGGATCCCGCCGCCTATGAAGAGCAGGCATCAAAACTTGCGGCGCTGTTCCAAGAGAACATCAAAAAGTTTGACGTCAGTGACGCCGTCGTCAACGCAGGGCCAAAAGCGTAAAGCAGCAGGCCGACAGACACGCTAGACACGCCGTATTGGCACGTGAGACAAAAAAAGCCCAACCAATCGGTTGGGCTTTTTAGTATTGGGAACAATTATAGTGCTCGCTAAAAACAACGAGAACGCTTAGCGCCACACCCAACCCGATCAAATCACTCTATTCTTGCTTATACACTTCCTTCAACTCTCGCTGAGCTAACGTCGTGACCGCGCCGACGGGCAATCAGCAAGACCACATCGTCACCTATTAAGTAAAGAGAGGGAACAAGTATCAGCGTCACTCCAGTCGCAAAAAGCACGCCAAAAGCCAAAGACGTCACCATGGGTATTAAGAACTGCGCCTGCATACTGGTCTCCGACATAATAGGCAGCAAGCCCACAAACGTAGTGACCGAAGTGAGAATAATGGGCCGGAAGCGATCTTCGGCACCCTGCAGCAGCGCGTCCCAAAGCTCAAAACCCTGGTCTCTGAGGTTATTGACTCGGTCGATAAGAACCAAATTGTCGTTTACGACCACACCGGCACACGCAATAACACCCAGCATAGAGAAAATACTCACCTCCCAGTCAAGAATGGCGTGCCCGAAAATCGCGCCCATAATCCCAAAAGGTATAGCGGTGAGCACTAAGAATGGCTGCCAATAGGAACGGAATGCAACGGCCATTAATCCAAAAATTACGAGCATGGCTAAGGCCATGTACTTGAGCATCGCAGATTTAAATGCCGCCTCTTCTTCCAGCTCACCGTCTAAATTAAGCGTAAGCCCAGGATATTGCTGCTGCCAAACTGGCAAAAAATCGGCCATGATCGCCGAAACAACCTCCGCGGCTGATGCCCCATCGGGCTTGAGGTCGGCACTGACCTCCAGCGTTCGCATACGATCAAGACGCTCCAGCTTTTGGTACCCGGGCTCGATGCGGTAGCTCGCTACCGTTTCAAAAGGTATCTCTACGCCCATCGGTGTGCGGATATACATCTCGTTCAAGTTAGCAATAGAGCGCCGCTCTTCTTCGGGGTAACGCACCATCACTTTGACGTCTTCTCGAGCGTGGGGAATTCTTTGCGCTTCAGCGCCATAGAATGCTTGGCGCACTTGACGTGCAACGCTTCCCAAACTAACGCCCAGGCCTTCCGCAGCGGGCTTTAGCTCCAACATAATTTCGTTGCGTGGGCTGTCGAAACTATCAGCAACGTCAAACACATCCGGGTAGGCCTCTAGAGCTAGGCGCACATCTGTGGCGACACCCGTGAGATCTGCTACGTTACGCGATGCAAAAACGAGTTTAATAGGCTTACCGGGATCACGAATGGTGAAATCCATCCGCACCTCTTTTGCTTCAGGAACAGGGCCTACTCGCTCTCGAAATTCACGTGCTAATGCTGCCGTATCAACGTTGCCTGAAACCGTACCTAAGGCAACGGTAATTCTATTACTCTCAGTCTCATTCGAAATACCTCCTATCGCAGGCACATCAATAAACTCCGGCCTGGAATTCCAATCAGCCTTCATGTCCTGAGCCACCTGCAAAAGACGATCTCGAACGTCTAGGGTAGCGCTGAAAGGCCCACCTTCAGGCATTTCGACACTAGCAAAAACATAATCCGAGTTAACCTTTGGAAAGAAACCTGTGCGCAACCAGCCGCCACCGTACAGCGCAATACTCATCGCAAATGCCACCAAAAAGATCGCTGCAACTGCGTAATGGTTTCTCAGCGAGCGCACTAAGAAAGGACGGTAGGTCTCTTTAGAGACCCGCGCCAGCCAACCTGCACACCGCTTACGCAGTCCTTCAATCTTACGTAGGAAGAAATTATTACTCGGTACCTCTGGCCCCATATGCGCGAGATGAGCGGGTAAAATCAAAAGGCATTCCACTAAAGAAAACAACAGCGCCAACATAACAACCGTGGGTATGGAGCGCGCCGCAATTGCCCAATCTCCGGGCAGCATCAACATGGGCACGAAAAACACCATAGTACTGATAACGGCGAACAGTACAGGTTTGAATACGGCCTGCACGCCCAATAAAGCGCCGGCAGCGCCATGCATGCCCTGCTCTTGGTACGTATGAATAGACTCCCCAACAATGATGGCGTCATCAACCACAATACCGAGCACCAGTAGAAACGCGAACAGGGAAACCATATTCAAAGAGACCCCTGTGTACTGCAGGAAAAATAGCGTGGCGAGAAAAGCCACGGCAATACCGCTACCCACCCACAGTGCGAGCTTAGGTCGCAAAAATAAAATCAATACGGCGGCGACGAGAAGCAAGCCTCCAATGCCGTTTTCGAGCAGCGTGGTAACACGATCTCTGAAGGGCACGGCAACATCGCGCCACACCGTTAAGCTTGTGCCAATGGGTAATGTGGCCTGTTTCTGTTCGACCCAGTCGTGTATGACTTCGCTTGTTCGCAAAACATCGGGCTCAGAAGTAACGTAAACATACATCCCCAAAGCGGGTTTACCATTGAACAGACTATCTCGATCGACATCCGCAAAGCCATCCACCACCGTCGCGATATCCCCAACACGCACTTCAGTACCATCAAGCGCCGTAATCAAGACAATATCGTCGAAGTCAGAACGTTCGTAGGCCTGCCCGCGAGTTTGGACCCGTACATCGCCTTCCCGGCTCTTAATGGAACCTGCCGGCAAGTTGAGTGAGGAGCCTCGAATCGCAGCCACCACATCATCAATCGAAAGGTTATACCGTCGCAAATCAGCCTCTGAGATATTAACGGACACTTCATAGGGGCGTGGTGTCACGAGATCCACGACGGATATCCAGGGCTGACGAGCCAAGTCATCTCGTAAATCTTCCCCAAGCCCTTTCAGCTCACGTTCATCGAGATCACCCGACAATTTTACAATACCCATTAAATGCCGATAGGTAAGCTCTGTCACAGTAGGCTGCTCGGCGTCAGCGGGGAACGTATCGATCGCGTCTATTCGCGTCTTAATATCCGACGCCAGACGCTGCATCGAGTAGTTGGGAATTGCCTCAATGAGCACCGTGCCCATTCCTTGGGCGGCAGTGGAGCGAATCTCTTTAATACCGTTGAGGTCGTGAATCGCCTCTTCGATACGTATGCAAATTTGTTCTTCAACTTCCGAGGGACCGGCACCCGGAAACGGCAAAGACACTCGCACTTGGTTAATCTCAGTACTCGGGAAAAACTGCTTGTCGAGGTTGGGCGCGGTCATGAGACCACCCAGCACTAGAAAAATCATCAGCAGATTTGCGGCGATAGGGTTATGAATGAACCAGTGCATTGGCCCACGCATCTCAGTTCACTCCTTTCATGCTTGGGCTCTCGACAATGTCGACCGCCATGCCCGCGACCAATACTCCAGTCTGAACAGCCACGACTTGTTCACCTTTCCGCAGGCCCATCACCCAAGACCACTCCTCAGAGCGACGCTGCACATCGACGATCCGTCGCTGTAGGCGCCCGTCAGCGCCGACCACCAACACTGAATTATCAGACCGTAGTGCGCTTGAAGGCAGCCGACTGACACCTGCAATAGCGGGTGTAGGAATCTCTGCTTGAACAAACATTCCCGGGCTGAGCAGCTGCTGACGCGGCGACGTGCTGTTCGCCAGATCAATTTCGGCTATCGCAGTGACTGAACGAGACTGGCGATCGACACTTGCCTCAATGCGCCGTATTCGGGCCTGCCAAAGCTCCTCACGCCCCCCATACACCGACTTGAGTGCAACCGGATAATCCAACAAGCTCTGTCGCTGAACACGCAGAGACAGCTGTGCTACCTGGGAGTTGGTGAGCGGCAATCTCACCTCAAGCCGGTCGACGGCGTAGACGTCAGCGACTGTTACACCGGGTGCAAGATACTGACCAATATCAGCGCGCTTAGCCTCAATTCGGCCATCGAAAGGCGCGCGAATAACCGAACGCTCTAAGGCAAGTTTCGCTGCGGCTAGATCAGCCTTAGCGGCCTCCAATGCCGCCTTGGCTGCCTTCATCTGAGGCTCCCTTAAAAATAGCGCATTGGCTTCAGTAGAACCTAAGTCGCGCCACTCTCGTTTAGCTTGGCGGTTACGACCACGCTCCTCTGCGAGTCGCTGCTCAGCAGCCGCCACTTGAGACTCAGCTCGGGCAATCGCAAAGTCATAATCAGCTGATTCGATCCGTAGCAGCTCATCACCCGTTTCAAAAAATGCGCCATCAACAAAACCATCGGATACCGAGTCTACCTTGCCGCCTACTTGGGCCACGAGACTGATGCGGCGAACCGCCTCGACAGTACCTTGACTGCGCACGGGTATTTTTACCGCGCGAGGCTCAGCGTCGATCACCGAAATAAGTGGTCTCGGCGCTTCTATTACATTGCTTGGCTCAGGTTTAGGTTTGCCCGTTAACAGTAGCCAAGCCGCCGCGAGACCAACGGTGGCGATAAGCGCAGCCACGAACAACCTTCTTAATCCAGGTGATACGCGTACCGCAAGAGAGGTGTCAGCAGTCGTCAATGCAAGCTCCAACAGGTCAGTTTGAAAAAGATAGGGTTTACACCACCCTGCATATACGCAGCAAAGTGTCGATCAGCGCACTTGGGCGCTATGTATAAAAGTGCCACGCCAATTAGAGGGCGGATTCTAATTGTTGCGAGCATAGTTCGCTACATAGCCGATAGCACATCGGTTACCAAATAGAAGCAACAACGCAAGGAATATCACCATGGCAGATAACACTGTAAAAAAGACATCAGCTACTAGGGCTAAGGCGACCGCTTCAAAAGCAACGCCAAAAGCGAAGGCGAGCGTAAAAAAAGCGGCGCCCAAGCGTAAAGCAGTGGCGAAAAAGGCGACTGCTAAGCCAGCTACAGCCAAAAAAGCTACGGTCAAGAAGCCAGCCGCTAAGCGCGACTTACGTGCAGTGGCTGTTGAAACTGGTCGCAACGCATTCCGCGCAGGTCTGGGCGTATATGGCAAGGCTTACGATCAGCTGCAAGACCAGTTTGAAACACTGCAAAAGCAGGTTGACGAAGCGCAAAGCCGCCTCGACACCCGTCGCAAGCAAGCGGAAGAGCTGTATGAGTCGCTTGTTAAGCGCGGTGAAGTGGTTGAGAAGGACGCCCTTAAGGCGTTTGACGATCTCGAGCTCGACGCGTTAACAGATCGCAGTAAGCTTGAAGATCAAATGAACAAAGCAAAGGCGCGCTTCGAAGAGTTGCGCAGCAAGTTCAAGAAAGCAGCTTAAGCCCCATTCGGTCCGAAACTTTTTTAGGGGGAGCATTTGCTCCCCTTTTTTTTGCCTGAAAATAACACTCAAAGCACTTTTAAGTGACCGATAAGCGGCAGAATACGGTAGGCTAACTCTGTGAACACACCGGACCGAGCTATTGAAAACTGCAGACCGTATCCTCGAAACCGCATGCGCGCTCTTCAATGAAGAAGGCGAACACAATGTTTCAGCCAGCGATATTGCGATAGCCCTCGATATTAGCCCGGGCAACCTGTATTACCACTTCAAAGGGAAGGATGCGATCCATCTAGCGTTATTTACACGCCTCCAACGGGAGTTAGTAGGTCTGCTCAGCACCCCGCTCACCGATCCCAATCTATTTTCAGATAATGAAGATAGTCCCGTAATGCGCAGCTGGCTCTTTCTCACTGTGATTATCGAAAAGATGTACAGCTACCGTTACCTTTACGAAAGCCCGTCCGACTTGATGCATCGATACCCTGAAATTGATAGAGGCTTTCAACGCCTAAGTCGACTAAAACGTGCTGCCTGCGAGGCGCTGGTTAACGAGCTTTTAGGCGAAACCCGACCTAGTTATCCTCGGCTTGATAGCACTATTAACGCCATGGCGTTAACCCTCACTTTTTGGTTATCCTGGGATCGAATGGTTAATCCCGGCGATAAACAAGACGTTATTATTCACCGGGGGGTTCTACAGCTACTGTCATTTTGTGCGCCCTACATGGGATCCGAACAACAGTCTTTTTATGAAGAATGCGAAGTGCTTTATCGCGAGATGCTGGCGGCCACAAACACTTAATCGTCTGTTAAGCTCCGGTTCGGCATATATATACACTTACAATTATTCATTTTAGGAGAGTATCAAGATGACAATAGCTGTTGGAGACACCATTCCAGCCTGCACGTTAATGGTTATGGGCGGCAAAGGCCCTGAACCGATAACCACAGATGCACTGTTTAACGATAAAAAAGTTGTGCTGTTTGCAGTTCCAGGCGCTTTTACGCCGGGTTGTTCAATGACTCACCTACCTGGCTTTGTTGTTAATGCGGACAAAATCAAAGCCAAAGGCGTTGATAGCATTGTTTGTATGTCAGTCAACGATGCCTTCGTTATGGACGCATGGGGAAAAAGTCAAAACGCAGAAGCGCTGACCATGCTAGCGGACGGTAACGGTGAGTTCACTGCAAAACTGGGTCTCGAACTTGATGGGACAGGCTTCGGCTTAGGTCATCGTTCACAGCGCTTCGCAATGATTGTTGAAAACGGCACGGTCACTCAACTCAATGTTGAGGAAGGTCCCGGTATCGACGCGAGCTCTGCAGAAACAATAATGGCACTTTTGTAACGCCTTATGCCCCCTCGCTGCACGGGGGGGCTGTCTCGCTCCAAAAGGCTCAGGAGTTTTAGAGTAGCAGCCACATTAAGCCTGAGATAAGAAAAGCACCTAAGACGTTCAAGACAAAACCCTCGCGAACCATCTGACCAATTTTCACCTCGCCAGTTCCAAACACAACCGCATTGGGCGCTGTTGCCACGGGTAACATAAATGCGCAGCTAGCACTGAGCGCCGCGGGCACCATGAGCAATAGTGGATCAATACCTGCCGCTATCGCCGCCGAGGCGAAAATTGGCATCAGTAAGGCCGTGGTCGCGGTATTAGACGTTGCCTCTGTCATAAACGTAACCGCCAAGCAGATAATCAGCATCATCCAGTAGATAGGCAGGGTAGTCAGCGCCACTAAACTCTCTCCGGCGATCGTCGAGAGACCCGATGTGACGAAGGCTTTCGCCAAGCAAATGCCGCCCGCAAACAGCAACAGTACGCCCCAAGGGATATCTGCCGCCTGCTGCCAAGTAATGAGCGGCTTGCGATCCTTGTCGCGAAGCACAAACAAAGCAATAACAGCAATAAACGCCACCGACGCATCATTGGCCGTATTGAGCCCCAATAAATCTCGCCAGCCACCAAAGGGCTCAGAGCGCGTCATCCAGGCCAATGCCGTCAAACCAAAAAGGGTGAGCACACGCTTCTCAGCGCTGCGCCACTCCCCCACCTCTGGTACTTGAATCTTGATATCGTGAGGCAAATCGCGCGTCAACCATAATGCGGTAAGGGGAATCATGATGAGTACTACAGGTATTCCGATAGACATCCAGCGCGCAAATCCGACAGTTTCTCCGGTAAATTCTTGATAAACCTGCATAAAAACTAAATTGGGTGGGGTTCCAATCGGAGTTCCCAAACCACCAATAGAGCACGCCCAAGCTAAACCCAACAAAAGCGGCACGGCTAAACGTCTCCGATCAGAGCTGCTCTCTAAAATGGCCAAGGCAACCGGCACTAACATAAGCACCGTTGCAGTGTTCGAGATCCACATGGAGAGCAGGCTTCCAGCTACCATGAAGCCCATAACAACACGCCTTGGGCTACCGCCGCCCACAAGGCGCACAACACCCAGTGCGATACGCCGATGGGCGCCTGTCGACTCCATACCTCGAGACAGTAAAAACCCACCCAACAACAGTAAAATAAGTGGCGACCCATAGGCCTCTCCCGTCTCGGCGGGCGTCAGAACGCCAAACAAAGGCATAAGTGCGAGGGGTAGAAGTGATGTCACTGGAATGGGAATAGGTTCGAACACCCACCATGCGATACATAGGACGGAACAAGCCGCGGTCACGACGAGCGGTGGTGACAGTCCTAAATAAACAAGGGCGACTGCGACGATGCCGGCCAAACACAAACCGGGGAGCGGGGATGCTCTGGGATCTAATAACGTTTGCACAGCTCAATACCTTTTATCAGAATGGCATCACCAAGACGGCTAGCCCACTTTTTTATTGTCTCAGGCATACTGTCTAAGCTTAAGGATTGTGTAAACTCCACGCATGCCGTTATCCGACTCATTACCTACAACAGGCGACTCGCTCATTGATGCCTTTGGGCGTCAGATAGAGTACGTGCGCCTGTCTGCAACCGATCGCTGTGACTTCCGCTGTACCTATTGTATGGCAGAAGAAATGACTTTTTTACCCCGACAAGAGGTCCTGTCTTTAGAAGAACTGGAGCGAGTAGCACGCATATTTATTCAGTTGGGCGTCAAAAAATTGCGCATCACGGGAGGTGAGCCGCTGATCCGTCGAGGCGTGGACCGGCTATTTACTGGCCTGTGTAACTTGCCAGGCTTGCAGGAACTGGCAGTAACAACCAATGGTAGCCAGCTAGTTGATCGCGCCCAACACTTGCGCGACAGTGGTGTAACGAGCATCAATATTAGCCTCGACACTCTCGACCCCGCCAAGTTCAAGGCCATCACAAGAACGGGCGAGCTCAATACCGTATTAGCCGGCATCCGCACAGCGGTCAGTGTGGGTTTCGATCGCATCAGGTTAAATGCCGTCATTTTGCAGGGGCAGAATGATGACGAGATCATCGCACTAACAGAATACGCACTGAGCCTGGGTATCAATATCGCATTTATTGAAGAAATGCCTTTGGGCCAAGTTAATGCCGCTGGAAAGCCGTTAGAATTTGTATCGAGTGATGACATTTATAGCTGCCTAGCAGATCACTTCAAACTGCAGGCCGAGCCTCCACCTGAGCAGGCGGGGCCTGCACGTTACTGGCGTATTGCAGGAAGCGAGACTCGTATTGGCTTGATTTCACCGCACAGCAATAACTTTTGCAGCAGCTGTAATCGTTTGCGCGTTACAGCCGAGGGACGATTACTATTGTGTCTCGGTAACGAACACTCAATTAGCTTGCGCGATCATTTGCGTGACGGTGAGAGCGATGAAATGCTCGCAGACCGTATTCGGCAAGCGCTTAATCAAAAACCCGAGCGGCATGTTTTCGACCAGCCGGATGAACCGCAAATCCTTCGATTCATGAACGCCTCTGGCGGTTGATGACGACGCCACTAATCATAGGACACTCTCTTGCAGGATACTCATTACCCCCAATTAATGTCGATTGACGGCATTGTCAGTGCATTTGAGGAGCACGGCTATATCTGTACCAGCCGTATTGCTACGGTAGTCTACCTCGCAGCGGCCCTTAACAAGCCGATACTGGTCGAAGGCCCTCCCGGCGTCGGCAAGACCGAGCTCGCTAAAACCTGTGCGGAAGTCCTTGGCAAACCGTTAGTGCGACTACAGTGTTATGAGGGTTTAGACGAAGCCAAGGCACTCTACGAATGGAAGTACGGTAAGCAGCTACTCTACACACAAGTGCTCAAGGAACAACTCGGTGAAATTCTTGATGGCGCAAGTGGCTTGAAAGAGTCGATTCAGCGACTTCATAGCACGGGTGACGTATTTTACTCACGGGAATTTCTAGAACCTCGTCCACTACTAAAGGCGATGGAACAGGAAGCCGGGGCAGTGTTACTGATCGACGAGATCGACAAAGCAGACTTTGAGTTTGAATCCTTATTGCTTGAGGTGTTATCCGATTATCAGGTTTCAATCCCAGAAATTGGCACAATAGTAGCCAGATCAAAGCCCGTCGTGTTCCTAACGAGTAACGACACGCGAGATCTGTCTGACGCACTCAAACGCCGCTGCTTGCATTTGCACATTCCCTTCCCGTCGGTAGAGCTTGAGCAACGGATCGTGGCTAGCCGAGTGCCCGAACTCCAAGAACACCTGAGCCAACAACTGGTGCGCTTTGTCCACGCTATTCGCGAGCTCGATCTCAAGAAAGCACCGGCCATCTCCGAAACCATCGACTGGGCGCGCAGCTTATTGCTGCTTCATGCAGAAAAACTCGACCGACAACTAGTGCATGACACGTTGAATGTTTTGCTCAAGTACGAAGAAGATATCGAGACCGCTGAAAGTGTGTTCAACAAACTCGCACGAGAACTGGAGATCTTGTGAACGCTGCGGCAGGCAGCGATGAATTACTGACATTCATCAAATTTTTGCGCAGCAGCGATCTGCCGATTTCACCTGCCGATACACTCGACGCAGTTCATGTAGCAAGTTTATTGGGCTACGAGGATAGAGCCAGCCTAAAACAAGGCCTAGCCGCTGTGTTAGCTAAATCGCTCCGAGAACAAACACTGTTCGATACGGCCTTTGAAACCTTTTTCTCCCAACCCGATCCTTTGCGGCAGGGAAACGAAGCCACGTCGGATTCCATGCATCCTATGGATGAGCCTTCACCCGCAGATAATCCAACGGGAGATAGTGCGAACGGCGGCGGGCAGTCGGCACTTGAGGAACTGGCGGCTAGCGATGCCAATATAGCGTCTTTTTTATTACCCATTATAGCAGTCTTAGGAGCTGCAGTTTTCTTTTCAGTATTT
>CAJQLP010000065.1 GCA_905479205.1 uncultured Luminiphilus sp.
CGTGCGCCGGCATTCCGTTGACGAGCCACCCATTGCGTCCAGTGGCGACGGAGAACTCATTCAAGCTGCCATCGAGGGGCAACTGATAAGCACGTTGAGTTTGCTCCATGGTGGAGAAATTTGCGCGACGACAGTCTATGAGGGCGAGGTATTCTCCGGGTCGGTCGCGGTTTGTTTTCGCCAGGTATCCAATGACGAACGTATACGGCAATGGATTCAATCCTTTTCTACGGATTTGACCTACACAGGATTCATTGCTTTCGATTTTATTGTCGATGAAGCAGGCACGCCTTGGGCGATTGAATGCAACCCGCGCTTGACCAGCGGCATTCATTTCCTCGACCCTAAAGCGCTGGGAGAATGGCTCAAGTTAGAAAACGCGGGACGTCTCACAGACAGCACTGATAGCAGCTGCCAACAGTGGGCTTACAGCACGTTGACTGAAGCCTACGCCCTGCTGTTCAAGGGCCAATTTAACGATTTCATTAAAAGTATAAAACTTCTATTTAGCGCGAAAGATGTGGTCTGGTCGTGGAAGGACCCCCTGCCATTCTTACTCATGACTCCCCTATCATGGCCCATACTCTGGCCAGCAATACGCGAACGAATATCACTTGGCGAAGCGAGCCAACGCGATATAGCGCCTCACTGGCAACATAAAGACTGACAGCTATCGCGAGCGACGCGTTGCCGCTTTGAGGAAAATCTGTTTCGCAGGTCGCGTCGTTAATCGAGCTGCCGGCCGAACCGTTGCGTTATCGCTTCTTTGCACATCGAACCGTCTGACAACGCTCGCAATAATAAGTAGAGCCTCGATTTGAGCGAAACCCGCTCCAATGCACGTGTGAGGACCCTGACCAAACGGGATGTACGCCTCAGACGGAATACCCTCAGACCCCAAGAATCGCTCGGGTCGAAACACATTGGGATCATCCCAGTAACGGGGATTACGATGCAACGTCCATGGTGAAATCATTACCAGCGCTCCACGCCGCACTTTACGCGGTCCAACCTGAGTAGCCTTCATCGCCACGCGAGGTAAGAACGTGATGGGGGGATACAGACGCAGCGTCTCCTTGAAGAAAGCTTTTACCAAGGACATCTCTCGCAAGTGCTCGAGAGCAATTTCCTCGTCTCCGACAATGCGATCAATCTCCTCGCGTAAGCGACTCATCCATGAGGGCTGCTCCGCTAATATAAAGAACACCCAGGTCAGGGCGCTAGCACTGGTCTCATGGCCGGCTAAAAAGAAAACGCCGAGCTGGTCAATGAGTTCTTCTCGAGTAAATTGTTTGTCGGTGTGCTCGTCCTTGGCCGCGATGACTGCACTCGCAATATCATCGAACTGCGCGCCGGGGTCTAAATGCGAGTCAACCATAGTGCCTAAATGGTGACGAATACGCTCACAGGCCGCCAACACCTCAGGTGGTTGTTCGAGCGTCGCCCACGCCGGCTTAACAATGAGGCGGAAGATATCTACCTGCGCAACTGACCGTTCGAACTCGGTAAAATCCTCGAAAATCTCCGCGGATATTTTGCCGTCGAGGGGCACTGAAAACGTTGTTCGACAGATAACATCTGCCGTTAAGTGGCTCATCTCTAAATCAAGCGAAAAAGCCTCCTCGGTCGCTGCATAGGTATCTAACCTTGTCAGAAACGCCGCAACCGATTGCACCATTGACGGGTATGCGACGGCTACTCGAAGCTGACTAAACGCGGGGTCTATCATAGATCGCTGGCGACGCCACTTATCGCCGTCGGTAACGAAAATCGAGTCACCGATGAGAGGCTCGAGGGCATTGACCTGCAAATCGCTTTTAGGAAATATCCCAAATTCGTCGCGCAAAATGGCATTGACCAGAGAGGGATCATTAAACATAACCGTTGAACGTCGTGAGTACCCAAGATCTCCGACATCGAAGCTATAGGCATTGCCTGGCAGCAAATCCAGCAGATTCCCATCGCCATGCCAAAGCGCACGCAATAGTGCCAGCACCGCGGGCAGTGGCATTGGACGCGGCGGTATGTAATCCTTACTAGTCACATTGAATGTCAACAAAATTTACACAGTGCAAGTATGGGAGTAACACAGCGTGCTGTCGAGCCTCACTCTATTTAAGCTCTTAGTGACCGGTCATATTGTCGGTGGTGCGATAGGCCTCGTCATTTTTTGGATTCCCATTGTTGGCGGTAAAGGCAGCCGAAATCATCGTCTCTGGGGGCATCGCTTTATTAATGTCATGCTCCTCACTGGCGTTCTGGCAGTAGGCATTGCACTAACGACGCTCGCGAACCCTACAACAACGCACCCTCACCTAGAGAATCACGAAGTCTTCAAAGACCCACAAATGATCAAAGGCATCTTTGGGTGGATGATGCTTTATCTTGCAACACTGACCGTGAATCTAGCCTGGCAAGGTAAGCTGTGTTTGCACCATAAACGTGATCACAGCGGCAATCGGGCTTGGCACAACCTTGCTATCCAAGCGTTATTAGTAGCGGCGTCGAGTAGCTGTTTTTGGCACGGGATTCAACTGGGACAACCCATGATGATGGGTATCTCCATGGTAGGATTTGCCACGGTGGCGACCAACGTGTGGTTTATTTATAAGCCCAACCCCAAACCCACTGATCGCATCAAAGAGCATATTAAAAGTTTAGTGGGCGCCGGTATTTCAGTCTACACGGCCTTTTTCGCATTCGGTGCTGTTCGCCTAGTGCCCGAGCTAGCGCTTGCGCCAGGCCTGTGGGCTGTACCCCTTGTGACGGGCCTCACTTTGATCATTTACCACCAGCGCGCAGTTACCCGGCGAGTGGCTAGCAGCGCAGCAACATCATGACACAAGGTCGCACCGCAATTGTAGTGGGCGCAGGCGCCGGCGGCCTGGCCACAGCGGTGGACTTGGCTGTTGCCAACTGGGACGTCACGGTTATCGAGGCGTCCTCCCACGCAGGCGGTAAAATGCGCCAAGTCAACGACGGTCAGAATGCAATTGATGCTGGACCTACTGTCTTCACAATGCGCTGGGTTTTTGAGCAATTGTTTGCCAACGCTAACGGCTCATTTGACACCGCCCTGGAGGCAGTTCCCGCACAAATTTTGGCGCGCCATGGCTGGAGCGATGGCAGCCAGCTAGATTTATATACAGACCACACTGCCAGCCGTGCTGCCATCGCTGCCTTCGCGAGTGAGGCCGATGCGAGTGGCTTCGATAGCTTCTGCCAGCGGGCCGAGAGTAACTATCGAGTACTGCGCGACAGTTTTATGGCAGCCCAGCAACCCTCTATGCTGAGCCTGCCCGGGCGGGTGGGACTGCGCCAATTGCCCGATCTCATTGCCACTCGACCCGACACAACGCTATGGCGCGCACTTGATCGATATTTTAGCGATCCAAGGCTGAAACAATTATTCGGTCGCTACGCAACCTACGTTGGCTCCTCACCCATGTTGTGCCCCGCAACACTCATGCTTATCGCTCATGTTGAACAAGAGGGTGTTTGGCAGTTGCCAGGTGGAATGCAGTCTCTTGCCGACGCTATGGTGTCACTAGGTAGGCGTTGCAACGTTGATTACCGCTTTGACACTCAGGTCACTAGTATTGATACCCAATCTGGCAGTATCAGCGGCGTTACTCTCAATACCAGCGAGCAGCTCAAGGCGGATGTCGTCGTTTTCGCCGGCGACTGTAATGCAGTGGCCGAAGGGCTACTGGGCGAATCAATTAAAGCTAGCGTCAAACCACGACAGGTAACACAACGTGGTTTATCGGCGGTTACGTGGTGTCTTACCACGGAAACGGAAGGATTCGATCTCGAGTATCACAACGTATTTTTCGACGAGAACTACCCGAGCGAGTTCGACGCGATATTCACCGAACAAAGCATTACTCAGCGACCGACTGTTTATGTCTGTGCGCAGGATCGTGTTGACGGGCATAAACCAACGGGGCCAGAGCGACTGCTCATATTGATCAACGCGCCGGCTATTGGTGACACCGCCACGCCTTCAGATTTTGATCACAGCGCCTTGTGGCAAGCTGCCACTGCCGTCATGGCCCGGAGTGGGTGTCGAGTAACAGCATCTGAGATGCCGGCTGTGGTCACCGATCCAATCGGATTTCACGCGCTTTTCCCAGGCAGCGCGGGCTCGCTTTACGGCGGATCTTCACACGGGATGTTAGCGAGCTTTACTCGCGCGAGTGCGCGCACGAAACAACGAGGGCTTTACTTGGCAGGGGGCACGGTGCATCCCGGCCCCGGTGTTCCCATGGCGACACTGTCAGGCAGGCTTGCCGCAGAAGCCATAATTCAGGATTATGCCGGCAAATAGACGGCCTACCTCTAGCCAATATTTACTCAACAGTCACGCAACAGTCACGCAACAGTCACTCAGCAATAGTCGACCAAAAATGGGTCATAGCGTCCAATGTTTTTTGACGCTGCTCCCAATGAGGCAGGCCTTTTGTCGGGGCAATGCGCGTTGCCTGAGCAAGACTGTTGCGCGCCAATAGCTCGGGCAGGCGATCAAAATCAATGTTTGGATCTTCGTCATAAATTACTAAGGTCGGTGTCGTCAACTGACTGTACAAACTGTCTAAAGCGCCCGCGCTGAAGAGGCGCATCGATAAAAACGCAAACGGCGCATAGCGCGCTCCGGGCAATCGAGCGGTCTGCTGAGCATAGGCAACCACTTCTTTCGGTGCCTCATGGGTAAACGCCTTATTCAAAAAATAACGAATCGATCCACGAGTCGTCAGCAGGCGATAAAGCGCGCGACCCAGAAAAGGTGTTCCAGTCACAGCATTGACTCGATCGCTAAAATTTGGACCGGGCGGTGCTCGACGACTCAAACCCGTGGGCGAAATAAAAATCAAACTGTGACAGGGCGCATCTAGTTCAACAACAGCTCGAGCTGCGAACTCAGACGATAAAGAAAGCGCAACAACATCCGGAGCTTGCCCGTGTTCGCGCGTTACATCCCGCAGTAGTTCATTAATAGCATTACTGAAAAAGGCTGCGGTGTACGCTATCGGCTTCCTAGGTGACAAGCCGAAACCTGGCAGATCAGGCGCGTAGCATGGCCTGCGCGTGCGAAAACTTTCAAAAAGAGGTTTCATTTCCATCGCACTGGGAGCCGCATTGATACTGTGGACCAACACCAGGGGGCGACCCGCCTGACTCTTGTCAGCATAAACAATCATTGTCTCGCCGCCTTGGAGAGTGTGCGTTTGCGTATCACAGGCAATCGCCTTGATAAGCCTATCAGTTGACTCTACGGATGACATAGAAGGCCCTACTCTCAGTTGATGCTGAAGAACAGATGAGGGAACGCGTCGCCCTCTCACTAATTTGCCCACTCACTAACGACCTGCGCGTGTCGCACCTACCTGTCTTGGGGGTTGCCACACAGTACTGCGCCGAGAAAAACCTGTCTATAAAATGTAACGGAAATTATGTTCTTCTTGGTTTACACTTGGCACATTATATTTGGGGACACGCTCTATGAGTACTGCATTTCCGTTTACCGCCATCGTAGGACAAGATGCCATGAAGCAGGCACTACTGGTGGCCGCCGTCGACCAAGAAGTCGGTGGCGTCTTGGTCATGGGCGACCGAGGTACAGGTAAATCCACGGCGATTCGAGCGCTCGCAGCGCTGCTACCTGAAATCGAAATTATGAGCGGCTGCGCTTACAACTGCTCACCCACCACCAAACCCGTCGGATTATGCGAAGCGTGCCGAAGCGACAGCCCACGCGCAAATTCCAAACCCAAGAAAATTACGATACCCGTGGTCGATCTGCCACTGGGTGCCACAGAAGATCGTGTTATCGGCTCATTGGATATCGAAAAAGCACTGCACTCGGGTGAAAAAGCATTTGAAGCAGGCCTACTCGCTAGAGCCCATCGAGGCTTTTTATATATCGACGAAGTGAATTTACTTGAAGACCATATTGTCGATGCGTTACTCGACGTCGCGGCTTCGGGGGAAAACGTCGTCGAGCGTGAAGGCTTAAGCGTACGCCACCCAGCGCGCTTTGTACTGGTCGGCAGTGGCAATCCAGAAGAAGGCGAACTGCGCCCACAGCTACTCGATAGATTCGGCTTGTCCGTTGAGGTCAGCACCCCCCAGGACATTAAGAGTCGCGTTGAGATTATTCGTCAACGCGACTTATTTGAACGCGACCGAGAGGCCTTCGTAAAAAAAGCGCGTCGCAAAGAAACCGCTCTGCGCAAGAAAATTGAAGCCGCGCGCGCGCGGGTTGTCGACATAGAAACGCCTATCGCAATACTTGAAAAAGCCGCTGAACTTTGCCTGGCATTAGGCACTGATGGTTTGCGTGGCGAACTGACGCTGATCCGTGCCTCACGCTCCCTCGCAGCACTCGAAGGCGCAAGTGAAATTGACCTTGACCATTTACGCCATGTGGCACCCATGGTGCTTTGTCATCGACTCCGCCGAGATCCACTCGACGAATCAGGCAGCCATGTTCGCGTTGCACGCATGATCAGTGAAGTACTTGGCTAATGAATGGCTCCAAGAACTGGGAACTCGCGCAGCTCGCTGCCGCAGTGTTTGCCATCAATCCACACCGCCTTGGAGGCGTTGATGTCAAAGCATTTCCTGGCCCAGTACGCGACACTTGGATCGCCGAATGTAGCGCCCTCTTAAACGATACTCGAGCACGAAAAGTCCCGGTCAATGTAAGCGAGGCGCGTCTACTTGGCGGATTAAATTTTATGGCAACCGCAAAAGCGGGAAAGCCCGTTATGGAACAGGGCTTGCTGAGCGAGTGCCATAATCAGGTTCTGCTCATGCCCATGGCTGAGCGCGCTGAGCGTCGGGTGATTGCGCACATCAGTCAGGCACTCGACAGCGGCACACTACACATCCAGCGCGATGGCTTCGCAGCTACATTACCGGCGGCCTTCGGTGTTTTGGCCCTCAACGAGGGTATCGATGATGAGGCGCTCAACGAATCGTTGAGTGAACGGCTCGCATTTCAGATTAATTTGTATGATCTCGCCGTAAGCGAACTGAGTCACACACCTTTCAGCCCCGCCGACATCGTAGCCGCGCGACACAGACTACATACAGTGTCACTCTCTGATACCTTGCTCACACAGCTCGTTACTGCCGCCGCGGCGCTAGGCGTTCAATCAAGTCGCGCAACATTATTTGCTCTCGAAACCGTTCGAGCACTCGCCGCCCTGAACGGTCGCAAACAAGTAACCGACGATGACGTGGGGGACGCTATAGCGCTAACTCTGGGGCACAGAGCCACGCAACTACCTGCTCCACCGCAAAATAACGATACAGAGCCCGCCCCAACACCAGAAATGAGCGACGATAATCGCGATCACACCGAACAGGGCGAAGCTCAGGATCAACGTCAACAAACGGACCGCCCTCCCGCCGAACAACTGCTTGAAGCAGCTCAAGCGGCAATACCTGCCGATCTTTTACGTAAGCTCAGCAGCCAGCATAACGGGCGCAAGAATAATCGCTCCGTCGGGAAGTCAGGTGCTGAGCAGCTCTGCTTAAAGCGCGGTCGACCGTGCGGCACAATAGCCGGTGATCCTCGACGCGGAGGCAAGCTTCAATTGATCGCCACGCTTCGAGCGGCAGCTCCATGGCAAGCCCTTCGTAATCGAGAGAGGACGGATAACGACCAGCGCGCGCCGATCGATATCCGCAAGCAAGACCTTAGACTAACGCGCTATCGGCATCGTAGCGAGAGCACCACTGTATTCGTTGTCGACGCCTCGGGCTCAGCCGCCATGCATCGGCTGGCGGAAGTTAAAGGTGCCGTAGAATTATTACTGGCCGATTGTTACAGCCGTCGCGACAGCGTAGCCTTGATTAGTTTTAGGGGTGACAAAGCAGAGCTCTTGCTGTCGCCGACTCGCTCTCTGGTCAGAGCTAAGCGCGCACTCGCGGGCCTTCCCGGTGGCGGCGGAACACCGCTTGCTCATGCTATAGATACAGCGACGCTTCTTGCAGAGCAGATTCAACGTGCTGGCGGCACACCTAACATTGTGTTACTGACCGACGGCATTGCTAATATCGATCGTATCGGGGTGCCTGGCAGAGCCAAGGCACGCGAAGATGCCCTTGCCAGCGCGCGGAAATTTCGGGCACGCTCAGTTAACAGTATTCTCATCGATACGTCACCACGGGGGCAGACCCAAGCTCATCAGCTTGCACAAGAATTAGCCTCTCAATACCTGCCCTTACCCCATGCGAACGCGCACACACTCTTCGATGCCGTTAGAGTGAGCCTCTAGGCCAATGACACAAACTAAACCGCCCGCCGACTGGCCATTAGCTGAATATAATGAACACTGTCACGCAGCCGGTATGGACTGGCGGGTGACGCGCATCGGCACAGGCCCACCCTTGTTATTGCTGCATGGAACAGGCGCATCCAGTCACTCGTGGATACCCGTAGCGCTCCATCTGATGGACGACTTTGAGTGCATTATTCCTGATCTGCCCGGACATGGATTTAGTGATCCGCTTCCCAAACGGACCGTCACACTACCCGCTATATCGCGCGCATTAATCGTGTTAATGGATACCTTAGGGGTTGCACCAGTATTGATTGCGGGGCACTCCGCAGGGTCGGCAATTGCCGTTCAAATGGCGCTCGACTCTGTACGGCCACCCAAACGTATTTTTAGCGTTAATGGCGCGTTTCTACCTTTTGGTTCCGTGGCAGCTCCACTCTTCAGTAAAGCCGCTGGATGGTTATCGCGCGCGCAGTTCTTCCAACTGGCGACTGCGCTGCATGGCTATTTTCGCCGACCAATTCGCAAACTACTGGAAGAGACAGGCTCCGTCCCCAACAAAGACATGCTCTATGCCTATCAAACCCTTCTACGTCGACCTCAACATATTCGCGGCACCTTACAAATGATGGCGGGCTGGGATCTTGAGCCCTTAAAATCAGGTCTCACCGGCCTTAGGCTTCCGATTGACCTCGTAGCGTGCCTCAACGATAAAACAGTCTCCCCCTGGCAATCGACGCGCTTATCTGAGCTTGTGAGTCAATCGCAGCTCATCGAAATACCCGAGCTGGGACACCTGGGACACGAGGAAGCACCAGAACTATTCGCCAGCCTCATTCGCAAGGCTTTAGAGTCCGACTAACCTCGAGTAGTGTCAAATCAATTTGACTGCTATGATGTCCATCTAGGCGGACAGTCGGAGCGTCGTTTTTTATGAACAGTATTAATCCTATTCGCGATTATCTGGAGACATCAGACGATCCCACAGACAGCAGTTCACATGCGATTGTCATTGGCAGTGGCTTTGGCGGGTTGGCGGCAGCTATTCGCCTCGGAGCGCGTGGCTATCGGGTTACAGTCTTAGAAAAACTCGATGCCCCAGGCGGCAGAGCTTACGCTTACCATCAAGATGGATTTACCTTCGACGCCGGGCCCACCATTATTACTGCACCCTTCCTATTGGAAGAACTCTGGCAATTGTGCGGGAAACGACTAGAAGACGACGTAGATCTTCGCGCCATGGACCCTTTCTTTCGTATCGTTTTCAACGACGGTAAGACCTTTGACTACAGCGGCGATCGACAGCGAACACTCGAAGAAATACGCAAATTCAATCCAGATGACGTAGACGGCTACCTTCGGTATTTAACTGCTAGTGAAAAACGCTACCGCGTCGGCTTTGAAAAATTAGGGTTTAAATCGTTTGACAGCTTATGGCAGCTACTCAAGTTTTTGCCCCACCTAATTGGATTACGCAGCGATCGTAGCGTTTACAATCTGGTATCACGACACGTCAAAGACCCCCACTTGCGCCAGGTGATGAGCTTCCATCCGCTACTCATCGGAGGCAACCCCTTCTCTGTTACCAGCGTCTATTCACTTATTTCATATCTCGAACAACAGTTTGGCGTGTGGTCAGCCATGGGCGGAACGGGCAGCCTCGTGACCGGACTGGCGAAACTTATTAAGCAGCAAGGCAATGAGATAAAACTTAATAGTGAAGTTGATCGGATCAATGTCGACGGCCAGCGAGCAACAGGCGTGACGCTGAAAAGTGGGCAAGTAATCAACGCTGACGTGGTCATCTCTAACGCCGACTCTGCTTGGACCTATCGCCATCTCATCGATCCAGATAAACGCAAGCGATGGACCAACAAGAAGCTCGACAAAGCGGCCTATTCAAACGGCTTATTCGTTTGGTATTTTGGCACCGAGGGACAGTACCCTGATGTACCCCACCACTCTATTTTACTCGGCCCGCGATACCGTGAATTGCTGGTCGACATCTTCAAGCACAAAAAACTGACTGACGATTTCAGTCTCTACCTTCATCGACCAACAGCCACCGACCCCGCGATGGCACCCGACGGGTGCGATGCCTTTTATGCACTTGTCCCGGTCCCACATTTAGATGCGAATGTAGACTGGCAGACCCACGCAGAGACCTTTCGGCAGGCTATCGCGGAGCGGCTCGAAGAAACGGTCTTGCCGGGATTAAGTCAGCGCATTGTCACGTCTCGCCTGTTAACACCCCTAGATTTTCAGAACCGATTGAACTCTTTCAAGGGTGCAGGTTTTAGCTTTGAACCCAGAATCACGCAAAGCGCCTGGTTTAGGCCGCACAATCGAAGTGAAGATATTGACGGCTTGTATTTGGTTGGAGCAGGCACGCATCCAGGTGCTGGTATACCCGGGGTTATCTCCTCCGCGAAAGTCCTTGATGAAATTGTTCCAGAACCTAGGCATGCGCGACATGGCTGAACTCAATACACCATTCACCGATCTCGCGGTGTGTCGCGAGACGCTTAGCACCGGCTCTCGCTCTTTCTGGCTAGCGTCACAGCTGCTTCCACCCGCGCTTAAAAATGCCGCCTGTGGGCTCTATGCCTTCTGTCGCGATGCCGACGATTTAATCGATGACGGTGACGATCCTGAAAGCGCACTGCGTATTTTACATCAACGACTTAACCGTATATACGCCGGAAAGCCCGACGACAACCCGGTGGATCGCGTACTTGAGCAGATTATTAAAGATCATAATTTGCCACGCGCACTCCTAGATGCACTGCTTGAAGGCTTTGCCTGGGATAATGCCGGTCGGCGCTACCAGAATCTATCTGAGGTTTATGACTACTCAGCGCGCGTTGCGGGAAGCGTAGGCGTTTTAATGGCCCTTCTGATGGGCATTCGCGATGAATCGGCACTAGCGCGCGCTGCAGATCTTGGGGTTGCTATGCAACTGACCAATATTGCCCGCGATGTTGGTGAAGATGCGCGCAACGGTCGCCTCTATTTACCTCTCGACGCGCTTAAAGCCGCAGGCATTGATCCCAATGAATTTCTCGCGAACCCTCAACATAGTGACGCGCTTGGCTCAGTGATTAGCGACCTTCTCACCCATGCGGCGCATCTTTACCAGCGCGCAGACAGCGGTATACGACAATTGCCACGAAGCGCTCGCGGCGGCATTTACGCTGCACGGCTACTCTACGCCGCCATTGGTGACACATTATCAACGCTCAATCATAACGCTGTTGAGCAGCGCGCGATTGTTGGCATTCAAACAAAAGCGACATTGGTAGCGCGATCTTTACGAATCCCAGTGACCAAGAACGAAGACTTACACGCAAAGCCCCTCACTGAGTGCAAGTATCTTATTCAGCTTGCGGCTCAAGCCGGCCAGCGCACTGAGTCCTACTTGGGCATGTCGGCTCCCAAGGCTTTCTATTTACGGATGACTTGGATACTTGATGTCTTTGCACATCTTGACGAGCGACATCAAAAAACCCTAACCGACAAGGGCCGCTGACCAACACCCCGAGATGCTAGCGCGCATTGCGTGGCATACGAAACGGCAACAATTGTTGTACCCATGTACGTTCAAACCGATTGAGATCAACGTATTCATGCATAGCTGCGTATTGCTCACCACGGTATGCCATCGCAATCTTTGAGCGAGCATAGAACGGCGTATCTTCAAAGGTTTTGGTAATCGTGGGCTGACTGCCCAACTCTATTAGTGGGCGCGCACAGCGCCAAATAGGCGTGGGCGCCAAATCATGGCCATCCTCCAGCGCAGCATCGACGAATATCCCCGATTGATCATTATGCCTTAGCGTCAAGCCCTGCTGACCGCCATTCTTGAATGTCCGGTTATAGAAAATCCAGCTGTCGCCGTTTACGCGATCCGTTCGAGTCCAGTGCCACCCTGTGAAGCTGCTCTCCAAAGGCACGGTGCCGGCATTACAGTCAACGTAGCCATCGCCCTGCCAGTGCATCCGGGGAGCCTCAAGATCTACTGTCACACGTGATGCTGGAGCAATCGGCCACCAACGATGATTTTCTTCTGGATCGAGGGCGAAACACTGCTGCGTTAAATGCCCTAACTCAACACGGACGCTGCCGCGCAACCGGCGAGGAAATGGCACGCAGATCTCATCAATCTCGAAGGCGAGCACACCATCAGCCAGCGTTACGCTGCTGGCGGCAATCGCGATCCGATTCGCGGAGCGTGAGAGATCGTTCGCACCGCGCTCTGTCATAGTCCAGTACTTGCGCTTTGGGCCGTAAAAAATAGCATTAATGCTGCAAAAGTCTTCGGCACGCGCCGAGCTCTTTTTGCGCGCGCGCGCGTAGTAAGGAGAAAAAACACTGCCAATGAAAACAATCAACGTCATCCCCGCGGTGCCATCGTCGGAGAATGCGTCAACGTACCACCACTGGTATCCATTCGGTGGTATTGCACCATCGAATCCCAAGCCCTGCGCAGCGAGCGCCCTTTGCTTAGGCACGGACAAAATCAGCGCGCAATTGTCGGCACAGGTCTAACCCTAGGGTCCTTGGAACACTTGTCATTGAGTAAACCTTTTCGTGGACAAAACGTTTCACTAAGCGAACTTGCCATTATCTGATTGTAATTTATCTTGAACACTTTAAATGTCTAGGTTACTTTACACGATAACAGACTTTTTTGCGGAAGGCTCCACCATGGCCAATGAACTACTGGATTGTGAGCACAACCTCAGAGTTGCGATAAAAAAGGCAACCGAGAGTCCGTGCCCCCCACAGCTCGCTCAAGCACTCGAATACGCCGTCTTCCCCGGCGGAGCACGCGTCAGACCTAAGTTATGCCTTGCGGTTGCGTTAGCGACCGGCAACGACGAACCGATGCTAGCCATGAGCGCCGCCGTGGCCATCGAAATGCTGCATTGCGCATCGCTGGTGCACGACGACTTACCCTGCTTTGATGATGCGACTCAACGCCGCGGAAAACCGTCGGTTCACGCCTCATTCGGAGAGCGAATTGCCGTATTAACTGGGGACACGTTGATCGTGTCAGCGTTTGAACAGTTGGCACGGTGCGGGTTCCAAATCAGCGACGCACGGCGTCTAGCCACCGTAACGCAACTCGTTACGCGCGGTGTCGGTGCACCGCAGGGAATTTGCGCTGGGCAAGCATGGGAATGCGAACCTTCAGTAGACACCGCCACGTATCATCAGTGCAAGACGGGCGCCCTTTTTGTCGCAGCAACGTGCGCAGGCGCGGCAGCCGCAGGCGAAGATTACCAGCAATGGCTTCCGCTTGGATCAGCCATTGGACAAGCGTATCAAGTAGCGGACGATATCCAGGATTGCGTCGGTGTGAGTGCACAAATGGGCAAGCCCTCAGGCCGTGATGCGTTATTAGGTCGACCTAATGCCGTTCACGAATTGGGCCTTGAAGGCGCAATTACGCTGCTAAATAACCTCCTAAATGACGGCATAGCATCGATACCTCAATGCGCCGGCCGAGACCTCCTGGTGTCCCTCGTTGAGAAACAGTCGGAGCGCTTTTTCCCAAGCGGCTATAAACGTTGCGCGGCATAACCGATCCCGCGCCTGCGCGCCACACAGCGAGGGGGATCGACAACCAAACAACGCATAAATCCCTGAAAATTCGGCTGCACCAGTGGCGAAATCGACTGTTAATGAATCATCGGTTTCAGCGCCTAGCGGCCCGCTTACCCATCATACGCCTCATTGCCAACCAACAGGCCCTTGCGCTGCATCACATTACCGCGGGGTTTGTGTACTCCCAGATTCTTCAGGCCTGCGTGCAATTGAATCTATTTTCACTTTTGGAAAAAGGGCCCTTAAGCGCCGCGCAACTCGCTGGTCAAACGGGCCTCAAGGGCGAGGGACTACAGACCCTCCTAAAAGCCGCGGCGAGCTTGCAATTAATTGATCGACTCGACGATGATCTCTGGGGCCTAGGTCAATTGGGCACTGCCACCCTTGCCTATCCTGGCATTTCAGCAATGGTCGACCACCATGCACTTCTCTATAAAGACCTTGTCGATCCAGTCGCCCTACTCTCAGAACGCAAGAGCACCCATCTATCAGCCTACTGGCCTTACGCACAAGGCACTTCAAATCCCGACGCCGCTGCTCGCTACAGCGCACTGATGGCCGACTCACTCGCCATCATCAGTACACATATCCTAGACGCCTGCAGCCTGCGCCACGCGCGATGCCTGATAGATGTCGGCGGTGGTTCGGGCGCTTTCGCTGCGGCGGCGATTGCACGACACCCTCAACTCAAAGCCATCGTAGCCGATTTGCCCGAGGTAGTGACGTCCGCTGAAGCACAGCGCAGAGCCGGCGCAACTCCGAGCCTTTCCTTCGCCGCAGTCAATGTGTTTAAGCAATCGCTTCCAGCAGGAGCCGATGTCGTCTCGCTGGTGCGGATTTTACACGACCACGACGATGACAAAGCGCTGATGATAGTCCGGGCAGTAAGGCGAGCGATGAAAGAAGGCGGGCAGCTATTGGTAGCCGAACCCCTCGCTAATACTGCAGGCGCGGAGGCCATCGGACATGGTTATTTTGGCATGTATCTGTGGGCTATGGCCTCAGGCAGACCACGCACCGTAGCAGAAATAGGCCAGCTGCTTCGGGCAGGCGGATTTAGCGATGTCAAGGAACACCGAAGCAATGTACCCGCTCTTGTGCGTGTGATCAGCGCAACAGCAAATTCTGTTAAAAACTATTGACTCTTACGTCTGTCCAAGTAAACTGACATTAATAACGTATAATTAATCGGACACTTGTATGATCTCGACCACCGATACCGACAAACAAAGGCCCTGAGCAACTTCATGGGCCATACATCGACAGCAGTTGTCTTCGAGTCCCCGGGAAATCTCTCGGTTAGAGAAGTTCTGTTGCCGGAATTAACCACAGACGACTGTTTGGTCGAAGTCCTCCACTCGGGTATCAGTACCGGCACTGAACGATTATTATGGACGGGCGACATGCCCTTCTTCCCCGGGCTGCAATATCCGCTTGTGCCGGGCTACGAAAGCGTGGGCCGCGTTTTGGAATGCGGCGCAGATAGTACGCTGGCAGAAGGCCAAGCAGTCTTCATCCCAGGCTCTCGCGGCTTTGAAAATGTCGCTGGTTTATTCGGAGGAGCCGCAAAGCATCTCGTCGTGCCCAGTCACAGGCTCATTCCGCTTTCGGGCGATCCAGAAGAAGCGTCAGTGTTACTCGCGCTCGTCGCCACAGCCATACACGCTCTCGGTCGGCTTCATGAAAACACATCCCTCGATCTCATCGTTGGCAACGGCGTACTGGGTCGCTTGATCGCGCGTGTCGCAAAAGCTACGGGGCATAGGGACATTCGTCAGTGGGAAACCAATCTGGAACGACAAGAAACGTCGGTTAGCACGATCACCAATGCGACCGACGATGCGAGAACGGATTACCGGACCGTGGTCGACGTCAGCGGCGACAGCAACATTATCAATCAAGCCGTTGCGCACATGGGGCCTGGCAGTACTTTAGTGCTCGCAGGATTCTATCACCAACCTTTAACGTTCGATTTTGCCCCCGCTTTCATGCGCGAGATAGATATACGCATTGCTGCAGAGTGGCGCGAGCAAGATATGGAGCGAGCAGCCTACTTACTCGCCAATGATCTTTTGAAAACCGACGATCTAATTACACATAGATTCGCGGCCAACGACGCTAAAACTGCTTACACAGAAGCTTTTAGCAATCCGAAGTGCTTAAAAACCGTCCTCGATTGGAGCGTCCTATGAACGCGCAAGAAGCCCCTAAAACTTACGACCCCGGCCTTGACGAGTCGGGCGAACGAGCTGACTTATTGGCGACTGTATCCGCAGATGCACCCAAAACGCAGGTTATTGCCATTTACGGAAAAGGTGGCATTGGCAAAAGCTTCACTCTGTCAAACCTGTCTTACATGATGGCGCAGCAAGGCAAAAAAGTCTTACTGATCGGCTGTGACCCCAAAAGCGACACGACGTCTCTTCTCTTTGGTGGCAAAGCCTGTCCCACGATTATCGAAACGGCGTCAGCTAAGAAAGCCGCCGGCGATGAAGTGCGTGTGGAAGACGTCTGCTTTAAACGTGATGGCGTGTTTGCAATGGAGCTTGGCGGACCAGAAGTCGGTCGCGGATGTGGCGGCAGAGGAATTATTCACGGCTTTGAGACGCTCGAGAAACTTGGATTCCACGACTGGGATTTCGATTACGTACTCCTCGACTTCCTAGGGGATGTCGTCTGCGGCGGATTTGGTCTGCCTATCGCCCGAGACATGTGTCAAAAAGTTATTGTCGTAGCATCCAACGACCTCCAGTCGCTCTACGTTGCGAACAACGTCTGCTCCGCAGTCGAATACTTCCGTCGCCTAGGAGGTAACGTTGGTGTCGCTGGCATGGTTACCAATAAAGATGACGGTAGCGGCGAAGCGCAAGCATTTTGTAAAGCTGCAGGCATTCCCGAGTTAGCGTCCATACCGGCGAATGACGATATCCGACGTAAGAGTGCGAACTACGAAATTATTGGTCACCCTGACGGCGAATGGGGCGAGCTGTTCGCTACGCTTGCCCAAAATGTTGCGGATGCGCCACCTCACCAGCCAAAAACACTCACCCAAGATGAGCTACTCGCATTGTTTGACGGCGATACAGTTGGCCGCCATGTCACTCTGCAACCCGCAACACTTTCGGATCTCTGCGACACAACAGCTCTCAATAAGCCCTCACTTGAGGTGATCTATGACGATGCTTGAAGCAAAGTCGATGACCGCGGCAGAGGATGTTATTCCAATAACATCGCTTGATGACACCCCACAAGCGGGTTGCCACAACAGCACAGAGCACTACCAAGCCGCTCTGGCGGCCGGTAAGTCTGAAACGCTTGAACAATACGCGAAGGACTATCCCCAAGGTCCCCATGATCAGCCTCAGAGTATGTGTCCCGCGTTTGGATCCCTACGGGTTGGATTGCGCATGCGCCGAACGGCTACTGTACTCAGCGGGTCAGCGTGCTGTGTTTACGGATTAACATTTACGTCGCATTTCTATGGCGCCAAGCGAACCGTCGGCTATGTTCCATTTGATTCGGAAACGCTGGTCACGGGAAAATTATTTGAAGACATTCGCGACGCTACCCACGATCTAGCGGATCCTGATAAATATGATGCGATCGTGGTCATCAACTTATGTGTACCAACAGCATCAGGCGTTCCACTCGACCTCCTACCCAATGCCATTAACGGTGTCCGCGTTATCGGTATTGATGTTCCGGGTTTTGGTGTGCCAACACACGCTGAGGCCAAAGACATTCTTGCAGCGGCTATGTTGCGCTATGCACGCGGAGAGATCGAACAAGGGCCTGTAGCGCGACCTGCCAGTGCGAGCGACGAAAAAGCCATGCCCCGCGTTGCGCTTCTTGGAGAAATCTTCCCTGTCGACGCGATAACGATTAACTCATTACTCCAACCACTTGGTGCCAGTGCTGGACCCGTAGTGCCAACGCGCGAATGGCGCGAACTTTACGCAGCTCTGGACTGCGACCTCGTGGCTGCGCTGCATCCGCACTATACCGCTAGCCAACGAGAATTCTCTAAAGCAGGACGGCCCACCATCGGGAGCGCACCCGTAGGTGTTGAGGGCACAGTACGTTGGCTACAACAAGTTGCAGAGCAGCTTAATCTCGACCGCGAAGCGCTCGCCGCCCACTGCGACAAGCTCCGCGCAAGTATTAGTGCGGTTATTGCAGAGAACCCCATCGATGCGCGCATTACGCTGTCCGGCTATGAAGGGTCAGAGCTATTAGTTGCGCGATTACTCATAGAATGTGGTGCAGATGTGCCATACGTCGGCACTGCCTGTGCGAGCACCCCTTGGTCTGCAGAAGATAAAGCTTGGCTCGAAGCAAGAGGCACAAAAGTTCAGTTTCGCGCATCACTAGAAAATGATGTGGCTGCAATCGACTATTTCAAGCCAGACCTCGCGATTGGCACGACGCCTGTCGTTCAACACGCGAAAGAGAACCACATTCCTGGCCTCTACTTCACAAATCTTATATCGGCTCGCCCACTCATGGGTCCTGCCGGTGCCGGCTCACTGGCGGGCATCGTCAACGGTGCGATTGAAAATAAGCATCGCTTTGAAGCGATGGAAGCGTTTTTCAGCGACACAGGTAAAGGCGATAGCGCGGGCATCTGGACGCCAGACACCGCTCTGAGCGCCGGGCTGTTATCGAGGGAGACACTGTAATGCTAGTCCTCGATCACGACAGAGCCGGTGGATACTGGGGATCTGTCTACGTATTCACCGCAGTCCGTGGCCTCCAAGTCATTATTGATGGGCCTGTTGGCTGCGAAAATCTACCCGTAACCTCAGTGCTTCATTATACGGATGGCCTTCCCCCTCACGAGCTTCCTATCGTCGTCACAGGGCTTGCGGAAGAGGAGCTTGGTCAACACGGTACCGAAGGCGCACTGCGACGCGCGCACAGCACCCTCGACACGAAAAAGCCTAGCGTGGTTGTGACCGGCTCCATTGCCGAGATGATCGGCGGTGGCGTGACACCCGAAGACACCAATATCAAGCGCTTCTTGCCAAGGACTATTGACGAAGATCAATGGCAAAGTGCAGACCGCGCGTTAGTCTGGCTGTGGGAACAATACGGTGCGAAAAAAGCCGCCAAACGTAAACCCGTTGTTAACGAGCGTCCTAAGGTCAATATCATCGGCCCTGCCTATGGTTATTTTAATACCTGGTCCGATCTCGCCGAAATCCAGCGACTCGTCGAAGGTATCGGACTGGATCTCAATCTCGTCTTCCCCCTCGGCTGCCATCTAGACGATATCCACACGCTCGCCGACGCGGACGTCAATGTGTGTATGTACAGAGAGCACGGTAGAAAACTCTGCGAAGCACTCGATAAGCCTTATCTACAGGCTCCATTTGGCCTGCATAGCACTACTCAATTCTTACAAAAACTGGGTGAGTTAACGGGTGTCGATCCAGAGCCATTCATCGCACAAGAAAAGCTCACCACCATAAAACCTATTTGGGATTTATGGCGGTCAGTAACACAAGATTTTTTTGGTACCGCGAGTTTCGGGGTAAGCGCAACTGAAACCTATACTCGAGGCCTGCGTCACTACCTCGAAGATGAGTTGGGATTGCCATGCGCGTTCCACTTCGAACGTAAAGCAGGGAAGAAAACCGATAATGCAGCCGTCCGCGCTGCTATCCACGATACAAAGCCGCTGATTATTTTCGGCGGCTACAACGAGCGTATGTACCTAAGTGAGAGCGGTGGACAATCAATTTACATCCCGGCCTCTCTACCTGGAACAATAATCAGGCGCCATACCGGAACACCATTTATGGGATACAGCGGTGCCGCGTACGTGTTGCAAGAAGTTTGTAACGCTCTTTTCGACGCCCTGTACAACATCCTACCGCTCGGCACGGAGCTCGATAACGTTGCAGCTACACCCGCGCAACGACAAATTAATTGGAGCGAGGAAGCGGAGCTTGAGTTGACGCGTCTAGTAGCGAAACAACCCGTGCTGGTTCGCATCTCTGCTGCAAAACATATGCGCGACACCGCTGAACAGCTCGCACGTGACAACCAGAAAGAAACGGTAGCGAGAGAACATGTTCGACGTGCCGTGATGGCCGTATCAGCCAACGATGCAATAAACAATGACCTCAGGAGGATCGAACCATGACGGGAAGATCGCACCAGAACAGTTCCAAAAGTCATGCTAACGAAACCATTCAGTTTCGGCTCTTAATTGCAGTCGCATTTCTGTGGTTCTTCTCACACGCCTTGCTATGTCGCTTGACCCTGCGTCAACCCGACTCTGCGATTGCGGGTGAAAGCTGCTTTCAGACGGCCAAACGGTCGGCGTATAGCGTGGTGCCCTACGCATTCATGCGCATTTGAAAAACGTCGTTGGGATGACGACGAAACATTAACAAGGCCATTTTCATGGACGAATGGCGCTGAAATACGAAGGGGATGGATGCAATGTCGCTGCTGAGTTTCGAAAAGAAATATCGGGTTCGAGGAGGAACACTGCTTGGCGGTGACCTGTTCGATTTTTGGATCGGGCCGTTCTACGTCGGCTTTTTTGGCGTAACAACAGCTTTTTTCTCAATACTGGGAACCTTGCTGATCATTTATGGCGCCTCTCTTGGTGACACCTGGAATATCTGGCAGATCAATATCGCGCCACCCGACCTCTCATATGGGCTGGGGCTTGCTCCACTCAAAGAGGGCGGGCTATGGCAAATCATTACCATGTGTGCGCTCGGGGCTTTCGGATCATGGATCCTAAGGCAAGCTGAAATTGCTCGTAAACTGGGCATGGGCATGCACGTCCCGTTTGCATTTGGTGTTGCCGTTTTTGCCTACTTTACGCTCGTCGTCATACGTCCCGTATTAATGGGAGCCTGGGGACACGGATTCCCCTACGGCATTCTCAGCCACCTCGATTGGGTGTCTAACGTGGGCTACCAATATCTGCATTTCCACTACAACCCTGCGCACATGATCGCGGTGACGTTCTTCTTCACAAACGCGATGGCCCTGTCCATGCACGGCTCCCTCATTCTTATGGCCACCGACCCCAGAGACGGTGAACCCGTGAAAACAGGCGAGCATGAAAATACATTTTTCCGCGATGACATCGGCTACTCCATCGGCGCCTTGGGTATCCACCGCTTGGGTCTATTCCTAGCTTTGAGTGCCGGCTTCTGGAGCGCTGTCTGTATCGTCTTGAGCGGCCCCTTCTGGACTAGAGGATGGCCGGAATGGTGGAACTGGTGGCTTGAATTGCCCATCTGGAATTAAGAGGGAGCTGACCCATGATCGAATATCAAAATATCTTTACACAAGTGCAGGTCGACGCCCCAGACTATCCGGGTGTCCCTATCGGCCGGGATGAATACAATCGCGTAGGCGGAATAACCCACTCATGGCTCGCTGGAAAACTCGGTGACGCTCAAATTGGCCCAATCTATTTAGGTCCGTTTGGTGTGCTCTCGATAATCTTTGGCTTCATGGCATTTGAAATTATTGGCCTCAACATGTGGGCCTCAGTCAACTGGGATCCAATAGAGTTTATTCGACAGCTACCTTGGCTGGCTCTCGAACCACCTCCCCCCCAGTATGGCTTGAGCATACCGCCTTTGAATGATGGTGGTTGGTGGCTACTCGCCGGTTTCTTCCTCACCGCATCAATTCTACTTTGGTGGTGGCGAACGTTTACATTGTCGCAACGCCTAGGTATGAGTAACTACCTTGCCTGGGCTTTTGGGGCAGCTATTTGGCTCTACCTGGTCCTCGGCTTCTTCCGTCCTATTTTAATGGGCAGCTGGAGCGAAGCGGTACCATTCGGGCTGTTCCCGCACCTTGATTGGACGGCGGCCTTCTCATTGCGGTACGGAAACCTCTTCTACAATCCCTTCCATATGCTGTCCATTGCGTTTCTGTATGGCTCCGCGATTCTATTCGCGATGCACGGCGCCACCATTCTTGCGGTTAGCCGCTACGGTGGCGATCGAGAGATCGACCAAGTCACCGACATCGGGACTGCGGGCGAACGCTCAATGCTTTATTGGCGCTGGGTTATGGGCTTCAACGCCTCAATGGAATCTATTCACCGCTGGGCATGGTGGTTCGCTGTTCTCACAGTGATCACAGGCGGAATCGGTATTTTGCTTACCGGGACAGTCGTAGAAAACTGGTACCTGTGGGGTGTTAAACACGGTATCGCTCCCGCTTATCCTGCGATCGAGGCGACACCGGTAATGGACCCACTCATGACGGAGGCTCAGTAATGAATATCACTAAAACACTAAAAATAGCGGCCGTCGCTCTGTCGGGTGCCCTATTTCTAGCCGCATGTGACGCCCCGCCTCCAGAATCAGTCCAGCGGGGACCTGCTGGAACGGGGATGGTACTGATCTACAACGGCGATGATTTAGACAATGTTGTGGCAAATAACACCGTACCCGAGGCCCCACCGCAACTTCCCGCTGGCGGCCCGAAGGCCAGCGAAATCTATCAAAACGTTGAAGTATTAGGCGACTTGAGCATAGGCCAATTTACGCGTCTGATGACCTCTATTACTGAATGGGTGTCGCCAGAGGAAGGCTGTAATTACTGCCACGTTGCCGAAGGCTTTCACTTAGACACAAAGTACACGAAGAAAGTGGCGCGGGTCATGCTGGCGATGACCCAGCGGGCTAACCAAGATTATGGCGATCACGTAGGCAATGCAGGAGTAACGTGCTACACCTGCCACCGCGGGAAAAACATCCCCGAGTACGTTTGGACGACAGATCCGGGCGGTCCTCATGCAGCAGGCATTACAACTGCAATGCAGAACATCGCCTCCGAAGCTGCGGGCAATACCTCGCTACCGTTTGACCCCTTCACGCCCTACTTCGAGCAAGCTCAATCAATTCGCGTCGCTGGTGATACTGCCTTACCCGAGGGCAACAATAGCTCGATCAAGCAAACGGAGTGGATCTACAGCTTGATGATGCACTTCTCAGACTCGCTGGGGGTCAACTGCACTCACTGCCATAACACGCGTGCGTTCTCCGACTGGGAGCAAAGCTCTCCGGAGCGCGTGAAAGCATGGCACGGTATCCAAATGGTTAGAGAAATGAATACGCAATTCATTAACCGCACAACTGACTGGCTACCTGAGCACCGTAAGGGACCACTCGGTGACCCGCTGAAAGTGAACTGCGGTACCTGTCACCAAGGTGCTTATCAGCCACTTCTCGGTGCCAACATGATAAATGATTACCCAACACTGAAAACCTACAACGAAGCCACGAAAGCGGCCTACGTAGATGATGCTGAGTAATCGCCAGAACTCTTCCGTTCAGAACGCTGCGGCGTTCCTGAACGGTACACAAATCTCCGTAATATCGGCTACCGCCGATGATTGCTGGGATCAGGGCGTAAGAAAGCAATTTTTTATGCTCTGCCTAACCGTCGCACCGACGCCCTCGGGCATCACTGCGGCATTCGCTTAAACGACATGGGAGGTAACACCATGAGTGATCAAGGCGGAAGCTCATCAGGGCTGACAAGCAATGAAGCCAAGGAATTCCACAGTGCCTATATGCAAGGATTCTTGGGTTTTGCGGCAATCGCAGTGGTAGCTCATATCCTCGTCTGGATGTGGCGGCCCTGGTTCTAAGAACCTAGCCAATCATTGTAAACCCGGTGTTTTGGCACAAATGCAAAACACTACATTATTAGGAGTAGCACTATGCATCGTATGTGGATGATCTTTGATCCTAGACGTGTACTTGTGGCTAATGCAGCATTCCTGTTTGTTTTGGCGCTGTTTATCCACTTCGTACTGCTAAGCTCGGCAACTTATAACTGGATTGATGGCCCCAACGCAGCAGCGTCTGCACAGGTAAGTCACAACTCAGCTCTGCCAGCCTCACGCAAGTGAAGCACTGCACGCCTGCTAGCTGTTTTTAGCAGGCTTGTTTTTCCACGACCTGTCGGTGCACTTCCGCCGATGCCAGCCACAACTCGATACTTCGGACGTCACCCCCGACGCCGAATGCCATTCACAGGCTCAGTTGGAGTTGGCTATCCCTGCTCGGGACAGGTCTTTTTTTTGGATTCTCCCGCAATGAATCATCACGCCAACGTCTTTACACCTGTTTCCAGTGACTCCGAGCGGCTCATCTTGGTGGATAGCTCGGATCAAGCGCTAGGCACCATATCTAAAGTCGATGCTCACAAAGGCAATGGCGAGCTGCACCGCGCTTTTTCTATCTTTCTTTTCGCCGGCGAGTCCCACGTTCTTCTTCAAAAACGCGCCATGAAAAAGCTCCTGTGGCCGGGCTTTTGGACCAATAGCTGTTGCAGTCATCCTCGCGAGGGCGAGACCTATGCGCACGCGACGGAACGCCGTTTAGAGCAAGAATTGGGCATCGTCGACTGCCCTCTCCACTACATCTATACCTTTGAATACAGCGCCCGCTATCAGGATCTCGGCAGCGAGCATGAACTATGCTCAGTTTACATAGCGACCGTTAGTCAAAGTATCGAGGTATCACCGCACCCCGATGAAGTCATGGACTGGCAGTGGTTTAGCTGCGAAGAAATAGACGAACGCGTAGCGAATCACCCTGACTCACTAACACCTTGGTTTGTATTGGAGTGGCGGGAGCTTCGTGGCAAACAATGGCCTCGAGTAAGAAGCCACATCTCCCAATTGGCTAGTTAGCCCCAAGCCGTTGATTACGGTCCCACTCGTGGACCTGGCTGAAGAAAGCTCGACCAAAAGGAGTAAGTGAAAGCCGACCGGCGTCAGCCTCGATAACGCCCGATTCTTTAAGGTCGCTAACTATCGCTGAATCCATTACTGCGGGCGCCTCCGCATTCAGATTTGCGGACAAGCACGTTAGTATTTCGCGCTCTTTAGCCTTCAGTGTATTCAGCTCCACACCTTTGCCGACGGCCGGTAAGCCCGCTGTTACTAACGCAGACCAGGCTCGTAGGTCTTCGTGATTTTGTGCAATCAAACCAGGTAGCTCTGTGACAGCCCCTAAGCCGAAACCTAATACAGAGAAGGCACGCTCCGTGGTGTAGCCTATCCAGTTTCTATAAAGCCGCCCTTCAGCTTGGGCTTCACACCATGCATCGCCCGGCAAGGCAAAGCCAGAAACACCCACCCACTCGTAACCGCACAGTTCGAATACATCGAGCATGCTCACAAACATCGAGAGCTTAGCCGCTTGGCTCAATGGCTTAGGTTGGTCGCTTATATGATGCTCGTCATTTTCCGCAAAGCTAGTTTGTGCTGCGTGGCACAAAATCCGATCGGGCTTAAGTTCTAATAAACACTCGAGCTCTTCCAGCACGTCATCGTGCGAAGTATTACGAGCGCCGTAGGTTATATCGACTGCAATGCCTTTGAACCCAAGTGTCCGCGCAGTGCTGAAAACGTCGTGTAGCAAATCCGGCGAGCATGAGCGACCAATACCCGCATCGCGGGCACTTAAGAATTCACGCAACTCAATTTGTAGATGGGTAAAGCCCAAGCCCCGCAGAAGGCTCAGCTGTGCGTAACTTGCCCGACTTGGATCGATTTCAATCGTTCGCTCTGCTCCATCAGCAACATCGAAGTGCGCGTCGATGGTTTCAGCTAAACGGATCAGCTGACTGTTGCTGAGATAGTTTGGCGTACCACCGCCGATGTAGAGCTGAGAAACACGCCGACCGACACCAATATTCTTGGTAACTGTGGAAATTTCAGCGTGCAATAACTCTAGATAGCTATCAATTGGCGGGTCGCTGTGCGTAATTTCCGCAACACGGGTAGATTGGGTGCCACGAACAGGACAAAACGGTAGATGGAGGTAAAGCGGCACACCCTCGTCAACTTTGGAAGCGCGTGCCCAGTCGTGCATAGCGCGCCAATAGCGCTCTACGCTCACATCCGCCGCTTCGCCATCGAACGATACTCGACGCGCCTTAGAAAATGCTGCATCAGCTATTTCGCTATGACCGCTTAGAGCTTTACTGTCAAATTTTTTCGCCACGCCACTCGTCTCCGTTTATTGAGTCAACCGAGCTCACCAGGCAAACCGGAACCGAAACGTGTACTTGATTCCTTTCAAAGCAACGTGTCGTAAAATATCCGCCAGTCAGTACGATCAGAGAACCGTCCAGCCTCTGTCCAAATTCAATGTAGTCCCTCGTGATGCTACGGTCAAACAAAGCCTTAGACCGCTTCCTTCTTAGAATGGACCTATTACAACTAAATCGTTTGCGAGTCTGCGTTATTGCTAATTGCAATACCATTTTGCACGCCTTTCGGAATTAGCGAGGTTTTCCAGCAACGACTACGCCGGGCGCGGTCGTCGTGGCAAGAGACGCTTCACAATGCTCTTCAGGTGCTGCCCAACCCCATAGACGCCCTTCTCGCAGCGGGAGCATCAAGAAAACGTGCTCAAGCGCACCCAGCGCAAGCAGTGTTGCGACCAAGGTCAATCCTATTTGGGTGCCGATTGCGGACGCACCGAGTGATAGATAAAACACCCAAGCGGCAACAAAGGTAGCAACACCCAGCGAGAGCGGAAACAGTGGGTTCATTGATCTTCGTTGAATATAGCTATCGATATACTGCAAATCATCGGGCAGCCAATCTCGGTTGTAGTTGCGCACGCCTAAAACGAGATTAAGTTTCGCACTCCAACGCATAGCCCAAAGCGTGGCGTATGTCCAAAACATCACTGACATCCCGCCGCCATCGGCGAGGACGAAAATAAGTGCGCCCGTAAGAACAACACCAAGCTCATGGTAAATGCAGGTACCCAAGCCACGCCGAATTCGCTCGGCTAGATCGACATTCGCAGGGCAAGGCTCTTTGTGCATGCCTGCGATGATATTCATGAGATAACCCAGCTCAAGCCAGCCCCACAAGACAATGGCGAGGGTAAAGCTCATAACGGTTCCAGTGACAGACTCCAGCGCGCTTACGCTCGGGGTAATCGCGAGAGCCATTAAGAAGATAAGAGTGGCTAGCCCAAAGACCCGTGAGTGAAGCGGCTTCGGCAGGTGAACGCTCCAAAGAATGAGCCCAGTGAAAAACCACCAGCCAGTGACGGCAACCCCAATCGCCATCCAGAACTCAAACACAAGAAACCCCGGCGCAGGTAATGATGAGGTCAACATGACGCTCTGTCGTGTAATTACTGTTCATCAAGGAGCTGACTAAAGGCGCGAAAATTTGTTGCTCCAAAAGCGACAAGATCAACCGATTCATGGGTTTCAGCATCAGACAAGATCATACGACCGTCTTCATGCAGTGCGAGGTCAAAAGCATTCGCTTGCGTTAAGCCACGTGCGTTGCGCGCGCGCACTAAGCTACGCAGTACACCCCGAACAAAACTGCCATCGCCACTCGCGAAAACATGGACTAATGTGCCCGAATTGACGTCGATCACATGGACGCTACCGTCAACCTCATCAGTAAACTGAAGGTTTTTTTGGGCCACTACTGCACCCTGCGGCGCAGGTGCGACAACAATCGTATCGGTTTGCTTTGCTAGACTCACAAAACCGACGACAAAGAGTAGGCCCGCCATAATGACAAACATGAGGCGGTCATCGACACGCCTCACAAAGCCCGCTGATGATCTGCCATCAGCTATTGGGGATGGGGTTCCCATGGGTGCTGCCCTCACTGTCATCGTAAACATGGCTCGGCGCCACTCGGGGGGTATTGTCTTCTAACTTCAGCTCTGACATTACCCGACCAAGCGCCTCAACTAACGCCTCTGGCTGTTCTATCGCTCGCATGAGCGGTTGAACAGGCCTAAAGTGCCATGGGCGAACATTTGGCCAAAGCAAGGTGTAAAACAGCTTACGAGTACCTGGCTTCAGGCTAAGCAACACATCACCCGTGCCGTCGCTGCAGTAACGAATGCCCGCAGACTCCATACCATCAAGAGGCAAATTCACCATCATGGGTGTAACAACACCAGAGCGGATCACAATTCGACGATTAGTCAATGTGTAGACCGCCCCGCGAGCATATAGCCAGCCCGCAATCGCCATCAGGCCCACGCCCGTTAGCGAAAGTGGAACTTGCCAAGTCATCGCAATCAAGATGTCGCCCGCAGCTTGGCCATTCATCAGCAGATACACTGCATGCACTGCAATAACGAGCGCAAAGTAGATGGCTATGGTATCAACATGGAATGCTCGGCGGGCTAATGCCTGCCAGCGCGGCGCGCCTTGCCACACCATATACTCGCCTTCAGGAAGCTCTTCCGGCAGTCCCTTAATGGGTTCGTACTCGTGCTCTCTCATAGCACGGGCTCCATTCGTTCAGGTAACGCGTACAAGGTCCCGCCACCGTAGAAGGCTGTAATCTTGTCCTCCTCTTGCAGCGTCACTTGATCCGGACTTGCCAATCGAGGCACCTGCTTGAACTGATCACTGCGAATGGACTTAACTTGTACTGAGCCGTCCTTACTTACGCGCGCCATAGTCATAGGGAGTAACACCGTGTGTTCACCAACGTCTACCTCGGCATAGCGGAAAATAGGCTCAGCTCGATCGACCCAAAGATCCACCACTTTGCCGCCCACCCGACCATCGCATCCACGTACGTCCTGACCTCTTGGATCTGGATCACGACGGTTAACTTTATGATCATGATCTACGCGCAGTGGCACAATGCGTGGCTCACCATCGACGGTTAAATCGGGTCGCTCTGGACGGATCGCCCATGCTGCTGGACCAATACCATCAACCATAGGATCACCGAGGGGATGAATAGGATCGCCTGGAGAGCTTCCCGTCGCAACGGCATTTAGCGCATAACCCTCAGCTGCCGGTCCGGGCAGAACCCGACTACCTTGACCATTGGCGAGTTCATACGTCTTCGGGGTAGGCATACCCGCATACCCTTCTACAAACTTTTCACCGCGACTATCAAGCTCCAGTGGCCAGCCTTCACGCTTACCTTCCCTGTGCAAATGTCGAACTAACACAAAAAAGAAAATCCAGAAGATATACAGCGCCAACTGGGCGACATCGATATATTCAGTTATTGCTCCTGTGCCCATAATTAAGCCTCCTTAGTTACCCGTCATGCGGGGAAATCTGCCAAACCAAATGGTTTATTTTTTTCAGGTTGCTGCCATGCTTTGCGCACTACTGGCCCAAGAGCTATCAGCGAAATAAATAACAAAAGAATTTCTAAGTGATAGACCGCGCCATAGGCGGCCACCGCATCATCGAGTAGAGGATCGATTGCGCCGCTTAATGACAGCGTCGCAAATAAGTCGCGCAAAGCACCGCCAGCAAATACCGCGACCCCTGTGGCGGTTGCGCTAACCGCGCCCCAAGCGCCCAGAGCGAGTCCGGCTTGGCTCTCTTCACCCAATGCCATCACCGCGGTGAGAGTGCCCACTGCAAAAAAGCCACTCCCTAATCCAATTCCGAAGACACCAATATAAAATAACAGTACGCTGCTAATCGGTGCAGCGAGAATAACCGTGGCAAAGGCGAATATGCCGATAACGCAACCCGCGGCCGCAAGACGAATAGGGTCACGCGAATCACTGATTAGCCGAGCGGATACTACGAACGCAATCAACATGCCCAAAGCCCAGACCGCTGTTAACGATGTCGTCTCGCTAACGCTCATCTGCAAAATTTCTGCGCCATAAGGTTCCAACAAAATATCTTGCATGCTGAACCCCATCGTTCCAACACCAAGACCAAGCAGTAATCGACTTGTCCGACCGCGCTCAGAAAACTGTCGCCACGCTGCTCGGAACTTAGGTCTTACTTGGTTATGGTGCGTCAAATCGGGCCGCCGAGGTTCTTGCTTCCAAAGCGCTACCAGATTTAAGACAACCGTCGCCATTGCGGCGCCCTGCAATACCTTAATTAATCGTATGTAATTGAAATCGGTGAGCAACCAAGCGAATCCAAGACTTGCGATAATGGTGCCGACAAGCAAAGAGATATAAAGCAAGGCCACGACTTTTGAGCGGGTTTCTGCGGTAGCAAGATCTGTCGCTAACGCAAGTCCAGCAGTTTGCGTAGTGTGGAGGCCTGCACCAACGAGCACAAACGCTAACATCGCCGCGGCAGGCCCAACGAAGGCTGGACCATTATGAGGCTCGGTCATCACAATAAGTGCGAAAGGCATGATCGCTAGTCCGCCAAATTGCATCAGAGTTCCAAACCACAGATAAGGCACTCTGCGCCAACCAAGGTATGACCGATGATGATCCGAGCGGTAGCCTATTAAGGCGCGTGCAGGAGCAAGCAATAGGGGTATAGCTACCATCAGTGAAACCAGCCATGCAGGCTGCGCTAGCTCTACCACCATAATTCGATTCAGAGTGCCGGTGAGTAACACTACCGAAATAGCTACCGACACTTGAAAAAGGGCTAATCGCAGCAATCGCGGCATTGACAGCTCGATGCTCGCAGCGTCCGCAAAGGGGAGCCAGCGTGTGCTAGCCCCCTGAACCGATGCAATAAAGCGCTGTCGAGAAATAATCACAGGCGCACGATCTCCTGAGCCTGCGATATATAGAAACCGCGATTAACCCGGTGGCTACGTGCGGATCGCCAGTCTTGCAACTCGCCTGAGCCTTGAATATCGCGCGCTAGTCCTTTTTCACTTATTGGGACTATTGCTGGCGATCGATCTCCCCGAGGGAAGAACTGTCCCAATGAATGCATCAGCGCAAGCAGCGGGGTACGTGGTGCAAACGTAAAAATAATACTAGCTCGCACTGTTTTAGCCATGGACTCCAAGGTCTGCATTCCGTCCACGGGGTCGTAATGAATAAGCGAGTCCATAGCAACAATATGATCAAACTCACCCAGCGATGCCTGGCGCATATCACCCACTTTGAAATCGATCTGCCCGGCCATTTGCTCACCTGCCACGCGCTCGGAAGCCAAGTCAACGAGCGTCGGAGACAAGTCCATTGCAACTACCTCCGCCCCACGGCGCGCTGCCTCTAGCGCCAGCGCACCCGTGCCACAGCCTGCATCAAGAAGACGTTTGCCGTGTAAATCCTGCGGCAGCCAACTCAAGATCGTGGCGCGCATCTGATCGCGCCCTTCCCTCACTGTTTGACGAATGCCACTCACAGGTTCATCTGATGTGAGCTTCGCCCAAGTGTCTGCAGCGGTGCGATCGAAATAGTGTTCGATCTGCTCTCTGCGGCGCTCGTAGGACATCAAATTCATTACTCGAATCCTAGGAAATCGAAAAGATCGCGATCGCGCATGGGCGTTACCGGTATAGCCTCTGTACCATTCCACAAGTTCTGCGCGAGCTGTAGGTACTCGTCTTGGACTTTCTGCAAGCCCGGTGCGTCGTCCATTTCAAACAGCGTTGATTTGCGTAAACGACTACGGCGAATAACATCTAAGTCAGCAAAATGAGCGAGCCGGCGCATACCGGTGGCGTCATTGAAGCGATCAATCTCATCGGTGTCTGCACTGCGATTCGCTATGACACCACCAATGCGAACACCGTAGTTCTTCGCTTTAGCGTTGATCGCGGACGCAATTCGATTCATCGCAAAAATGGAGTCAAAGTCATTGGCAGTCACCACCAGTGCCCGCTCGGCATGCTGTAACGGAGAAGCAAATCCGCCGCAAACCACATCGCCCAAGACGTCAAATATGACGATGTCCGCATCGTCGAGTAAATGGTGCTGTTTAAGGAGCTTCACGGTTTGGCCCACCACGTAACCACCACAACCTGTGCCCGCAGGAGGCCCGCCAGCCTCAACACACATCACGCCGTTATAGCCCTCGTACACATAATCTTCAGGGCTTAGTTCCTCTGCGTGAAACTCGACAGATTCCAAAACATCGATGACGGTTGGAATCAATGACTTAGTCAGGGTAAAGGTTGAATCATGCTTGGGATCGCAACCTATTTGGATCACGCGCTTGCCGAGCTTGGAGAAGGCCGCCGATAAATTCGAGGAAGTAGTGCTCTTACCAATTCCCCCCTTGCCGTAGATAGCAAAAACTTTGGCCTTGTCAATCTGGACGTCGGGTTCGAGGTGCACTTGTACACTGCCCTCTCCATCGAGCCCTTTACCACCATTATCAAGTTGCTTTACGGGTATGTGCTGTCTGACGTTCATACTGCTGCCTCAGTTGAGATGCCTTCCACCCAATCTTCAAGATCTTCCCCCGCCCGCTGAAGCGCTTCGAGACACACATCATCAGGCTGCCAATATTGGCGTTCGGAGGCTTCCAAGAGTCTATTTGCGACTTTTGAAGCGGCCTTGGGATTGAGTTTGGCAAGACGTTGCCGCATGGCATCGTCAAGAATGAATGTTTCCGAAATTTGCTGATAAATCCAAGGAGCTACCTTGCCGGTAGTTGCTGACCAACCCATAGTGTTTGTGACATGGGATTCAATAGCGCGAACGCCCTCATACCCATGATCGAGCATTGACTCATACCACTTTGGGTTCAGCGTCCGCGTACGTGTTTCGAGTGCAACTTGCTCGCTCAGCGTACGTACCCGCTCAGCGCCGCCCGTGTGATCCGCGATATAGACAGGTACGTCCTTGTCGCCTTGGCTCTGAATCGCACGGCTAATACCACCTAAGGTATCGAAGTAATGATCGACTGTTGTAACACCCATCTCTACTGAATCGAGATTTTGGTACGCTAAATCGACCTTCCCCAACAATGATGTGAGTAAGAGTGGATTTGCGGTCACCGCACCATTTTTGCCGTATGCATGACCTTTGCGCTGGGTAAATGTTGTACCTAATTCGTTTTCCTCTTCCCACGCACCGCTATCGATCAACATGTTGACGTTTGAGCCATAAGTACCCTCAGCATTACTGAAGACTCTCAGAGCTGCGGTCTCAAGATCACAGCCATCTGCAGCTTGAGTGCTTAACGTGTTGGCGAGAATAGGATTCATCGCCAGGGGCTCGTCTGCGGTGGCCGCCAAAAATGCGGCCTCAGCTAACAACCGAATTTGTAAGGGCAAAAGATCGCGGAATATACCGGACAATGTCATCACGACGTCAATGCGCGGGCGGCCTAATGTCGTCAGGTCGATAAGCTCCGCCCCAGCAATTCGGCCATAACTGTCAATGCGTGGTTTTGCACCCATCAAGGCCAATGCCTGAGCGATTGCAATACCTTCACTTTTGAGGTTATCCGTACCCCATAAAACGAGCGCGACCGACTTGGGCACCTCACCCGTATCTTTAAGGTGCCGTGCAATTAACTGATCTGCCTGGCGAGCGCCCTCGCTCATTGCAAACTGGCTGGGTAGCCTAAATGGGTCAAAGCCATGGATGTTTCTTCCTGTCGGAAGCATCTCGGGATTTTTGAGGAGATCGCCACCCGCAACCGGCGGAATGAAAGCGCCGTCGAGAGCCCGCAAAATAGCGCGAATTTCATTGCCTGAATCCAGCGCTTTTAAGGTCTGTTCAAATAACGTTGCCATCGCCTTTATTTGCTCAGGATCGAGAGCTTGCAAGTCCTTCGCTGACAGCATTCGGCTCATGTCGGCATCTTGCGCCAGCTGCTCTAGAAGCTCATCAGACAAATCGATATCGAAAGTTGAGCGACCCAAGGTTCGGAGTAAATCGACTTTGCGCGCAAGGGGAACGTCTTCTCCCACGACGTGCATGCCATAGGGGACGAGTGATTCTTCAATTTCCATCAAGGCAAAGCGCAAAGTATCAATATGCTGATCGGCATTCGATAATGTCCAATCAGCACTGTCGGTAGCCAACAAATCTGAAGCATCAGCAAGAGCCATGATGAGCTCTAGCAAGGCCTGCTGTTGCTCGCGGTCCATGTCGTCCTCTCTACGACGCCAGCGATCAACCGCATCCTTCAGATCTTGTAGTTCTCGGTACAGGTCGGCATTTGCAACGCAGGGCGTTAAGTAACTGACGAGAGTCGCAGCAGAACGTCGCTTAGCAATGAGTCCCTCTGATGGATTGTTTGCCGCATACAAATAAAAATTCGGTAATGCACCAATAAGTCGGTCAGGCCAGCAATTTTTCGAGAGGCCTACTTGCTTACCCGGCATGAATTCTAACGCGCCATGGGTACCAAAATGCAGTACGGCATCCGCACTCCAATCTTCCCTAAGGTAACGATAGAAAGCAGAAAAAGCATGAGTCGGCGCGTGCCCACCTTCAAACAGCAAGCGCATGGGGTCTCCCTCATAGCCCATCGATGGCTGAACGGTTACCAGCACGTTGCCGAATTGCTTACCCATCACAAAGAGTTCGCGGCCATTGGTCAGGTGCTTACCTGGAGCCGCACCCCACTGTTGTTCGATTTCTGAAAGCCATGGTTCGCGCGCAACGTGGTCATTGACGGGTATCTGAGCGCAAACGTTCGCATCCATACCGAATTGCTTGGAATTACCCTCGAGCAACAGGTTGCGCAACGCGTCAGCGTCGGCGGGTAAGTCAACGTCATAACCCTCAGCGTGCATCGCTGATAAGGTGTTGAACAGCGATTCAAACACTGCGAGATGAGCTGCAGTGCCGGTACTGCCACCGTTGGGCGGGAAGTTAAATAACACCATGGCAACTTTGCGTTTTGCACGCGTGCTACGCCTAAGTGTCACTAGTTTATGAACACGACTGGCAAGCATCTCAATACGTTCTGGATGTCCTTCCATTTCCTCGTGAACGGACCCTTTTTCTCCCTTGCGGCCTCCGTAGACTAAGGAGCCGGTCGCGCCATCGAGCTCTGGAATAGAGACCATCATGGTCGACTCAAGCGGCGTCAGACCAAGGTTTGAATCCTGCCAATCGCTGAGGCTTTGAAACTCTAGGGGCTGCACGGCGACATACGGCACATCGAGTGCGCTAAGCACTTCAGCCGCAGCATCTGAATCATTGTAAGCAGGACCGCCCACAAGCGAGAAGCCCGTAAGGGAAAGCACGGTATCAACAATCGGCTTACCGTCACGCAAAAAATAAGCATCTATAGCAGGGCGAGCATCAAGACCGCTGGCGAAAGCGGGTATCACGCGCAGTCCTCGCGCCTCTAAAGACGAGATCACGGCATCGTAATGTGCGCTATTTTTAGCGAGCGCATAGGAGCGCATCAGTAGCACTCCAACAGTCCCCGCTTTTCCGTTATGCGTCGGTAACTCTGCTAAATCACGAACAACTCGATCCGCCGATTTTGGATGGTATAGCCCAACTTCTGGGTACTCAACGGGCGCGTCGGGTTCGGGCAATGCTGTGCGCAACCATTCACGGCTACCCTGCGAGTAACGCTGAAGAAGCAGCCGCACCATGTTTTCAAGATTGATATCGGAGCCGGCTAACCAGTACTGCAGCGTTAGGAAATACACTCTTACATCTTGAGCCGTGCCTGGAATAAATCGCAGAATACGAGGCAAGCGGCGCAACACAGAGAGCTGCTGAGCACCGGCGCTTTTATTCGCCTTTGGTTTTCCCCTGAGCCGCTTGAGGAGCGCCATCGCGCCCTTGGCTTCACCACTCATAGAGAAACGACCCATTCGAGTCAATTTCATGATTTCGGGGGCCGACATGCAACACACCATTGCGTCGCATTGATCTCTGCGCGCCGTTAACGCCGGAAGTACGGCATTGATATGGGGTTCCATGAACAACATGTTAGCGATAATCAAATCCGCGCAGCCAATGTCCTCAACGCAGCTTTCCAACCGCTCAGGTTGCGTATCCCAATCAGATGCGGCATGCACAGCAAGCGACAGACCGGGCATTGCTGCCTGTAATCGCGCGCGCGCACGATTGAATGCGCCACCGACGTGACCATCTAAAGTGATCAATACGACATTGACCACGGTATCGGTGACCGTGCTAGCGGCTGAAGTGCGCTTTGGCTTCATACAAGGTCTCCACTTCAATCACGTTTAAACCGTGTTCGACAGCAAATGACTCAGTATTGCGACGGGCTTTGCCGCGCACAAAGAACGGGATTTTTTTCAATTCAAGTTCAGCCGAGTTTGCCCATGCAATCTCAGCATCATCAGCGTTTACTTGCTCCTCAGGACGCTTGCTGACGCCACCCTCTTCCGCCAAATGCGAAGGGACGGCACTGTCATTGAATTCAAAATCGTCTCTGAACATCGTGAGAAGATGCTCTTCGAGACCCATAACGAGAGGATGTACCCACGTGTCAAACATAACGTTTGCACCCTCGAAACCCATTTGTGGCGAGTATCGCGCGGGATAATCTTGCACATGCGCAGGGGTTGATATCACCGCGCAACCAATACCTAGACGCTTGGCGATATGACGCTCCATTTGAGTACCCAGCACCAATTCAGGCGCCAGTCGCTCTACCGCTGCCTCGACCTCAAGATAATCACTGGTAATCAGCGCTTCTAAACCGAGCTCCTTAGCCGCAGCGCGGACATCACGCGCCTGCTCTCGGGCATAGGTACCCAGTCCAACAACCTCAAAACCCAGTTCTCGCGAGGCGACCCTGGCCGCCGCAATAGCATGGGTTGCATCGCCAAAAATAAATACGCGCTTACCGGTGAGATAAGTGGAGTCAACGGAGCGCGAGTACCAGGGCAAGCGGCAATGATCGATAGCATCAATATTAATTGGGTAATCGAGTGCCTCTGAAACAGCGGTGAGAAAATCGCGCGTCGCGCCGTAACCCAGCGGAACAATATCGACATAAGGCATACCGAATTGCCGCTTCAACCATTGGCAGGTCGACGCAGCCACTTCGGGATACAAACAAACATTAAGATCCGCATTAGGAATTTCGAGCAAGTCAGCCGGTGAAGCACCCAAGGGTGCTACGACATTGACATCGATCCCGACACCATTAAGTAAGGACTCAATTTCTAGAATATCGTCGCGACAGCGAAAGCCGAGCTTTGTCGGCCCTAATAAATTGACGCTAGGCCTAACAGGTCTATTGTCTGCCGTAGCCGCTGGCTTTTCGACACCCCGCAACAAACCTGCAACCAACTGGAAGAATGTTTCGCTTGCGCCCCAGTTTTCTTTGCGTGAATACGCGACCATTTCTAAAGGAACAACGGGTATCGAGATGCCAGCGGTAGCGGCTAAAGAGCCTGGCTGATCCTGCAATAATTCCGCCGTACATGAATCAGCAACAAGTAGCACCTGGGGTTTAAAACGGTCGGCAGCTGCGCGCAACGTGTCGAGGAAACAGTTAGCTGTGCTTCCACCTAAATCTCGTGCTTGAAACGTCGTATAGGTAACCGGTGGACGCTTACCGTCCCGTTCAATCATGGTAAATAGTAGGTCAGCATACGTATCCCCCTGAGGGGCGTGTAGCACTAAATGGACTCGTTCCATCGATGCTGCAACACGAATAGCGCCGACGTGAGGCGGTCCTTCATAGGTCCACAATGTTAGCTCCACGAACCCACCTCCAACCGCGCTTGACGGCGCAAGGGACGCGCAAATAATTCGGCTAAATCCCCCGCCTGATCAAAGCCTTGAATGGGTGAAAACATGAGCTCGATAGACCACTTAGTGCGCAGTCCCTCAGCTTCCAGAGGGTTAGCAATGCCCATGCCGCAGACTGTGAGGTCAGGCCGTGAAGCCCTCACTCGGTCGAGGGCAGTGTCTAGATCTTGCCCTTCGAACCATTCGACACCCTCTGGCAACAAAGGTGCTTCTTGGGCCATTGTTAGTGCGTCGTAAAAAGGGGTCGATACCTCAGTGGGCACCATTCCGCATTCGCGGGACAGGAAGCGCGCTAAAGGGATTTCTAACTGTGAATCAGGAAGGAACGCGATACGTCGATTCTCCAACGTTTCCTTACAACCCTCTAAAGACCGCTGCGCCCGCTCAAAAGGTGCGCGCATGGTGCTTTTAAAGACATCCTCTGGCACATTAAAGCTCTCTGCAGCCGCGCGGAACCATGCCAATGAACCCTCTGCTCCCAGCGGAAACGGTGCAGCTAGCAGGGTCGCGCCGCGGGCTATTAGCGCTCGCGCGGTTTCACCAAGATAGGGCTGTGCCAGTAAAATGCGAGTACCTGGGCCAATCGAGGGCAACGTTTCCGATTGCCTGCCTGGGAAAAAATTCAATTCCTCGATGCCGAGCTCTCCAAACAACCGAGCAAATTGATCTTCGACGATGTCAGGCAAGCTGCCTACGACGAGCAACTGGTTTTTCTCGACTGTGTGGACTGGCATTTCAGGAACAAGGTTTTGTAAGCAGCTATCTTCACCTTGAGTGAATGTCGTTTCGATACCGCTTCCCGAGTACGAAATCACACGCAGCGAACCTTGTGACCTCTCTCGATAGCGCTTAGCAATGTTCTCTAAATCTATCTTGATGACTTCGGATGGGCAGGAAGACACCAGAAATAAGGTTTTCAAGTTAGGTCTACGCTGAAGAACCTTAGCAATCATCCGCTCTACTTCTTCAGAACAATCGGCCATACCGGCCAAATCACGATCATCGAGTACAGCGGTTGCAAACCGTGGTTCGGAGAAAATCATCACGCCCGCAGCCGATTGGATTAAGTGTGCGCAGGTACGTGAGCCTACCACCAGAAAAAACGCATCTTGGATTTTTCGGTGCAGCCATACAATCGACGTTAACCCACAAAATACAGCACGCTGCCCACGCTCGACCGTGATGTCAGGGCCACCGTCTTTACGGCCAACATCCGTTGCAAGCACCGCACCCATTAGCGACTAACTCCCATGGACATGTTAGCTGTATCGAGGGCCGACCCACTGTCGGCTCGACCAATACTGAACTTAAGAAGGAATTGCGCCGCGTTGACCACGTAGGCGACATAGGCGGCAATCGCCAGCCACATAAGTGATTGCGGCGTCATACTGCTAGTGACTAGCGCCACTACATAGGCAGTGTGTAACGCGATAACCACCATGCTGACGACATCTTCCCAAAAGAAAGCACGGGCAAATAAATAGCGCCCAAACACCACTTTCTCCCAAATTGCGCCCGTGACCATAATGGCGTAGAGAAACGCTGTTTTTATGAGTACTGATACCGTGGCGCCATAGTAACCGTCACCCGTCATCAGATAATGAATAATGCAAGCGAGGGATAGCGCGAACGCGAGGAATTGTAGGGGCGCAAGGATACCCTGGACTAACGTCCACTTGGTTTCGTCACGTCGCTTTTTCTGTTCAGGCGTATAGATCTCAGCCACCCCCGGCCTTGATGTTTGTTTTTTTATCATTGTTGCTGCCCCTCCGGTCAGCATGGACCTGAGTGTGTCCAGACAGACTACTAATCACTCACACCATGTGTCAACTTTATTATACGCCTATTTTGTCTTTTTATTTGTACGCTATTGATCCATAACGTGGCCTCACCCGTATAGATGTCAAATATGCGTATGATTTGGGTGTCACGTGAGAGGCAAAACGTACTTGATGACCGAAATTACCGCGTCCATTCATAAGCCTAGGGGCTGACGATAGTCATGCCCGCTAGTCAACGTAGATTCAGGCAAGGTGAACCATGGACTTCCATCCCGGTACTGCGAATCACGCATTGAACGCCCTCGCCGACGTCACCCTAAAGCTAGATACTGACGGGGTCGTTGTAGAGAGCCAGGTCAACCGCGCTGATGCTGCGGATTTAAGGCAAATAAACTGGCAAGGGAAAGCACTGCAAAGCCTTGTGATAGCAAGCCATCAGGTCAAAGTCGCACAAATGATCGATTGGTGCGTCAAACATCCTGACGCAACTTCCACAGCCACGCTCGCTCACTTCGTTAGCAGCACCGATACCCCCGCCGCCGTGCGCTATATTTTCTTTTACAGCAGCGCAGATCAACGCATCATTGCAGCCGGCCAAGACAAACGAGAGTTAAGTGACGCGAAACAGCAGCTCGTCAATGCCCAGCTCTCTATGGAACGCGATTACTGGTCCATGAGGCAGACAGAGACTCGCTACCGGCGACTTTTAGACATGTCCAACGACGGATTTCTAGTGGTTGACGACAGCAGTCAGCGAGTGCTCGAGTGTAATCAGGCCGCGAGTGCGCTATTGCAGTTGGGCGAACAGTCTCTTGTGGGCCTGCCTTTTCCCCAGCAAGGAGGGGGCAACTATGAAGGGGGCAACTATAGAGCCGAGCTCGACAAACTCATAAGCACCGCACGAACTAAAGGCACTGCCTCAAACATCGTCAACTCCCCGACGTCGAAGGGGGAATTGGTCGTCGACATCGACTATCTAACCCAAACAGCGGGGGCTGTACTGCTGGTCCGTATCAGCCCGGTCTCCGAAAGCAGCGGACTCGGCCATGATCGCGATCATTTTGAACGCGTTCCGGACGCCGTATTACAACTGGATAAATCAGGGCGAATAACTGCCACAAACCGGGTGTTTCTCGACTGGATTCAAGAACCTTCCGATCGGCATGTCGTTGGCAGAAATGCTGACGATTGGCTGGGGCGCACCGGGGTGGACTTACAGGTATTAATGAGTAACTTGACACAACGAGGCGCCGTTACCCGCTACGCATCGACACTGCGCATGCAACCGAACGCACTTACAGACATTGAGATTTCGGCCTCAAGTCACAAACAAAACGACGAGAACGTTTACCTGCTGTTCTTGAGGGACACTTCGCGACGAATCTCTCGCGAAGACATAACTTCCACCGCCTTGCCGGCCTCAATTGAGCAAATCACTCGTCGCGTAGGGCAAACTCAGCTCAAAGAACTCGTGCGTGAATCGACCGATGTTATCGAAGCATTGTGTATCGAATCGGCACTTAAACTAACGAGCAATAACCGAGCCTCTGCGGCAGAACTATTAGGATTAAGCCGACAGAGCCTCTACACAAAATTACGACGTTTTGGCATTGGGGATTCCGACAACGAGTAACAAATATGACGACATGAGTGTCTATTTGAATTGACACTGCCCTGCCGTGCTGCCTATAGTCTCTGTATGCTGCATACACCACACATAGCCGAAAGCGCCAATCGTCGTCGGACAGCTTACGCAATGCTCGAGCTTTTGAAGCCCGTCACCTGGTTTCCGCCCATGTGGGCCTTTTTGTGTGGCGCTATCTCTGCGGGAGCCAACCTTCTCGATAATGCCCTACTACTTACTGCTGGGATTATCCTTACTGGACCGCTTGTCTGTGGCGCAAGCCAGGTCGTAAATGATTGGTATGACCGCCATGTTGACGCTATTAACGAGCCTAATCGACCTATTCCGTCCGGCAGAGTACCGGGCAACATAGGCTTTTATTTTGCCGTAATCTGGACGGCCCTAGCACTTGCCTGGGGCGCCTTCTTTGGCGTCTGGGTTTTTGCGGCTACGTTTGTCGGCCTGGTCCTCGCTTGGGCCTACAGCGCCCCTCCACTGCGACTAAAACTCAACGGATGGATTGGTAACGCCGCAGTAGGACTCAGCTATGAAGGCCTCGCATGGATAACCGGCGCAGCACTTATGCTCGGGGGCCACATTCCGTCTAGTGCAATAATCCTAGTCGCCGTTCTCTACAGCGTGGGCGCGCATGGCATCATGACACTTAACGATTTCAAGTCTATCGAAGGCGATCGACAAATCGGGATTAAATCATTGCCCGCCCAGCTAGGCGCAAAGCGAGCCGCTCACGTTGCCTGCATTGTTATGCTCATCCCTCAACTGATCGTCATCGCACTGCTCATACGTTGGGGGAGTTACTGGCAAGCTGTCGCTATCGCTGGACTCGTTGCTGGGCAACTGCTTGCGATGCGCCATATGCTAAAAGCGCCTAAAGAGCGCGCGCCTTGGTACAACGGTACAGGGGTCAGTGCCTATGTAACCGGCATGATGATAGCTGCAACCGCGCTACCTGGAATAACGCTATGAATGCACAGTTAGTTGGCTTGGGATGGGGCGGGATTTTTCGCCTCGGATTAGTACAAACATCCCTGGGCGCTATTATTGTACTGACAACATCGACACTCAACCGAATCATGGTGGTCGAACTTGCTTTGCCTGCAATGCTACCGGGCTTTCTTGTGGCGCTACACCATGTTGTGCAGCTCGCGCGCCCGCGGATTGGCCACGGCTCTGATGTGGGCGGTCGACGCACCCCTTGGATTATCGGAGGCATGCTTCTACTCGCTATCAGTGGTGTCGTAGCCGCCTTAGGCACCGTGCTAATGGCCACATCAACAACCCTTGGCACCCTCGTCAGCGCGCTAGGCTTTCTTGGCATCGGCCTAGGATCGGGCGCGACGGGAACATCACTACTAGTATTACTGGCAAAGACCGTTAGTGCCGATCGTAAACCTGCAGCCGCGACTATCGTCTGGTTCATGATGATTGCAGGGTTTGCAATTACAGCAGGCACCGCCGGTGCCTATCTTGACCCCTACTCGCCCGAACGACTGATTGCCGTAACTGCGGCTGTTTCTGTCCTTGCTGTTTTTGTAACGCTCATTGCGATTCGTGGCGTTGAATCAAGCATCAACCTTCCGTGCGCACCCGCTGATACGCCGCAGCGCCAGGCCAACTTCAAGCTCGCCTTGCGCGAAGTCTGGACTGACACTACCGCGCGCCGATTCACCGTTTTTGTTTTCCTTTCAATGCTCGCCTACAGCTTTCAGGACCTAATTCTAGAGCCTTTTGCCGGACTCGCATTTGGTATGTCGCCGGGAGAATCCACGCAACTCGCAGGGACTCAACACGGCGGAGTGTTGCTTGGCATGCTCGCTGTTGCAGCTAGCGGCTCACTGGCAAAGCGACATTCGGGTCGTCTACTCAAGCGCTGGGTGGTTGGAGGCTGCATTGCATCAGCTTTTGCACTCGCGGGCATTGCTTGGGGCGGTGCGCACTCAGATAACTGGAACCTTTCAGCCAATGTGTTCTTGTTGGGCGCAGCCAATGGCGCGTTCGCTGTTGCGGCTATCGCCTCAATGATGACGCTTGCCAGTCAAGGCAACGATGGCAGAGAAGGATTACGTATGGGACTTTGGGGCGCAGCCCAAGCGATTGCATTTGCTGCGGGCGGATTCCTTGGAACTGTTGCAGTCGATCTGTGCCGTCAATGGATAACCGAACCAACTCACGCTTACGGCGTAGTCTTCCTCTTTGAGGCGTGCTTGTTCTTCGTCGCGGCTTATCTAGGATCCGCAGTTGAAGCACTCGGAAGCGAAACAAACGCAGCATCTAAACCCTTACGTTTTGGTGATGTCGCACTACAAGAAGTCATGGATGGAGGTGTTACATGAACGGTACTGACTACGATGTCGTTGTCGTTGGTGGCGGCCCCTCGGGAGCGACCGCAGCGAACGACTTAGCGCTAATTGGTTGGCGAGTGTTATTAATCGAGCGTGCCTTTCGTATAAAACCGTGTGGCGGCGCGGTTCCCCCCTGCCTTCTTGATGAATTTGAAATCCCACAGTCACTAGTCGTCGCCAAAATCAACTCTGCACGGATGATTTCACCGGCCGAACACAAAGTTGACATGCCTATTGGTAATACGTTCGTAGGCATGGTTGATCGCGATAAATTCGACCCCTGGCTCCGCGCGCGTGCCGAGCAAAATGGCGCGACGTTACATATTGGTGTCTACAAAGGCCTGCACTACGACGATCAAGGCGTTATTCACCTCTCCTATGATTCCAAGGAAGGCGACAAAGCCTCTCGCACTGTGACGACCCGCGCAGTGATAGGCGCTGATGGCGCGCGCTCGAAAGTGGGTAAGCACACGATACCTTGCTCGGCCAAACTGAAATGGGTGATGGCATACCACGAGATCGTGAAAGCTCCCCTAGCTGCGTCTCGGGACGATTATGATCCCGACCGCTGTGACGTTTGGTACCAAGGGGACTTGTCACCCGATTTCTACGCATGGGTATTTCCTCATGGAGAGCACGCGAGCATCGGCGTCGGTAGTGAACAAAAATCGTTCTCTGCGCCTCGCTCAGTTGCAAAGCTGCGTGAAAAGACCGGACTCCAGGATTGTCCGACAATTCGCAAAGAAGGCGCGCCTATTCCCATGAAACCCCTTGAACGCTGGGACGATGGCCGAGGTGTATTGTTGGCAGGTGATGCTGCGGGTGTTGTCGCGCCCGCATCGGGGGAAGGTATTTACTACGCAATGCTATGCGGTCGTATTGCCGCAGACACCGTCAGACTCTTTTTGATGACTGGAAATCCCCAAAAATTAAAGCTCGCTCGTAAGTCATTCATGAAACTCCACGGCCGTGTATTTTGGGCGTTGGGGCTGCTCCAATGGTTTTGGTACGGCAGTGATAAGCGCCGTGAGAAATTTGTCAGCATGTGCCGTGACAAAGACGTGCAGGAGCTCACGTGGCAATCCTATACGACTAAAAAACTGGTTAAGCGACGGAAAGTCGCTCATCTGAGAGTAATACTCAAAGACGTGCAGCAGCTCATGGGTCTGGCTGCAAGTTAGTGCCCGTTATCGAACAGCTCATAACATCTGGAGACTTCTTCGACTGGGTGTTGGCCGGTATCGCTTTCGAAGGGGTTCTGCTGACCGGCTGGTTGATGTATGGGGCCAAAAGTAAACAACCCCTCACGCTGCTGCCCAATCTACTCGCGGGGGCTAGTCTCATGCTGGCCATAAAAATGGTAGTCACAGACGCGCCATGGCACTGGTTAGCGGCTGCACTCACAGCCGCATTACTAGCACATATTGTTGATTTAATTAGCCGCTTGAGAGAGCAGCTTTAGAACCGCGTTTACCAGGCCGGAGCAACCGTTACGCGCTCTGGAAGCTCATTGGGTATCGTCGGCAATAGATACAGGCGCGCAAACGTTACGCCGGTCGCCACTGCGAGGCCGCCGCGCTTAAGAAGCCCTAACAGTCCACCTTGGCGGCGTGCAGCGTCCATTTTCTCGCTTAGCTGCAGCATTCGCGCCATGCCCCGGCGGAATCTGGGATCATCAGTATTTAGCGCTAACGGAAATACCTGCAAGCTGATGCGGGTAGTGATATCGAACACTTGGTAATCAAACTCAGTAATGTCCATCCCAAAGGCTTTATAAAGCTCTGGCCGGGTGTGATCGCGGACGAACATAGTCGAATAGACGGCCAACAAGAAGAAGCGGATCCACAGCTTATTGTGTCCGCGAAGCAGGCGGGGGTTGGAGCGCATGATTAATGCGAACGCCTCTCCATGGGAATATTCATCGTTACACCACTCCTCAAACCAGCTGAAGATGGGATGGAACTGGTACTCAGGATTGCGCTGTAGGTGACGGAAAATAGTGATGTACCGCGCGTAGCCTATTTTTTCGGATAAATAGGTCGCGTAGTAGATGAATTTCGGTCGAAAATAATGATATTCCTTTGCGTTTTTCAACACGCTCAGATCAACGGCGACACCAAGCTGCTTAAGTGCTCTATTAATAAACCCTGCATGTCGTGACTCATCTCTTGCCATATAGCGCATCAGGTCTTTGACATCTTTATTTGCAACGTTCTTTTCAATTTCCTGATACAACACACAACCCGAATATTCCGACGTTATTGAACTTACCAATAAGTCCAGAAAGTCGGCTTTAAGCGCCGGACGATCATCAAGCGACTCGGGGTCAAACGTAAACGCTTGCTTAAAGTGAGCGCGGTTCGTGTCAGCTTCAAAGGCCGCCATCATCTCATCCCACTCTGCGCGAACACTCGACACGTCTATTTTTTCTAGAGCCTTGTAGTCCGTTTTATAAAACCGTGGCGCTAGGAGGTGGTTGTCCAGCGCTTGTTGTGTGGATTCGTTTAAATCAATAGCCATTGCTGTAGTCATGAGCTCCCCCGAACAGACAGTTGTTACACAATATCTATAGTGTGCTCCAAACAATAGACTGTCAAATTTTATTTACATTACAACTGTAAAGGCATATGGTGAGGTATGCGTCGTTGCAAATGGGCCAAGCGAGCCTTCGAACAAATAGCGGCAAAACAGCCCATCCCATAGATTTACCGGAGCAAACCATGACAAACGACAAGAACGCTCCTAATGATGGCCTTTCCACTGAGCCGCAAACTGATCGACTGTTCCAATTGGCTTATGTCAGCACGCAAACTCGACCATTAAACGCGAGAGAGCTGCTAGGTCTCCTAGAGGAAGCTCGCGTGGCAAACAATGAGCGAGGGCTCACTGGCATACTCTTACACAAAGAGCGCTCGTTCTTTCAAGTGCTAGAAGGCCCTGAAGATGAGGTAAAGCGGGTTTTTAACTCCATTGCCAAAGACAAGCGCCATGATCAAATTGAAGTTCTGGTTCAATCTGAGTTGTCTGAGCGAGAGTACCCAGATTGGCGGATGGGTTTTGTCGATCTCGATGGCATAGATCCCCGGTTACTCGAGGGATACACAGATTTTATGGCGCATACTGAAGAACCACGGGAGTTTCTCGCGCAACTTAGCAAGGGCGCGCGGCTCGCGCTAATGTTCCGAAAGCTCGCTTAACTCTGCGCTGCGGACTTGCGTCTTTTTTTTGGGCGCCAAACAGCCAGTGCAACATTCGCAATAGCAACCGCACCTAAGACCCAAATGGAGCCCACTTCGGCACTGAGATTGAGCGCAAGGCTCTCTACTCCGGTCGGATCAGACAGTAACGCTCGCGCACTAATAGCTTCGCGCTCAAGCGGACCCTGAACGCCAAGTAGCGTGCCCTCGAACATCAATATGCCGGTAGCCAATTTCGCCCACACCCACCCTGCCCCATGATAGGCGGGTACAGCAGCCATGGACAGCAGTCCTGCGACGATTGTGAGACCCAAGGAAGGCAGTAACACGGCTTGCGCAAGCGTATCCATAATATTGCGCACTGCAACATAGCCCGCGAGATCTAACCGAGGACTGGGTAAGTTTGCATGTAAAACAAGTAGTGCCAACATGGCACCCAGCAAACCAATGCCGCCTAGGGTGTGCAAAAATTTTAGCAGCTTACGCATGGCCGTCGCTCCGAGATTCGATCTTTCGGTCGTTATACGTGATCTCGACGTAAGAAGATGACTCACTTGGTGAGCTTATCAAACCTATTTCAGCATCGACTCCGCTCTCGACTTTAATCGATCATGCCGATCTAAGTCTGCAAGCGCGGACAGCCTATCTTGCGGTATTCCAAGTGCTCTCTCTCGCACAGACGCCGCCACTGGTACTTCGGGATTGCCCTTACCTGGGGTGGCCGCCTCTTGGGGTGGTTTGAACTGCCACAAGACAAAGACTAGCGCACCGTAAACAATGAGAATTTTAGCCACAAGTGCATATATTAATGTGTCAGGATGCTGCCCCGTCAAATAAGCACTGACATCGCCATACAAAAAGGATGTAACAAAGGCAAATAATAAAACCGCCGCGATCTTGAAGAGTTTGACCTTGTATTTCCCGAAAAAAACAGCAGCGAGGAATATTTAACAATTCGAAATAGCGATACGCTCAAATACCAATTAGGACCGTGCCATAACTTTGTGCTTTGCCGTAA
>CAJQLP010000066.1 GCA_905479205.1 uncultured Luminiphilus sp.
GATAAGTTGTAAATGACGCTTAGCTCCGAAATTGTCAGTTTCGGCTAGCCAAACCTTGGGTGTTAGTCCCCGCGCGCGCTGAATCCAGCGACTTAGGCGCGGAAGTTTTTCCAACCTATGTGAAAATTCGGGTTCTGAAAAAATTGCCTGCGCACCATAGTTGGACTCCACAAAGGCAATGTCATCGTCCCCGAGTAGTTGTTTTTCAAGCTCGTGTAATAGGGGCTCATGATGCGCTGACAGAAGCTGAAGACCCTCTAATTTCACGCGTAACGCCGTAACTGATGCAATTAACTCTGCAGTGGAAGGCGCGTTTTGACCTTGTAATGCGGCGTTAATTGCCTTAACTGTATCGAGGGTGTCTCTGTAGTTTGGATCTGTCTCATCTCTAAGTGCACGCAGCGTTAATTCATCGCGCAATAGCTCATCGACGACGCGCGTCAGACACGCAGGTAGTTTTGTTTGCGGCATGGCGTCGCGCAGATCCTTGTCAACTTTGTGTTGCGCAGAGAGCCGCTTCTCTTTGCCTTCTTCTGCTTCTACTTGTCGTTTTATGCTGCGCTGCTGCTGGCGCAGTACCGTTAAGGCGAGCTCGGTAATCTGAGCGAGTGCGTCGTCGAAGACGTTAATATCGCCATCGTACTGCTCGTTGATTTGCCCCAGAACTTCGTCGAGTCGCCTTTCAATTCTTGCGTTACCTCTAGGCCCAAGGCCACTGACTTCACTCAGCCGCTCGATCAATAATCGCGCTGGATGCTCCCGGTTGCGGTAAAAGTTCGGCTCTTTGAGCGCAAGCTGTGCCAGGGGCAGTTTGAGGATATTCAAACTTTTAGCCAACGGGGGATCCATTGAAAGTGTTGTTGTCAGGGTTTCAAACAGCTCATCCACTAATGCGATACTGCCTCGTAGCGGCTCATCGTGGCCGCTTGTATCGTCAAGTCCGAGTTGTTGTGTCAGCGGGCTTGACGGAGGTGTGGACCTCAGACTTTCACTGCGCAGAGACGCAAGTTGTTCATACAATGCAGCTGTTTTTTGAGCGAGTTCGGCCGAGCTAAGCCCATGATCCGGAACAGCCCCATAGTCGCCGCCATGTCGCAGTCGATTGAGAACGTCATCAGTCACTGTTGTCGCTAGTGCCTGTGAACCATGCCCGGGGAGGTAATCACTAAATTCTAGATTGGAAGCAGCTGTATCGAGCGGCGATGGTGTTGCCATTGAGGCATTATCTTTGACTACAGAATTATGCAGCAGAGCGGAGGATAGATCGCTCGGGTTGTTTGGGTGTTGCTGTGTCGCGTGACTTCTTAGGACTTGCTCTCGCGATACTCCTCGCGATACCCCTTCCGATACCCCTCCCGAAGCAGCGGCTGCCCGCTCTTGTCGATTAGATAGCGTCTCTGGCCGATTACTTGATTCAGTACTTTGCGCAGAGAGCTTAGAGCCACTGTTTTCGATGTCGATTTCGATTCCAGGAAGCAGTCCATCAGACTCCAGCTTTTGGTTAATGTCTTTGTAGATGCTCTTTAGTTCTGGAAGCAAATAGCGGGCAAAGGCTTTGTCTAACTCGTCGACGATGTCGTTGGAAAGCTCAAGAGGTTTGATGACTTCTCGATACGCTGTGCATAGCGCGCGTATTCCGAAAGGCAGGCGAATCATAGTTGGATCAGCGCCAACAATAGAGGCTAACCTGAGTGTAATAGCTTCCAGTGCGACCCAGTAGCGCTCAGACCCCGCTCTAACAATTCGATCAATAGCTAAGCTATTCTCAAAATCGTTGATATCAATCAAATCGAGTTCGGCCTGCTCTCGTTGCATTGAGTCTTGGCGATCTTCGACTAGCGTTAAGTAATCTTGTTCAATACGGGCAAGCATGCCGGAAATCAGATTTTTACTTTGCAATTTCAGTGAGGAGAAAGCCTCAAAGCACTGTGTTCGTTTTTCTGATGCGAGTTGTGAGCTAGAGGAAAGATTAAATAAGTGGTCGGCCATCTCACTAAACAACAGAGCAATACGTGGCTCTAGCATGCCTCGAACATAACGCTTGAGCTCCATGATGCGGGGCTCTTCAGTTGCAGTTATGTCCTGATCGTTATTCATTGAAATAGGGGCGCTTCCGCGGTCAACTCAAATGCCATTGTTACTTGATCCGTGCAAAAGTGCTAGCGGTCACCATAAGAATGTAGACTGTCGCACTATGGAGTCTCTATTACTACACCCGGAGTGGCGCGAACCGTTGAGCGCTGAGTTTGATAAGCCTCATATGAAGAAGGTGGTCGACTTTCTGCGCAAGGAAAAGCAGGCGGGAAAAGTTATTTTCCCTTCGAACGCTGAGGTGTTCCAAGCCTTAAACATGACCCTGCCGAGTACCGTGCGAGTTGTGGTGTTGGGTCAAGATCCCTACCACGGAGCTGATCAGGCGCATGGGCTTAGCTTCTCCGTTAAGAGGGGTCAGCGTATTCCGCCGTCACTGCGTAATATTTACCGTGAACTCAGTGACGACATTGGGTGTTCAATGCCTAGTCATGGCTGCTTGGATTATTGGGCTGAGCAAGGGGTGTTATTGCTTAATGCTGTGTTAACCGTGGAGCAGGGGCGTCCGGGCTCCCACCAAGGTCGAGGTTGGGAGCGTTTCACTGATACGATTATCGAGCATGTGAACCAGGTTGCAGCGCCGTCGGTCTTTTTACTGTGGGGCGCGCAAGCGCAAAAAAAAGGCCTTGCGATAGATAAAAATCGTCACTTAGTACTGCATGCACCGCATCCATCACCGCTGTCGGCTTACCGCGGTTATTTTGGTTGTCGTCACTTCAGTACGGCCAATCAATTTCTAGTAAGTCATTCGCGTGAACCCATCGACTGGCGTTTGCCCTGCGAGTAAAAGATCTCAGTGGGCTTCCAGGCCTTATTGGGCTTTTAGTGGGCCTTACCGCATTTCTAAGCGGGTACTCGAATCTTTAATGTATAGACCGCGCACAAGGCCGTCCTCTATCGTTTCGATGGCAAGCACAGCGCGATCGCCTTGATGAACTGCGTTAACAACACTGCCTGCGCTCTTATTATCACTATCCGTTAAAGGACAGCCTGGGCTCGGCGCGATCGACCCATCACAAGTCGCCTGATAGAGCCGTCTTTTGGGGGTGCCGCGCCAATGAAGTCTGGCGATTATTTCTTGGCCGGTGTAGCAGCCCTTCTTGAAATTCACGGTTCCATTTAAGTCGTAATTCAGGTCTTGTGGCAAATATTTACCCATGGTGTCTGCGACGACTCTAGCCTCCCCACGGTCAATTGCCGCCGTGTACCAGATACTCGCGTTGTCATTGTCCGTGCCCTTGGGGCTGGATATCCACCACTCGCTCATTACGATGTCTCCCGATAACTGGCGTGTAAGCAAATAACCACCGTTATTGCCGCTATCGGTCGCGCAGGCCTTGCTAACTGACAGCGCGTTGAGGTCGATGCCGAGTTCGCGATGGCTCTCAGGACCGATCACGGCCTCGCAATGCCATTCGGACAAACGTAAATCTGCCTTGGAAAACAAGAGGAATTTCTTCAGATGAGCCATAAGAGGCTCCGCAAGTGATTGGTGGGTGCGTAATAAAATAGTCTCGGCATCAATTATCAGTGCAAGAAAATCGGCGATGACTCGCCCTTTGACGTCACAGAAGGCACCGCTGATGGCGTCGAGGGGCTCAGGTTGGGCAAAGTCTGCTGTAGTTTGTCCTTGCAAGAACTTTGCGCTCTCTGGGCCCTCGAGCTGCAGAATCACTTCATCGTTCAATGGCACGATCACGGCCTGCTGTTGCTGGTTTGATGAGTTCATCGAGCTCTCCGGAGAAGTTTATTGGCGCTAACTATGCTAATTTGTCGCCGCCCAGTTGGGCACATGCTGTCGTTTCCCACTATACGGAATAAATAATGACTGATAACCAAGATTTCAACCGAATGCGCTGGGCCAGCCGTCGAGGGTTGCTCGAGCTTGATTTATTGCTAGCGCCGTTTGTTGAAGCTTGCTACCAAGGCCTTCCCGCCCACGATAAAGATGACTTTCGCCGGCTTGTCGAGGAGCAAGACCAAGATATTATGAACTGGATAATGGGTCGAGTCCCAATCAGCGATCCTTCGCTTTTGTCGATTGTGAGCCTAATCCGCGCCCATAATGACGCAAAATTGAACGATCCAGAAAAAAGTTAGCTATCTGCATCGTTGTAGCTTGGAAGGTATAACAGTGCCGCATCATCGCTATCACCGAGCGGTGAGTTGGGCGGAACCAATATTGTATCTGTTGCGAGATGACGGGTGTCGGGATGGTCACTGTTAAAATGCAAACCGCGGCTCTCTTTCCGTGACAGAGCGCAATCGATCATCAGTGAAGCCACTTGACCGAGGTTACGTAGCTCTAATAGTGGCCTGGTTATTACGAAGCGCCTGTAAAAATCATTGATTTCATCCTGCATCAAATCGACAGTACCTCTCGCGTATTGTAGGCGACGATCAGTCCTAACAATGCCCACATAGTCCCACATCAGACCCCGCAGAGCTCGCCAGTTGTGTTTGATGACAACGTTTTCGTCAGAGCTTCGAACAAGGCTGTCGTCCCACTGAGGAAGCGGTTTATCGGGTGGAGGTGGGCAGGAGCTCGCAATGTGCAATGCCGCCGAGGTCGCGTAGACAAAGCACTCGAGCAGTGAATTACTCGCCATCCGGTTGGCGCCGTGTAAACCGGAGCAGGCTGTCTCACCAATGACATAAAGTCCATGTAAATCACTGGCTCCATGCTGGTCGACAACGACGCCTCCGCACGTGTAGTGAGCTGCAGGTACCACAGGGATACGCTCACGGGTGATATCAATACCCAGTGACAAGCACCGTTCATAAACGGTTGGAAAGTGACCGCGGATGAAATTTTCGTCCCGATGACTGATATCGAGGTAGACGCACTCAAGCCCTAGGCGTTTCATTTCATGGTCGATAGCACGGGCGACAACATCTCTCGGTGCTAGCTCACCGCGCTCATGAAAACGTGGCATGAAGCGGTCCCCATCTGGAAGGGTCAGGACGGCTCCTTCACCCCGCAAAGCCTCAGTAATAAGAAACGATTTTGCTTCGGGATGGTAAAGGCAGGTGGGATGGAATTGATTGAACTCAAGGTTGGCAACCCGGCACCCCGCACGCCAAGCAATGGCGATGCCATCGCCGCTCGCACCATCTGGGTTGGAGGTATATTGGTACGCCTTACTCGCTCCTCCTGTTGCCATCACCACGGCTCTTGCCGCCATTGCGGTGACTTCATTGTTGCTGGTGTTTAGCACCCATGCCCCAATGCAGCGGTTGTCTTCCCTGATTAAGTCGACCGCGCAGCGCTCGGTTAGCAAGTCAATATTGCCGGCTTCACGGGCGCGTGCCGTCAACACCTCGGCGATGGCACGACCGGTGTGGTCAGCCGAATGAATGATTCGACGGTGGCTATGTCCTCCCTCCATCGTAAGATGGAATTCTCGAAATTCATCGTCGGGCTGATCTGGGCGCAGATCGAAGTCGACGCCCTGCTCAATAAGCCAGTCGACTATTTCTCTACTATGACTCACGGTAAAGCGGACGGCCGGCTCGTGGCATAGGCCAGCGCCCGCAATGAGCGTATCGTTGACATGGGCATCTACCGAGTCTCTATCATGGAGAACAGCGGCCATTCCGCCCTGTGCCCAGAACGTAGACCCCGAAGCGAGATTGCCTTTAGATAGCACCGCACATCTAAAGTGTTTAGGGAGCTGAAGTGCTAGGCTTAGGCCTGCTGCGCCGCTGCCGATAATGAGCACGTCATAGTGCTTTAGCTGAGTCATGAGTCAGGCCTTGCAGGTCAGTGAAATAAAGATGGCATAATTTACGGAGTTTGACGTCGAATGGGAACTTCGGCATTTTGTGCGGGTCATAGATAGCAACCACAGGTATGTAAGATCGCCGTCGGTATGCTGCGAAGTAGAAACAAGGTGGTTATGTGACGGCTCGGGAAACCGATCAACAATTGGTACGGCGCGCTCAGAAGGGTGATACCCGCGCGTTTGATCTGTTGGTTTTGAAGTATCAGGGGCGTATTGCATCTCTGGTGAGTCGTTTTGTACAAGATTCGTCAGAAGTGGAGGATGTGACGCAAGAAGCGTTCATCAAGGCATATCGAGCACTTTCGAAGTTTCGCGGTGATAGTGCTTTTAATTCTTAGCTGCATTGGTCGCAATTCTGTAAAGCCACG
>CAJQLP010000067.1 GCA_905479205.1 uncultured Luminiphilus sp.
ATTGAGGCTCGTGCCGCCTCTGAGGGTTGGCCCGCGTTGCACGCTGAGCTTGCGCGGGTTGACCCGGTGCTCGCCTCAAGGCTCCACCCCAATCACAGTCAGCGCATTAGCCGAGGTTTAGAGATTTGGCAAATGACCGGTAGGCCGTTGAGTGATTGGCAGCAAGGTGAAAAACACGAAATAGTGTTGGGCGACGTGATGGCATTGGCTGTCTGCCCTTCCGACCGTCAAGTGTTGCATAAACGGATCGCTGATCGTTTTGACGTAATGGTAGAGCAGGGGTTGATCGACGAGGTACGGAAGCTACACGAACGGAAAGATCTTAATGTGGGGCTGCCTTCTATTCGTGCGGTGGGTTATCGCCAGTTGTGGGCCTGGCTCGACGGTGAGGTGACTTGGGAGGAGGCACAGTCGAATGCGCTGGCTGCGACTCGGCAGCTGGCTAAGCGACAGTTGACCTGGCTACGCAAGTGGCCAAGTTTAACGTGGTTGCTGACCGACGATGCGGGCGTGTTGTCCAGGGTGGAGGGAGAGACGGGGACTGGGAATATCAATTGGTCCAATGTTGTGGCTGATAACGGTAAAAATATACCTCTGTCCTCGTCAAAAAGCCTGCTTATTGCTTTGAAAGAATGGTTTGGGGAACTATCATGACGGCCTGTCGTCATAGTAGAATAGCGCGCCGTAATTTAACGGACAGAGTTTGGGTCGCCTCGCTTGTGTGATCCGCAATACTTTAAATAGGAGTCCCCATGTCAAAAGGGCATACGTTACAAGACCCTTATCTGAATGCGCTGCGCAAAGAGCGGATTCCGGTATCTATTTACCTCGTCAATGGCATCAAGCTGCAGGGTCAAGTTGAATCCTTCGACCAGTTTGTTGTGCTTTTAAAAAACACGGTATCTCAAATGGTGTATAAGCATGCGATTTCTACTGTTGTGCCGTCGCGCAACGTACGGATCCCGCTGACTGCCGGTGCTGACGGCGAAGAAGGCTCTGAAAGCGAGTAATTGAGCCAACCAATACGCCACAGCGTTCCTATGTTGATTGCTAACCGTCGCGGGCAAACCAGTGGCGACTGATCTTTTTGAGCGTCATGAAGGTGGCGAACGCGTGGTTATGGTGCAACTCACCATCGATGATGGTGAAGCGCCGGAAGATCCCCATGAGTTTGAAGAGCTAGTAAGGTCCGCGGGCGGTGACCCCGTTGCCCTGATTACTGGCCACCGGCGCTCGCCTTCAGCGAAGTTTTATGCTGGCACGGGCAAGGTCGAGGAAATCTTGGCCGTTAAGGAGGCCGAGGAGGCTGAGTTAGTGGTGTTCAACCACCCGCTGACGCCGAGCCAAGAGCGTAACCTTGAGCGAGAGCTCAAGTGTCGTGTTATTGCGCGTACGGGCCTCATCCTGGATATTTTCGCACAGCGTGCTCGAACTCATGAGGGCAAACTACAGGTCGAACTGGCTCAACTGAAGCATATGAGTACTCGTTTGATTCGCGGTTGGACTCACCTCGAGCGTCAAAAAGGCGGTATCGGATTACGCGGTCCTGGTGAAACACAGCTCGAGACTGACAGGCGCTTACTGCGAGCGCGGATTCGAGCGATTGAAGGCCGCCTCGACAAAGTACGCTCCCAGCGCGCGCAAAGCAGGCGTTCTCGACAGCGCGCAGAAATTCCGCTTGTTTCCCTAGTGGGCTACACTAATGCAGGGAAGTCGACCCTGTTTAACCGGTTTACGCACGCCACGGTCTACGCTGCAGATCAACTCTTTGCGACCCTTGATCCCACTGTGCGTCGAGTGGATATTGAGCATCTTGGCCCCGTTATGTTGGCAGATACGGTCGGATTCATTGCCCATTTGCCGCATACGTTAGTGGAAGCTTTTAAAGCGACGCTAGAAGAAACGCTAAATGCCACGCTGCTACTTCATGTGGTGGATGTTGCCGCCGACCATCGAGAGCATTTTGAGTCCGAGGTGCAGTCGGTCCTCGAAGACATTGGCGCGTCGAAGATCCCGCAGCTTACTATTTACAATAAAGTCGATTTGCTTGATCAGCCGGCACGCATCGTCCGCAATGGTGACGGTTTACCCACGGCGGTATACCTTTCAGCGCGCGACGACCTTGGCATGGACTTGTTGGCAGAGGCGCTACGAGAGCGGTTGCAAGATGATATTTTCAGAGGTGATGTGCCATTGACTCCTGCTGATGGTCGCTTGCGTGCATCGCTTTATGCGGCTGGCGCAGTCGAAGATGAGTTATTTAACGAAGAAGGTGGCTCTACTTTGTCGATTTGTTTGCCCCAGAAGGACTGGGAGCGGTTGCAACATCGACATTGAGTCCCCATTAATTACAAACGGGCCCAAGCTTTTGCTAGACTGAGGCTGAAACCAAAAAAGGAATTCCCATGTCTTGGAACGAACCTGGTGGCGGTGGCAACAAACCCCGTGATCCCTGGAGCGGAAATGATCAAGGACCGCCCGATCTCGATGAAGCGTTAAAAAAGCTTCAACAGCGTATTAACCGAATGTTCGGTGGCTCAGGTGGCTCGGGTGGCGCCGGTGGATCTAGCGGCGGCGGCAAAGTTCCCGGTGCACTGTTGGGCGTAATCGGTGCGGGTGCTTTAACGGTGTGGGCGCTGATGGGTTTTTATCAGCTCGATGAACAGGAGCGTGCTATCGTCCTGCGTTTCGGAAAATACACTGAGACACTTCAGCCCGGCTTACAGTGGAACCCACCGATCATCGATGAAGTGGTCACTGTGAACACCACGAAGGTTCGTGCAGCAAGCTTTCGCGAAGTGATGTTAACGCAAGATGAAAACATCGTTGAGGTCAGCATGTCGGTGCAATACGTCATTGACGACCCAGAGAAGTTTGTTCTGCAGGTTCGCGACCCTGAGATTTCACTACAGCACGCGGCCCAAAGTGCGCTGCGACATGCGGTTGGTGATACCACAATGGATCTGGTGCTGACCGAAGGTCGTGCCTTGTTAGCTATTGAGGTGCGTGATCGTTTGCAGGGTTACTTGAACGATTACGGTACGGGCATTCGTGTCTCAAAAGTCAATATCGATGAAGGTAAACCACCTGCACAAGTCCAAGGTGCATTCGATGACGTGATCAAGGCGCGTGAGGACGAAGAGCGGGTTAAAAACGAAGCCCAATCCTATGCTAATGGCATTGTTCCTGAGGCTCGTGGTCGAGCTCAGCGAATGATGGAGGAGGCCAATGCTTACCGTGAGCAAGTTGTTGCAACGGCAGATGGTGAAGCCGACCGCTTCAAGCGCTTACTGGCCGAGTATGAGAAGGCGCCAGAGGTGACTCGTGAGCGACTTTATCTCGATGCCATTCAAACCGTCATGTCTAATACCAACAAGGTATTGGTGGACGTTGAGGGCGGCAACAACGTGTTGTACTTGCCCCTCGATAAGCTGGCACCTGCGGCTGATGCCTCCCGACAGAGTGCGGGTGGTAGCAGTCGCTCCGGACTCAGCGAAAGTGCCTTACGCCAAATTACCGAGCGCGTGACGGAAGAGCTTCGTCGAGAAATCAACAACAATGACGTTCGACGAGGAGGCCGATAATGAGCGCTAAGCAAATGTGGGTGGGCTTACTGGCTACCGTGCTGCTTATCATTGGCAGCAACTCGATTTACGTTATCCGTGAAACCGAGCGCGGCGTGTTACTTAAGTTTGGTGAGGTTGTTAATCCCAATCTAATGCCAGGGTTACACATCAAGGTACCGTTTGTTAACAACGTACGCATTTTCGACGGTCGGATTCTAACCGTCGATTCCAACCCTGAGCGTTTTTTCACGCAAGAGAAAAAAGCGCTGATTGTTGATTCTTATGCCAAGTTCCGCGTCAAAGATACTGCTAAGTTCTACACCGCGACTAACGGTGAAGAGGCGAGGGCGGCTGGCCTCCTTTCTCAGCGTATTAACGATGGTTTGCGCAACGAAGTGGCCGCACGAACGGTGCAAGAAGTAGTATCCGGTGAGCGCGATGAACTTATGGAAGCCATTACTGAGCGCTTGTCCCAAGTGGCCAACCAGGAGTTGGGTATCGAGGTTATCGACGTTAGAGTTAAGAAAATCGATTTACCACCCGATGTATCAAACTCAGTTTACCGACGTATGAATGCTGAGCGAGAGAAAGAAGCTCGCGAGCTGCGATCGCAAGGTCAGGAATTAGCGGAGGGAATACGCGCCGCTGCGGACCGTGAAGTGACCGTTTTAGAGGCGAATGCCTTTCGTGATGCTGAGATTATTCGCGGTGATGGCGATGCTCTGGCGACCCAAGTGTACTCAGAGGCCTATAACCGTGATCCCGAGTTCTACTCTTTCGTCCGCAGTTTGCGGGCTTATCAAGAGACCTTCTCGGGTGGCGGCGACATTATGCTGGTGGAGCCTGACAGTCAGTTCTTCCAATACCTGAGAAATCCTAACGCGGGTAAGTAAATCTGACGCATCTCAGCCGGCACGGTATCAGTGCTGCCTGCGAAAACAATACGGCGGGCAATTAGCCCGCCGTTTTACTGTTAAGCCATGGATTCATTAATACCGATGCTCGGGGCATGCTCTAGGGGCATAATTTGGTAAAAGGCGACGGTTCTCCTAACTGCGTCCGCCGATTGGCTGTGGTAAGATCCGCGCTCCGCCTAATAAAGCAATTATTACTGGTTCGAACGCACACTTATGACTTCCGATAAGCGCTGGTTACTACCCGATGGTATCGATGAATTATTGCCCGATCGCGCAGGCGCGGTGGAGCATATGCGTCGTGCGTTGCTCGATGAGTGCGAGCGTTGGGGCTTTCAATTCGTTATTCCGCCACTGGTAGAATTCACAGATTCTCTTTTAGTCGGCTTGGGAGCGGATCTCGATGTGCTCACCTGTAAGTTTTCTGACCGATTAAGCGGTCGCACACTGGGTGTTCGTGCTGATATGACGCCGCAAACTGCGCGCATTGATGCACACAGTTTGTGTGAAGAAGGCGTGACGCGACTTTGTTATGCGGGATCGACTTTACACAGTGCGCCGCAGTCACTGATGGCGGGCCGTTCGCCTATTCAACTAGGCGCAGAGATTTACGGCTGTGCTGACCCGAGTGCGGATCTTGAGATCATTGACTTGATGCTGGCGCTGGTTTCTCGTGCGGCCGGGCAAGATTGCACAATTACCCTGGATATCGGCCACGTGGGTGTTTACGAGGCGTTACTGGCAGAACTCGATAGGGCTACTGATATCGGTGAGGCGGTGTTCGATGCGTTGCAACGAAAATCGTTGCCCGATCTCGAGGCTGCCATCGTTGGATTGCCCGCTGAGCTAGCTGCTTCACTGCTAGCACTTACTCAATTGCATGGTTCTACCGATGTCTTGTCCAAAGCGCGCGCGCTCGTCGCCGATTTGCCCAGTGCTAAGCGTGCAATTGATGAAGTCGAAGCTGTAGTTAGCGCGATAGAGCGTGCCCACCCCAATGTTGCCATTTATATTGACCTCGCAGAGTTGCGCGGTTTCCAATACCACACGGGTTTGGTGTTTGCCGCGTACATTGACGGCTATGGCGCTGCAATTGCGAAAGGTGGCCGTTATGACAATGTGGGTAGCGTTTTTGGCCGAGCGCGTCCTGCTACCGGCTTCGCTTGCGATTTGAAGGCCCTAACTGCGGCTACTCAGCTCGAGATCAACTCGCGTCGAGTTATTTCGGCGCCGGTAGTGTTTGACCAAGATCTTGAATTGACGATAAACCACCTGCGCGAAGACGGCTGCGTTGTTATTCGCGCGCACAATGGCGAGCACGACCATCGCTGTAATGAACAATTGATTAAACACGGAACCGATTGGGTCTGTGAACCGCGAGCGTAACTGGAGTTGCAATGAGCAAGAACGTTGTCGTACTCGGAACCCAATGGGGTGACGAGGGCAAAGGAAAGATTGTCGACCTGCTAACGGAGCAGGCAGATGCTGTCGTGCGGTTTCAAGGCGGTCATAACGCGGGCCACACATTGGTCATCAATGGTGAGAAGACCGTACTGCACGTAATTCCGTCGGGCATCTTACGAGAAAACGTGGAGTGCCTTATTGGTAATGGCGTTGTGTTGTCTCCTTCGGCACTGCTCAAGGAAATTGCAGAGCTCGAGGCGCGTAATGTCCCTGTGCGAGATCGCTTGATTATTTCTTCTGCGTGCCCGTTAATCTTGCCTTATCACGTCGCCTTGGATAAGGCGCGCGAGCTGCGTCGCGGCGAGAATAAAATTGGTACAACCGGGCGTGGTATTGGGCCCGCATATGAGGACAAGGTGGCTCGACGCGGTTTGCGTTTGGGCGACTTACGCAATCCAGCGTATTTTGAATCGACGTTGCGTGAAGTACTCGATTATCACAACCATGCGCTCGTCCATTACTACGGAGTTGAGGCCCTTGATCCTGAGGAAGTCCTCGAAGAGGCACGCCGTGAAGGTGAGCAACTGCTACCTATGATGGGCGACGTGACCTCCATTTTGCATGAGCATCGACGTAATAATGCCTCTATTTTGTTTGAGGGCGCACAAGGTTCATTACTCGATATTGACCACGGTACGTACCCGTTCGTGACGAGTTCAAATACCACCGCAGGCGGTACCGCTACGGGTTCTGGTTTTGGTCCCCTGTATCTCGATTACGTGCTCGGCATTACCAAAGCGTACACAACACGAGTGGGCTCGGGCCCCTTCCCGACCGAATTGTTTGATGCTGTTGGTCAGCGCTTGGCGGAACGTGGCCACGAGTTTGGCGCTACTACCGGCCGCCCTCGCCGCTGCGGTTGGTTCGATGCGGTAGCACTGCGAACGGCTGTCAATATCAACTCTGTATCGGGTATATGCCTGACTAAGCTAGATGTGCTCGATGGTTTAGAGACTATTTCTATATGTACCGGTTACCAGAATGCACAGGGCGAAAGTATTTCTAACCCCATTGATGCGGGTGACTACGACGCCCTGATGCCGGTTTACGAGACGGTGCCCGGTTGGTCAGAATCAACGGTCGGTGTTAAGTCAGTTGATGGCTTGCCCGCCAATGCGCGTGCTTATATCAACCGAATTGAAGAACTCGTGGGCGCACCTATTGACATTATTTCCACGGGGCCGGATCGTGAAGAAACAATTGTTCTAAAGAGCCCATTTGGATAATTAATTATGCTGATGCTGACGAAGATCCTGTCACTGCTGGTTTACCCGCTATCACTGGGTCTCGTCTTACTCTTCTTCTCGGTACTCGGCGGTATTACTGGGAGACGTGGTTTTTCTTGGTTAATGGCGCTGCTCGCTTTTATCATTCTGTATGTTCCGTCTACCGAGTTCGGTTCAAGTTGGCTGGTCACGCCCCTCGAGGGCCGACACCCAGGGTTTTCACCCGAAGAATTACCCAGTGCGGATGTCATTGTCCTCCTTGGAGGTGCCACCGAAGGAGAATCACGTTTTGGCCATGGGGCCGATTTCAACAATGCCGCCGACCGAGTCTTCACGGCGGCTGAGCTCTACTATGCAGGTAAAGCTCCGACTATTTTGATCTCTGGTGGATCGCATCCACCCAACAGGGCCGAAGCGGACCTCTTAGCCGAGAAGTTTGTCGCTCTGAAGATACCGCGTTCCGCATTGATCCTCGAAACCGCGAGTCGTACCACCCATGAAAATGCTGTGAACGCAGGGAAAATACTTAAACAGGCGGGTTATCGGCACATATTACTGGTGACAAGTGGTGCTCATATGCGACGTGCACTGGCGTTATTTGAAAAGCAGGGCCTACAAGTGACGGCCGCGGCGACTGATCATCAACTTCCTAAGTTTGAGCCTCTCGTGCCGGGTTGGTTGCCTACCTATTACCGCCTTGCTCGATCGAGTCGTGCCTTACACGAACACGTGGGCTATTGGGTCTACGACATGACGGGTAAGATTTAACGTAATCGTTCACTCGCGTATGTAGGGCCTCGGCTGAGGCCCTAACAGTACTCAGATATAGCTTAATTTAACGTTGCTATAGTTATTGCCAGTCCAGCGCTTGAAGGCCCGGTAAAAGCTATTAACCTCGGCGTAGCCTAAATCCCACGCCAACGTTTTGCCCGGCACCCAAGCCCTACCCAATTGTTTCTCACAGCGATACTGGCGCGCTAAGTCCAGCAGCTCTTGGTAATGCATACGGTCTGCGCGTAGACGCCTTCGCAACGTGGTTGGGCTAACACCTAACTCGTCTGCCACAGTGTCTGATCGTAAGCGTGATAGGTCTCGCGTGAGCAATAAGTGCAGTACTTTTGCCGTGGTTTTAGATAGCGACTCAGGGGGTAGATCTGTCGCTTCTGCTATCTGGGCATAGTCTACATCGGGTGGTGGTGGTGTAAACGCTAAAGCTCGTTTACGTAAGCGGTTACCCGCATTTATCAGATGTGGTTCAGGTTGATTTGTCATTATGCACCTCCTTGTGCGATGACTCGGTTACTTTTTTCTTTCACAGATCAGCGCACAATGTCGCGCCGCGAACCTTTTTGCCGACCTCCTGTCAGCGTACGTTAGTCTCTATCTTTGAAATCCAACGCACGGTCAGTCTACGCCTTCGGGACCGAAAAACCACCCCAAAGTGATGAACTGCTCGTTTTTGACGACAAGTGTCATTTTATAACGTCTGCGATCAGCTGATTGGGTAAGGGGCAGTCGATGACGGCGGCTATTGCTTTGATGAGGGTAAGCTCGCGCGGGCAAATCTCGCCATCGGTACGTGCCACCTCGGCCATCGCTTTCAATACGGTAACTTTGAGCAATGGGTAACAGTTGGCTAGGCGTTCAATGGCGCGGCTAAACTCGCGAATATCCACATTCTCAAGTGGTGGCAGCGTCAGATTGAGTACGGCGATTTCACAGCCTCGATTAAACGCCTGTTCAGTATTGCCTTGACCTAAATGGGCGAGTGTACCGAGCGCTATAGTCAATGACGGAGCTACGTCGTGGAGGGTTTTATATCGAGGCTTCGCCGGTTTTATGCGCATAAACTCAGGGTCGAGATAGTGGCGCACCAGTTGAAAAAGACACCACTCAAATAAGTCGATTCGGCCATCGGCACGAATAAAGGACAGTAATAAACCTTTAAAAGCTTGGTACTGGCTTACCGATAAGGTTTTTAATGTGGGCAAGCACAGCTCTATTAATGGTAATCGAAGGTCAGGTGTTAGATTGGCAAGTTCCTTCCCCCGCTGTGCAACTATGTCTTCAAGACCTCTAATATTGGCTGCTCGCACCGCCTCAAGTTGCTTGGAATTTTGGTCAGTGTGCCAAAGTAAGGCGAGGATCAGGCTCATCGCGCCGAGGGGTTCGCGTGCGTCATCGATAACTACAGCGGCGAGCGCGGGCGTTGCGCGGCCCTCTAGTGAAACCTTTTGCTCGGTGGGCGGTGGTTGGTAAAGGTCAATGGTGGCTGCGAGGCCTGCCGCAGCCATTGCCCGTGAGGCTTGATTAACCCCCATCTCCTCCGCCAGCTTGGCTTCGAGATTGCGGTGATTTGTGCTCCGTTGAATAAACTGCCCATTCCAAGAGGGATCGATTCGTTCAATACGCTTTGCTAACGGTGGGTGAGTGGCGAACAGAGACCACAAACGGTGCTTCACCTGACCGAAAAACAGATGTGATAACTCTTCCGCTCGGGCGGCGTGTACTAGCGTACCTGGTGTGTAGCCCCCGATAACCTTGAGCGCATCGCCTATGCCCTCAGGATTACGCGTGAACTGCACGGCTGAGGCATCTGCGAGATATTCTTTTTGCTTTGAAATCGCCGACTTGATAATCCCTGCCATTAAGCCACCGAGAAGACCGATTAAATAAAGTCCCAAGCCAATCGCAAGACCCGCAGCGGCGTTATTGTTCTTGCTGTCACTGCGTCGTCGATTGCCACTATAGGCAGCGCTTCGCATCAAGACGGTGCCCACGTCGCCGATAAAGGTGATACCGCGCAGCATCGCAGCTAAGCGAATACTTAAGCGCATATCGCCGTTGAGGATATGACTGAACTCATGCCCGATAACGCCCTGCAGTTCGTCGCGTGTCAGCTGTACCATCGCGCCGCGGGTTATGGCGACAACGGCATCGCCGGGGCTTACGCCCGCGGCAAATGCGTTAATGCCGCGCTCGTCGTCGAGAATGTATAAAGGAGGGACAGGCATGTTCGCGGCGAGAGCGATCTCTTGCACAATGTTTTGAGCTCTACGTTCGAGAGTGTCGGAGGTGGAGGGCAGTGCCGGACGTCCGCCGAGCGCCTCAGCGACGGTCTTGCCGCCCTGAGCAAAGCGCAGCCAGTTAACTAGCACCACGATGCCGATCACAAACGCTATGCCGCCACCGATCGTGAAAAATAGGCGCCAGTCGATGCTATGAAACATGGCAATGACCGACTCATGCTCTCCAGGGGACGCACCGTCGCGAAATAACAGTGCGCCCGCAACCAAGATATTGGTGAGGATAATTAAAACAACGACCGAAAGCGCAAATAGTACGGTGAGCAGGCGGGAGTTGCGCCGCGCAACATCCTGTTCGCGGAAGAAATCCACGGTCTATGCCTTAACTAAAACTGACAGAGGGCGCTGCTTGAATTTGCTCTGAGTCTGCGAATTCAAGGAGGCTGGCGTCTTCTCGGTGACCAAACCAACCTGCTATAACGACGTTCGGAAAACTTTGTCGGTAGGTGTTGTAACCCATAACAGCATCGTTAAATCCTTGCCGAGCAAAGGCGACGCGGTTCTCGGTCGACGTGAGCTCCTCCGAAAGCTGCTGCATGTTAGCGCTGGCTTTAAGATCGGGGTAGGCCTCCATAACGACATTGAGTTTGCCCATTGCAGACCCTAGGGCAGTTTCAGCGCCACCCAAATTACGAATGGCCGTTGCATCAATGCCGCTTTCGGTAACGGCTTTAAGGGCGCTCGCGGCCTCATTGCGCGCAGAAATAACCGCCTCCAGCGTCTCGCGCTCGTGAGTTAAATAGCCTTTTGCGGTCTCGACCAGGTTAGGTATGAGATCATGACGGCGTTTGAGCTGCACTTCGATTTGCGCGAAAGCGTTTTTATAGCGGTTTAACAGGGTGACTAACTGATTGTAGATCGCTACGCCCCAGACGAGCAGGACGGCGAGAGTGGCGAGAATAACGAGGGTCGTAGTGCTCATGGCGATCTCCACAGGTTAACTGCCAAGAGCATACCTTGCTTGGTTGGTGGAGGCACGTGCAGATTGTGCGACGGCCGCTATGATGTTCTCGCCAACAAAAATGGTATGACAAACATGGGATTTTGATTGATCCCACTAACGACTAGAGAGGCATTGCGATGAATGATTTGATCCTACAACCTATTCTTTTTATGGGGCTACTGAGTTTCGTAATGATGCTGCTTATGTATGCCACCCGTATTCCTGCCGCGAAGCGCCTCGAGGCGGAAGGCGTGGATCTACAGAAACTGGCGCATCCCTCACAGTTGGGAGGGGTATTTCCAAGCAGCGTGGAGCGGGTTGCAGATAACTACAATCATTTATGGGAGCAACCGACCTTATTTTATGCCGTCATAATGGTGATTTGGGCGCAAGGTCATACGGATATGGTGCATCTGTACGCAGCCTGGAGCTACTGTATTTTACGATTGCTGCACTCTGTGATTCAGGTGTTGGTGAATCATGTCTGGATACGCTTTAGTGTATTTATGTTGAGCTGGATCGCGTTGGCTGTTCTTCTACTACGAGAAATCTCGCTAACCGTTCTTTGAGCGCGTTTCTAAGGTACCCGAACTAAAAACTCAGGGTTTTAGGTCTCTTACGTACCCGAATTTGCTATCAAAATGTGTTGTGGGTGTACCTGTAAATCTCAGCATATTGACGACTTCGGCAGAAACCTCGCCGTACAGCTCAACCGTGAAACTATCTAACAGTGGATTAACATCGGCCAGGTACTTTTGAAGCGGTGGATTCTCTAGATGAAAGGCAAGCGCCGCACTGTTTGCATAAACCTCAGTCCAAACAAATCCTAATGGGTCGCTAGGGTCCTGATCGAAAGTATGAAGAAGCATACCCGGTTCCGATGCTTTCACTGCCTCATCAGCAGCTTCAGACAGCCGCAACACAGCGTCCACTTCGCTTGGCCGCGCGTGCAGTCTCGCTATTAGAACAAAGGGTTTCTCACCTGTAACTGCCAAACTGTCGGCGGTATCTGCAAAAACAGCTAGTGGGGAAGTCAGGGTTATCAATAATGTGGTCAGCGTCGCTACAAATTTCATGGGAAGCCTCGTTTAATTGTCGCAGCTCATTTGTTAAGTCTACAGACGATTATAAAAGCATCAATTCCTAACAATTGAGTTACCTTGCATATGAGTTACATTAAACCTGAACTACCGTAAATCAAAGCCTCCTTCTAATGAACCCAAAATCAACAGCACGAATCGCTTCGGTCTTTCAGGAGGCCGAGTGCCTGCCACGAAGCGCCTTGACTTCTAGCTTAGATCAACTAACAGTTAGAGTCGATTAAAAAGAGGATTATGGCTATGGGTCTTGTTAACATTAAAAAAAGTCTTAGTTTGCGCGCTGCATGTATTTACGTAGGATGCATTGTCGTTCAACCGTTGACCACTTTCGCTAACACTCTGAATACTTTTACGCCCAACACCATTGCCGATCCAGCCAAAGTTAATGAAAATTTCCAATACCTCTCGGAGCAAATCCAACAGCTCTCAGGGCAAATAATCGGTCCCGACAGCCTCTCCGCTAAAGTTTCCCGCATAAATCAGCAGCTGGGTGATGCCGTGGTTGTTGATTGTGATGCAGATCCAGATGCCTTGCTAAATGCAATCACAAATAAAGCAACCAACATTGAAGTGGTGGGCGGTACGTGTAACGCTAATACTAAGCTTGATAGTGAAGGGAGCCTCTATGAGCTTGGCGACGTTAAAATCAGTGGCGTTGGGTCTCCAAAGCCCATATTGCTGACCTCAGTCGAGGGTGGGGGGGCAGGTTATTTAGGAGGGCGTGGCGGTCGGTTAGAGCTTAACAACGTCCGTTTACTAGGTGGCATCAGGAGTGTGGGATCCCGTGGGGCGTTGTCGATAAACAATACAGATATTGACTGTAATAATCAGAATACTGTCGCTGTGGTTATGTACGGGGGGTCCGGCTCTTTCCGCGGTTTAACGGTGAACAACTGCAATGTTGCAGGTTGGCTGGGCTCGGGAGCGTCTCTTCTAGTTCAAACGTCAACAATTAATTTACCTAGCCAAAGCCGGCCGCCTGTTGGTTTCGCTCTAGTAAACGGCTCGCTTCTAGAGCTAGAAGACTCTGATATTTTGAATGCCTCGGACGGCGCATCGTTCCCGGTTGTAGTTGGCTCTGCGTCTCACTTTGGTGTCAGTGGCTCGATAATAGATGGCGGCGGTGGGAGCTTTATCAGTGTAAATAATGGAAGCGCTATGACTTTTAACGGGGCGAAAGTGACTGGCGAAGTCGTCCGAAATAGCCTCCTAGGAACTTCAGTTCAGCTATTGGGTGCATCGCAGTTTACGGCGGACCAAACCACTTTCGAAGACGTTAACATTGCTGACTTTGGCG
>CAJQLP010000068.1 GCA_905479205.1 uncultured Luminiphilus sp.
AAACAGGGATAGCAATAGCCTTGATTAAAGCTTTTTTTAGTCAATCGGTTGCAGTGCACGCAGTTGATATTCCCCAAAAAATTCAGATTGATTGACTGCCCGAGGAATTGATTCATCGCCAACGTTTGCTCGCCCGCAACCCACTCATAACTTACTGGGCTGCTCAGGCTTGTGCGCATTTTTCTAATAGAACCCGTTACCAACGTCACGACGTCTCCTCGTTCTGTAGCCATTTAATGGGTTGGGGCTCGTCACAACTGTCGCCAGCCTTGTGGCCTTTATCGATGTAACCAATGCGCTCTTCTGCAGCTAAATTAAGTTCGCCCCACGCAATAATTGCTTTCATACAATGTTCGCGCTGCTCCCCAGTCACACGGCGACCATCCGGCCAGCGACCTGTTTGTACCGCAGCGACCATGTTGTCATACACATCGCGCCCCATGGCTTTAATCGTTTCGAGGTAAGGATCAGACAAGAAAAAACTCCGTTATTAACGTTTACCCATTCGGGAAATAAGCCCTATAACTCCGCCGAGAATAAACCCGACAACCAACCCACCGAAGTGCGCGCCATTAGCGATTGCGCCCATGCCGAGAAAACTCAAAGTGCCGGTCAGGCCAATAAATAGCCAAATCAACATGAATATCATCAGCCCCGCGGGCACTGGCTCTAGCCAATTAGGGCGCAACAAATTGCCCGCAAAGATAAATCCCAAGAAGGCATACACCACACCAGACATCCCGCCAAATACCGAGGGGCCCGATGCAAGATACTGCACACTGTTACTGAATATAGCGGCGACAAAAAATAGCCCCAGTAAATTGAGGGAACCAATTCGCGACTCGATTCGGCGGCCAAACTCCCAAATCCATAAGCTGTTAAATACCAAGTGCATCCAACTAAAATGCAACAAGGCAGGCGTTATGAACCGCCACCAATCCCCTGGCTTATCAAACTGCGTGCCTGCTGCCGTCACTTCAAAGGGTACAAAATTGAACAGCTGCAACAAGCTCACAATCCGCAACTGATAGAACAGCAGAAAAACGAGGGCACTTACGGCGACTAATCCAAATGAGGCGGGATTCTTTAAGATGCTATTTGGCAAGGGTATCGGACCAACGTAATTTATCTCGGCAGCTCGCATAAAAACTGTAGCCAGGAGGATGAAGCAAGGTAAGCCGCTCTTTCTTCTTACGAACAATAACGGCGTCGCCGGGCAACGCAGTAAGAGACACTTGACCGTCGCAAGTTACCGGCGGATGGATTTGATTACGGGATACGACGTCGATACGTATTTCGGAATCACCATGGACAACAATTGGCCGGCTGGTTAACGAATGTGGAAACATGGGTACGATCGCAATCGCATCCAAAGCGGGGTTCATAATTGGTCCGCCACCGGACATAGAGTAGGCGGTCGACCCAGTGGGCGATGACAAAATCAAACCGTCGGCATTGAGTCGATAAACAAACTCGCCATCGATAGTTAACTCAAACTCAACCATTTGTGCCGAAGCCCCTGAGTTCACGACAACATCGTTGAGTGCCTCCGCTTGGCCTATGATCTCAGTCCCGCGACGAACCTCTACATCCAGAAGAAAGCGCGAGTCACGCGTGTAGTCGCCGTCGAGCACCGAATTAACTTGAGTGATCAATTCATCGGGACTCACGTCAGTGAGAAACCCCAGCCGCCCTCGATTGATACCAATTACCGGCGTCGCATGCCGCACTAGCGTGCGCGCTGCACTCAGCAAAGAGCCGTCACCGCCAATAACAATCGCTAAGTCCACCATCGCCCCAATCGCGTCGCGAGACTTCATAGATCGCTTTTCGAAGTGCGCTAATGTGGCAAGCCTGTCCTCCATAGTCACTTCAATGCCGCGGGCATCGAGCAACTTGAGTAAGTCAGCAACGATCTCTGCGACGCCTGGATGCTCACGACGACCAAGCAATCCGATTCTAGTAAATTCTGTGGCCATAAGTGACTCTCTGCAGCTACTGGCGGCTAACTGACTGAAAAGCTAGCGCCCTATCAATCAATTCGCCGTTCCGTCGGGACATCAATCTAGACCGACGTTATTACCCTCTAGCACTCGCTCTGCGCGATAACTTGAGCGGACGAAGGCGCCCGAAACAACTTCTCGGAAGCCCCGCTCCAAACCCCATTCTCGATATAGCTCGAACTCATCTGGCGTGACGTAGCGCGCAATAGGAAAGTGGTTCCGCGTGGGTTGCAGGTACTGCCCAAGCGTTAGTACGTCGACGTCATGGGCGCGACAGTCGTCCATACACTGCTTAAGCTCGTCTTCAGTTTCACCCAATCCAAGCATCAATGAGGTCTTGGTAATCACGTCCGGACGACTACGCTTGCCACGTACAAGCACATCGAGTGTTTGCTGATAGCCTGCGCGCGGATCGCGCACAGGATGCGTCAATCGCTCAACTGTCTCGATATTCTGTGCGAAAACTTCGATTCCCGAGGCGACGAGCGTATCTACGGCCGATAAATCTCCGAGGAAGTCAGGTGTCAAAGCTTCCACCGCAGTCTCAGGATTAAGCGTTTTTACGGCCTTGACGACTGCAGCGTAGTGACCCGCGCCTCCGTCGTCTAAATCGTCTCGGTTAACCGATGTGAGCACTACATATTTCAGCCCCATCAACTGCACTGCTTGGGCCGTATTGGCGGGCTCTTCCGCATCTAGCCAACCTTTTGGGTTACCCGTGTTAACTGAGCAAAAACGGCATGCGCGCGTACAGACATCGCCCATTAGCATAATAGTGGCGGTACCCGCACTCCAGCACTCGCTCATATTCGGGCACTTTGCTTCCTCACAAACGGTCGCCAAGCGATGCTCGTGAACAATGCCGCGCACTTTTTCGAATTTGGGGCTACTTTTTATACGCATGCGAAGCCAGTCGGGTTTCGCGAGTCGACCTGCATCCTCTGTCGAACGCTTAATGCCGTCTTTTATCGCAGCAATACCTCGGTCATTGACAAACTTTTCACCGCTGGCAACCTGCACCGTAGGTATGAGTTTCGTGGTCATGGGGACGCCTCATAGAATCAGCCCCCATTATACCGACGTTGGGGTATGAAGTGGGCTTAGTATGCCTCACAAATTTTTGCCTAATCGACCTAGCTTTCCGCCGCTGTCACGTGCACAGGGACGCCATTTATCGCGGCATTACCGCTCAATGCGTCGAAATACCGTGCATCGGTGACATCGTTACAGCTAACACCCGCATGATCATTGGCGATAGTCATTTTCGTGCCATTGCGATTATGGCCGTAACCGTGGGGCAAACTGACGACACCCGCCATAATCTCTTCGCTCACCTCGACCTTCGCTCGAACTGATCCAGCGCTACTGGCAATCTGGACATCGTCGCCTGCACACCAGCCCTCCCGCTCGGCATCTACCGGGTTGACCATCAACGTGCAGCGGTCTTTACCCTTTACCAGACGACGGAAATTGTGCATCCATGAATTACAGTCTCGTACATGTCGTCGCCCAATGAGGCTATATGGCGCATCGCTGTCGGTATCGTTTAGCAATCGTTCCAAGTCGTGCAGAACTGCAGGGACGGCGAGGTCTATCTGCTGAGCGGGCGTTTTCAAACGGCCCGGAAGCAAAGGCTTCAGAGGACCTAAATCAACCCCCGAAGGATTGCGCTTAAGCATCGCAAGATCTAATTGCTCGGCGCTCGCTTGCCCGTAGGGCCCTGCTTTTAGGCCAAAGTCGATGATGACCTCAGGTGCTGGTGAAGGCTTGCTATCCAGACCTAAACCTTCGGCTACGCGCTGGCCTAGGGCTTCGAAGATCTCCCAATCATGCAGGGCGCTGTCGGCTTTTTCAAAAATCGGTGGGTTATAGCGCGCAGTGTTGCGCATCGCATTAACGTGGAAAGCGAGGTCGTAATGATCGTGCTCAAGCGGCGATGTCGGCGGCAAAATGATATCTGCATGGCGAGTCGTTTCATTGATCCATGGATCAAGAGACACCATGAAGTCCAGTTCCTCCAGCGCGTCATCAAGCTTGTGTCCTGACGGGGTCGAGAGAACCGGATTCCCTGCTCCAGTGAACAGAACACGAATTTGCCCTTCTCCCTCGGTTGTAATCTCTTCAGCTAATACGGATGCCGGTAGCTCGCGATCAAATTCTGGTAGCTGACTGACCCTCGAGGAATGCCGTCCGAAGCCTCCCGGAGTGGTATTTTCCACCTGATCCACGGCTGGCAGCGTGAACATGCTACCGCCTTCGCGATCGAGGTTACCTGTCAAGATATTGAGTACCTGAATTGCCCACTGACACAGCGCACCGTAGCGCTGCGTTGACACCCCCATACGTCCATAGCAGATGGCCGCATCGGCGTGCGCAAAGTCATACGCCACTTGCTCGATGTGCTCAGCGCTAATACCCGTTTTCTCCGACGCAAGCTCTGGGGTAAAGCGCTCGACAGCAGACTCGATGGCTTCAAGGCCCACTACAAAATCCTGTAGATTCCGCAGGCGAACCCAGCCCTTGACCATAATGGTGCGGATGATCGCGAGTAACAGCCAGGCATCAGAGCCGGGCTTAATCGCTATATAGTCACTGCTCAGACTTGCCGTTTCGGTTCTTCTTGGATCGACGACCACCAACTTGCCGCCTCTCGCAGTCAGTGATTTTATTCGCTTGCGTACATCCGGGACGGTCCAAATACTGCCATTTGACGCAATGGGATTAGCACCCAGCATTAGGAAGTAATCGGTGCGATCGATATCCGGTATCGGGAACAGAAGCTTGTGGCCAAATAACCACAGGGAAACAAGGTGATGCGGTAATTGATCAACTGACGTTGCGGAAAACCGATTGCGCGTTCTCAAATGCCGGAACAGCGAACCTTGGTGAGTCATCATGCCGTAGTTATGAACCGTCGGATTACCCAAATAAACGCCAACGCTGTCTACGCCATTGTCTTGAACCGTTTTGACTAGGGCCGATGCGACGGTGTCGAGGGCTTCAGGCCATGGGATAGGAACGAACTCATCGCTGCCATCATCCTGACGCACTCGTTTCACCGGTGAGCGCAGTCGATCTGGATCTGAATGAATGTCTTGGAGTGCCACCGCCTTCGGGCAAATGTGCCCTCGACTTAGGGGATCGTCAGGATCGCCTTTGATGCTAATAATCTGATCGTCTTGTGTCTCGATTAACAACCCGCAGATCGCCTCGCAGAGATGGCAAGCTCTATGGTGAATCACTTTTTGCTGTTCCGACACAGGTCGCTCCTTGTTATCTAGCTACTTGTTATCTAGCTACTTGATTATTGCAAAGCCGGACTAGGCTTCTATTAGCATGGGCAGCTTAGAATATATCGTTATCTTTCAAGCGATGGTATGTTTCATCGACAATATACCCTGCGCGCGTCCCGTCGAGTTGATTCATACACATGTCCGAGCTTCCCCGAACCGATTGCCTTTGGTGGTATGACACACCACCCATTGAGCTACCACAGCGCGTCGAACCAGCAGATAAAGATGTGGACTTTGCGATTGTCGGCGCGGGTTTCACTGGGCTGTGGACCGCGATCCACCTAAAAACGTTACTTCCCAATAAGAAGATCATCGTACTAGAGGCTCACCGAGTGGGTCATGGTGCCTCTGGGCGAAATGGCGGTTGGCTAATGGGTTCCTGCGAAGGACTGTCGGCATTTTGTAACGGCACCGGGCTGCTCCCTAAAGACGTCATCACCGAGTTTCGCGACCTCGTGCCGAATTTCGTGAGTAGCCTCAAAGCGCTCGCTATCGATTGTGATCTCAAACAAGGAGGTGGCATCTTTGGTGCGGCACGCTACCCGGCTCAAGGCCTGCGCGCCGAAACGCTCCTTGAATCTCTCCACCAACTGGGTTTTGACGAACGTGATTACCGATGGCTAAGCCGCGAAGAGCTCACTGAGCGCGTCAGTGTCCATAACGGCCAAGGGGGCATTTACACCCCGCTCATCGCCACTCTGAACCCTGCGAAATTGCTCCAAGGTCTTGTTCGCGCTGCACGTGACAAAGGTGTCGCGATCTACGAACGCTCACCCGCAACCCTCGAAGATACGGGGATTTTGGGTACGCCCTCAGGCAATGTTAATGCAAATAACATTATATGGGCCACAGAAGCCTATTCGAGTAACCCCCCGCTGAAGAAGAGGCTACTGGCCGTTCAGAGCGGTATAGTTTGCACAGAGCCCCTAAGTCACGCTCAGTGGAACGACATTGGATTTGATCAGCACGAAGCTTTTTGTGACCTCAGCAGAGCGTCTACCTACCTGCAGCGCACCGCCGATGACCGCTTAATTGTAGGCGCGCGAGGCGCTTACGCATTCAACAATCGTGCACGAGATTCATTTTCAGCATCAGCTCACCGTACAAACAAGCGCATAGCGTTGGGACGCGCACTGTTCCCCCAGCTCGATAAGGTAACGTTTACCCATTCGTGGGAGGGAAGCTTAGGCATTGGTAGAACGTTCACGCCTCACATTGTCTTTGACCCACAGCAGCGCATAGCGACAGCAGGCGGTTACATAGGCGAAGGCGTGGGTGCGAGTTATTTATTTGCACTGACCTTAGCTGAGGGGTTTGCAGCCGTGGACTCCCCTCGCCTATCCATGCCTTGGGTGCACCGGGGTAATCTAGCGTCGCAACTACGTCGCTGGGAACACGAGCCGCTGCCGTGGCTAGGCTTTAACGGTGCAATGAGCGTGTTCGATGTAGAAGAATTTATGATCAACAAAGCGATCCCCGGCGCGCGCGCCGTTAGCTGGCTCTGCGATCGACTCGAGGGGCTTATCGGTCATTGACTAGCGATCACTGTGAGGAGTGGTTTACTTGGAGTAGCCAAAGCCCACCGTGACTACGTGACTTTCTGACGCCGCTGGAAACACGGCTCCAAATAACGGGTCTCCGCCATAATAGCGCCCAGAATAGCGGCGCTACGCGCAGCATCTTCGAACGTATTGTATAGCGGCGCGAAACCAAAGCGAATAATATTGGGGGCTCTAAAATCTACAATCACACCCGCCGCAATAAGTGCCTGGGCAATCGCAAAGCCTTGCTCGTGGGTGATCGCGATGTGACTGCCGCGGCACGCAGGGTCACTTGGCGTGAGCACCCCGAAGCTCTCAAAGCATGTTTGGTCGGCTAAGCATTCGAGAAAAAAACTGGTGAGCGCTAATGATTTTTCACGCAGCGCTGCGAGTGACACCTTGTCAAAAATATCCAGGGCAGCCTCAAGAGCACGCATCGCAATCACCGATGGCGTGCCTGCCTGATACCGCAGCACACCGTCGGCGGGTTGATAGGACGGTGTAAAGTCAAAAGGCTGTCGATGACCGAGCCATCCCGACAGGGGTTGAGACACTTGGTTCTGAAGTCGCTTTGCGACATAAAGAAACGCCGGGGCGCCCGGCCCACCATTCAAAAACTTGTAGCCGCAGCCGACGCCAAAATCGACGTCTGCTTGATCAAAGGCTACAGGCATTGCGCCGGCGCTGTGGGCGACATCCCAGCAGGTAAGCGCTCCCACCGCGTGAGCTGATCTTGTCAACGCCGCCATATCATGCCGATAACCCGTGCGGTAATTAACCTCTGATAACAACAGAACAGCGACGTCGCTATTTAAGGCTTGCTCGAGCTCATCACCTGCCACAGCCTTAACCACGCAGCGATCCGGGCCGAGCAGCTGAGCCAAGCCTTCCGCAATATAACGGTCAGTCGGGAAATCCTGCGCTTCTACCAAAATCGTTGTGCGCTTGGGTCGCAGTGCTAAGCCCGTAGCCAAAAGCTTGAAAACGTTAATAGAAATGCTGTCGCAGCACAGTACCTGCCCTGGTGCCGCACCTACAATAGGCGCAATTTTTTCTCCGACCGACTGGGGTAGGCCTATCCAGCCGTGGTTGTTCCAACTGCTAATAAGGTCTGTGCCCCACTCGGTGGCCACGGTTATTTGCAATCGATCTAAAACTGCTTTGGGCAGTACACCTAATGAATTACCGTCGAGATAAATCGTATTGTCTGGCAAGCAAAAATGATCTCGCAGGGGGGCTAGCGAATCATACCTATCGCGTTCTTGGGCTTTACTCACATTCATTCGTCAAAGCCTCGCCTCAGATACTTGACCAGCTCGCCGGCCGCGCCCCGCTCTGGGTTGATCATATCGAAATGGTCCATGCCCTCAAGGTAGCGGTGTGTGGCATCTGACATGGCTTCGGCTTGACCCACTGACACGATAGAGTCTTCTAGGCCCTGCATCATCACCACGGGAGAGGTAAAGAAACGCTTAGACGGCGACAACGATTCGTACAGCCATGCTTTTTCCTCCACG
>CAJQLP010000069.1 GCA_905479205.1 uncultured Luminiphilus sp.
GAATCTTGTTACGGTTAATCCTTACACGCTAGGATTTTTAACCTTGTCACCCACCGACAGTGGTCGGCTAGCGCTCAACACTAGCCCATAACTGGCTTTCTCATAGGCTGCAAAAATCATCAGGACGCCAGCGCGCGCATCAGGCAAAGAAACTGCATCACCAGCAATGGGGTCAATTACAACCTCGCCCGTTTGATAAATAGCGAGAACATCGCCCACGCCCAATCCTTCGCGCTTTCCTCGATTGATGGTGACAATATCCATCTGACCGATTTGGGTAACACCGCCATCTACAGCGACCATAAAGCCGTCTTCAATGTCGGCGTCAGGCGACTTGGGTTGGAAATAGGCGTCGAGAATGCCCTCCTCCACCGGTATCAGCCTATCGCCAATACGCACCTCTTCAGTGATACGGGTCACTTCAAACTCTTTAACCTCGGCATCCAAAAACTCAGCATCCACTGACGCTAATAGAGACGCATTTCCGATATCACCAATATGCACGCCCAGCATCTCGCCGCTAACGGGATCGACGATGGGCGAACCTTTACGGGCGACACCATAGGTTCTATCCACTGCGTCGATGGGACCACGGCCATACACTTTATCCCCAAGACTACTCAACAATCGCTGCGCATCACCCGCAATTAAATAAGGCAGCTTTTCAAAATCGCCGGGCTCGAGAACCCGGTTAGCGCGTAAGAAGGGGTCAATCTCATCTCTAGGGATGGGTGGGATTGCGGCATCGAGAGCTTCGCTGCGCAGCGACGGCGATAACTTAACATCGCCGCGGCTAGCGAGCCGCAACCTGGGGCGACCGGCTTGCCAACTCAATTCTAAAACGTCGCCAGGATAAATTAGGTGCGGGTTATCAATCTGCGGATTGTTATCCCAGAGCATCGGCCAACGCCAAGGCTCCTTTAAGTAGATGCCACTGATATCCCACAGCGTATCGCCTTTCTGAACGATATAGGTCATTGGTACATTAGAGTTCAGCTGTACAGAGTCGGGCTGGCTGCTTTGGGCGGTTACCGGCGGTACCGATAAGACGACTACAAAAAGGCAGGCCAACAAACTCAAAGCCGGATGTTTAATCGATCGCATTGTGCTCTTGACGCCCAAGTCTCTACTCCCAATTGGCAACTTTCCCACATCTTTGTGTGAGGACGGGATAACCGATAACGCGTTACACTTGCAGTTTGAGCCGGTAATGTGACATAGGCAAGTACAAAAGCCGTCATATGTCATCGCCACACACCTGTCAGGAATAACTTATCACCATGGCGCTGCTTCCCATTCTTGAGTTCCCCGACCCCAGATTACGTACTGTTGCGAAGCCGGTAGGCGCGGTTAATGGTCGCATCAAACAACTGATCAACGATATGTTTGAAACCATGTATGACGCCCCCGGGATCGGCTTAGCCGCAACTCAAGTCGATGTCCACGAACAAATTATTGTTATGGATATCTCGGAAGACAGGGATCAGCCCAGAGTATTCATCAACCCTGTCATCGACGTGTTAGACCCAGAGTTGGGTGAATATGATGAAGGGTGTCTATCGGTACCCGGATTTTTTGAAACTGTTAATCGTCCTCGAACCATTCGGGTCACAGCCCTTGATAGAGAGGGCGTGGAATACACTGAAGAGCTCAATGGTCTGCTTGCCATTTGCTTGCAACATGAAATCGACCATCTCGAAGGCAAGCTCTTTGTTGACTATTTGTCACCGTTAAAGCGACAGAGAATTCGCGGAAAACTTGAAAAAGCTCATCGTCGGCGCGCTTAAGATGACAGCACCGTTGCGGATTATTTTCGCTGGCACCCCTGATTTTGCTGCAACGCATTTGGCAGCGCTGCTCGAGAGCGACCATGAAATCGTCGCTGTGCTGAGCCAACCCGACCGCCCAGCGGGTCGCGGGAAGAAACTAAAGCTCTCGCCCGTCAAGCAGCTCGCTGCAGCGCACGAAGTGCCGGTACTCCAACCGCTGACGTTAAAAAGCCAGGACACCCAACAAACATTACGTGAGCTTGACGCCGATATTATGGTGGTGGTTGCCTACGGTTTGATACTGCCCCAAACCGTACTGGATATTCCTCGCTTCGGTTGCCTCAACGTTCATGCCTCCCTACTGCCACGCTGGCGCGGAGCGGCGCCTATTCAGCGCGCAGTGCAAGCAGGCGATGAAGTCAGTGGTGTCACTATTATGCAAATGGAGGCCGGACTAGACACAGGCCCCATGCTCAATGTTAAGCAGATACCATTATTGCCTGACGAAACCGGAGGGTCGCTACACGACCGCCTCGCCGAAATCGGGCCTGAAGCACTGCTATTTACACTCGACAACATCGACGCTTCTTTGGCCGCAGCGCAACCCCAGGACCACCACAAGGCAAATTACGCGCATAAAATTGCTAAAGAAGAGTATGCGATCGAGTGGCAAGATAACGCAGGGGCCATCGCTCGACGAATCAGAGCGTTTAACCCTACCCCCAACTGTTTCAGCTTTTTGGGTAGCGAGCGAGTCAAATTCTGGATGGCCCATACGCGAAAAGACAGCAGCGACGCCCCTCCAGGCACCGTGATTGAAGCGAACAAACACAACTTGGTTATCCAATGCGGCGAAGGTCAACTGGTGGTAACCGAAGCACAATTTTCGGGAAGTCGACCAATGAACATCGCGACATTGTTAAACGGTAGGGCGACACAACTTACCCTTGGTGCCATTTTTACTCATTCGATACCTGAAAACTCGTGAAGCCAAGAGCCTTAGCGGCCACAGCATTGGCAGCCGTTGTTTCGGGACATTCCTTACACCGAATTCTGCCAGATATTCTTAGCAAAGCACCCCCAGAACGCCGCCCACTTGTTAGTGAGTTAGTACACGGAACGTTGCGCGAATGGCCTCGAATGAATGCAATAGCTGAGGCCTTGCTCAGCAAACCACTAAAAGCAAAAGACGCCGACATCTACTGCTTAATACTGCTCGGCCTGTACCAGCTTAATTGTATGCGCGTGCCACCCCACGCGGTCGTATCAGAGACGGTTAACGGCGTTAAGGATCTCCGCAAGGTTTGGGCTCGAGGTCTTGTTAATGGGCTGCTTCGCAGCTATCAGCGTGACCAAGACGCTGTTAATGGCGCATTATCTGACGCAGCGCGCGCCGCCCTGCCCGATTGGTGGTGGCAAGAAATTGGCAAGCAATGGCCCGATGACCGTAATAACATTGCAACCGCATACCGAAGTCATCCCTCTTTTACGCTGCGCATTAACTGTCTTCGAGAGCAACAAGCAAGTTATTTGCAGCGCCTCGAAGCCGCTGACATTGCCTTTAGTACGCTCGAATCCCACGACCACGCGGTCACAATCACCACGCCCATTAATGTTGTCGATGTGCCCGGCTTTAACGAAGGAATTGTTAGTGTTCAGGACGCTTCAGCGCAACTCGCCGCGCCATTATTAGATC
>CAJQLP010000070.1 GCA_905479205.1 uncultured Luminiphilus sp.
TCAGTCACGTTTCGGCCGAGAGGAATGGCTTAAACCGTATACCGATGACACGTTAAAGGCGCTACCCGACCAAGGTGCAAAGTCCGTACAAATCATCTGCCCAGGATTCTCGGCGGATTGCCTTGAGACGATTGAAGAAATTGGCATGGAAAACCGCGACTACTTTTTGGAGGCCGGAGGTGAGCGTTACGAATACATTCCTTGCCTCAACGCCGAGCCCGAGCATATTGACGCGCTCACAGCGCGTATTGAGCGTGAACTTGCTGGATGGGTGTCCAGGCCGTTCGATGGGCAAGATTGCCAACATCGGGCCATCGAAATGGGCGCTGAGCGCTAAAGGCCATGGGCCGGCTCGAGCATCCCAATAGACCACGCAAGACCAATGCCCAGGACAAACAAACACGTCAGCTTGATACGATCATGGCTGTGAAATTGCACTTCTGGCAGCAAATCGCCCAGCGCGATACAAATAAACGCGCCCGCCGAAAAAGCCAATGCAGCCGGTAATAGCACACCCCCCGATTGCATGGGATCAATCAGCCACCAGAACATCAGTGCAGTTATCGGGCAAAGTAATGCAAAGGCAACGCTGATAAATTGTCGCTGACTAGCGGGCAAACCCGACGCAGACGCAACCGTTTCTATCGATAAAGAGTCGAGAGGCTTGTGAAGCAATATGGCGAGAAAGACGCCTAGCCCCAAAATACCGGCACTTCCATCCGGCTCTGCACGCATAACCGCACCCAGTGCGATGCCATCAATCACCGTGTGAATACTCAGACCCAATAATAAACCCAACCAAGTAAATGGGCTTTTAGCGGGCGTTGCATGAGCATGTTCATGGGCCGCTGCGTGATGATGATCATCGGCAGGATGGCTACAGGCAACTTCACTGTGGGAAAAGTCATGCTGATGAAAATGAAACAAGCGAAGTAACAACAGCATAAAGACTAGGCCTGCCACCACCCACGTCATGGTCAGATCAATATCCGAGCCACGGTTGGTGGCGCTATGGGGGATGAGGTGGAAGAATGCCACGCCCAACATGAGGCCCGCTACCAAACTCATGGTGAGCTGAGTTCGAGTGTGCGTCATGTGAAAACGGCGCGGAAGCCAAGCACCTAGCATCGACGCTGCAAAGACGGCCACACAATAACTGCTGAGTAAAACCAAGGTCACACGCTACACCTTAACCATGTTGTCACGATGAATCATTTCAGGATCACCGCCGTAGCCTAAGACCATCTCAATGGCCGATGAGGGCGTTCTGATAAGCTTCTCTGCTTCTGCGCTGCTGTAATTGACTAACCCTCGGGCTATCTCTTTACCCGCCCCGTCTCGACAACTTACAAGGTCACCGCGCACGAAATTACCCGCTACTGAAGCGATACCGATAGGTAATAAGGATCGACCTTGCTCGGTCAGGCTAATCACAGCACCATCGTCAAGCGTAAGCGAGCCTTTACTATGCATAAGGCTAGCAAGCCACTGCTTGCGCGCGCTTTCTGGTCGAACGTCGGTTGTGAAGAACGTACCCAATGAATTCCCAGCAGCCACCAGCGGAATGACATTAGGTTCGCGCCCATTGGCAATAATCGTTGTAGTACCTGATCGCGCAGCCAAGCGAGCGGCACGTAATTTAGTCACCATACCTCCGCGCCCAAACTGGCCTCCGCCGCCCACCATGTCATCGAGCCGTTCGTCAGTAACGTCCGCCTGCCCGATCAGTTCTGCGTCGGCATGTTCAGTGGGATTTTTGTTAAACAACCCCTCTTGATCGGTGAGGATAAGCAGTGCATCGGCATCGACAAGGTTAGCCACTAACGCTGCAAGGGTGTCGTTATCGCCAAACCGAATCTCATCCGTAACCACTGAGTCGTTTTCATTAACAACAGGCAGAACGCCCATGCGCAATAAGGTACTTAAAGTACCGCGAGCATTGAGATAACGATCACGAGCGCGAATATCGTCGTGACTTAAAAGCACTAACGCAGTGGTGATGCCGTGAGGACCAAGCGCGTCTTCATATGCGCGGATAAGCGCCGACTGGCCGACCGCTGCTGCTGCCTGTAAATCGTGTAATTCACTCGGACGCTGCGCTAAACCTAGTCGCACCACCCCCGCTGCAACCGCACCGCTAGAAACCAGAATAACCTCACAGCCGCGCTCACGTAGCGCAACTAACTGCTGTACTAAGTTGTGGATTACACCGTGATCTAAACGACGACCATCTGCCGTTAGCAATGCGCTACCGACCTTAACCACCCATCGTTTAGCTTCGGCCAAATGGCTACGCTGGTTGGCACTCAATGGCGATACTCCACCTCGATGTCCAAATCATCGACGTCATGATCGTCGTCCTCGAGCTGCTTTTGCTGCTGTTGCTGGGCTTGTCGTTGTGAAACGCGCTCAGATCGCAAATGCTCGATACGCTCACGAGCTTCTTGTTGCATACGATTTTGAATATTGCGTTCTTCTTCAGCAACCTCGTCACTCGCCTGCTCTGCCGCCTTCAATTCTTCAATACAGGTCATCAGGTCACCGGCGAGCGCACTCGTACCTGTTTTCGATATCGCGGCCATTTCATAGGTTGGACCGTTCCATCCTAAGGCATCGATCACCGCTTGACGGCGCACCGCTCGTTGCTCGTTGTCGATTAAGTCAACCTTATTCAAAACAAGCCAGCGAGGGCGTGAAGCAAGTGTTGGGCTGAATCGCTCTAGCTCCCGAACGATACTCTTGGCCGCTTCAGCAGGATCACTCTCGTCTAAGGGCGCTAGATCGACAATGTGCAAAAGAATCCGGTTGCGCGTTAGGTGTTTCAAAAACCGAATACCAAGGCCCGCACCATCTGACGCGCCTTCGATAAGTCCGGGGATGTCTGCCACAACAAAGGATCGGTAAGCATCGACCTTAACTACGCCCAGATTGGGAATAAGTGTTGTGAAGGGATAATCGGCAACCTTTGGAGTGGCGGATGACACAGCGCGAATAAATGTCGATTTACCCGCATTAGGAAGACCCAACAGTCCAACGTCCGCCAATACCTTGAGTTCGAGTTTCAAACGCCTAGATTCACCATCAGAACCAGGACTCGACTGACGAGGAGCTCGATTAACACTCGATTTATAGCGGGTATTCCCCAAACCGTGAAAACCGCCTTGAGCTACCAGCAATTCTTGCTCGTGGTCTTGTATATCGCCTAGAATCTCGCCGGTGTCTTCGTCAAGGACCGTGGTACCCAAAGGCACGGGAAGGTAAAGGTCATCGCCCCCCTTACCCGTACAGTTTCTTCCCTTACCCGACGCGCCGTTTTCCGCGCGAAACTTGCGCGTGTATCGGTAATCGATCATGGTATTTAAAGCGTCATCTCCACGAAGATAAATACTGCCACCATCGCCGCCGTCACCGCCATCTGGGCCGCCTCGGGGAATATATTTCTCCCGGCGGAAACTCACAGCACCACCGCCGCCGTTTCCAGCGAAGACCTCTATTGTTGCTTCGTCAACGAATTTCATGATGGCAGTTTACTGCTGATCCTTTGTTGGTGTCACACACCAGAAACAAAAAAGCCCCGTCCAGAGACGAGGCTTTCTGGGTCTGACAAACTGTTGTGCTTAGGCGCTAACAACGCGCACATGCTTGCGCATACGGGGGCCGCCGCTGTAGAACTCTACTTTGCCGGAAGCCGTCGCAAATAATGTGTGGTCCTTGGCGCAGCTAACATTGTCACCGGGGTGCACTTTCGTGCCACGCTGACGAATAATGATGCCGCCAGCATTGATTGTTTGACCACCGAAGACCTTCACACCAAGTCGCTTGCTTTCTGAATCGCGACCGTTACGAGTACTACCGCCTGCTTTTTTGTGTGCCATATCTAATAAACTCCTATCAGCCCTGGATGCCAGTGATTCTAACTTCAGTAAACCACTGACGGTGTCCAGTTTCGTTTCGGTAATGCTTGCGTCGGTTGAATTTGACGATGCGGATCTTGTCATGACGACCCTGAGCAATGACTTCGGCAGTCACTTTACCACCCTCAACTAGCGGCGCACCAATCTTAACTGTTTCGCCTTCACCGACCATCAGAACCCGGTCAAACTCAACTGTTTCGCCAGTTGCGAGGTCGAGTTTCTCTAGCTTCAGCGTTTCGCCTTCCACTACTCGGTGCTGTTTACCACCGCTTTCAATCACTGCGTACATTGTAATCTCCACTCAGTTAGCCTGCTCGCTGATAATATTCCGCCGTTTTAGCGGGGCAGAGGTCAGGCACTGCGACACCTCCGGACTTCCGGAGCACTAATAAATTCAAGGGCGCGAAGTGTATTCAAGGAATCACGTAAACGCAAGTGGGGAATATTACCCCACCCGAGACCCTGCAGAGCACTCATACGCACCTTGTCTTCTGAAACAACCTAGCGGTCTTTGAAATAGTCTCGTAGAAATAGTCTTATGAACCGGGCTTGATCTCGGCTCCAACATCTCATCGCCGCAGCGGTTAAACGTGACAGAAAATGAGTGAACCGTGACAGACAGCCACGTGACTGACTATAATCCCGACTCAGTCGGAGATCCCCCTGTGATAGAAAACATTCGCGCAAGTGTTGCTGACGCGTTCGATCAAGTCGACGAACTGATCGTTAAACAGCTGCGCTCTGACGTCGACTTAGTTGAGAACGTCGGTCATTACATCGTCGCTGCCGGTGGCAAGCGTCTACGGCCTCTGCTTGCACTGCTAGCCGCGCGAGTGCTGGGCGATGTCAGCTCTGATCACGTCAAATTTTCAGCGATTATTGAATTCATCCACACGGCAACGCTGTTGCACGACGATGTCGTCGACATCTCTAGCCTACGCCGTGGTCGCGCGACTGCGAATGAAACATTCGGTAATGCGCCTAGCGTACTCGTCGGCGACTTCATGTACACCCGCGCCTTTCAGCTCATGGTCGAACTGGGTGATTTAAGGCTACTTGAGCACATGGCTAACACCACCAACATTATTGCTGAAGGCGAAGTCCTGCAATTGGTTCGCGCAGGCAATGCGTCAGTTAACGAGGCTCAGTATCAAGAAGTCATTGAACGGAAAACCGCCATTTTGTTTGCCTCCGCATGTCGTGGCGCAGCTATGCTTTCTGACGCGCCACAACATGAACAATCACTCCATGACTATGGGCTCCACCTCGGCATTGCCTTTCAAATGATTGACGATGTGCTTGATTACACAGGTGATCCCGAAGAAATGGGTAAAAATGTGGGCGATGATCTCAGCGAAGGTAAGCCAACTTTGCCACTCATCCACGTGATGAATACTGGCTCCACCGAAGATCGAGACATCGTGCGTACGGCAATTGAAACCAAGTCCAAGGACAGCCTCAACGATGTAGTGGCAGCCGTAACACGATGCGGCGGCGCGGAGTACACCCTAGCGCGCGCGATCTACCATCGAGACAAAGCCATCAGTGCACTCGCAGAATTTGACGACTCGCCCGAAAAGTCGTCCTTATTACAGCTTGCAACACTATCGGTCGAACGAAGCCATTAACTATGCATACAATCGCCCAACAGCTTGATTCTGCGCTTGAAAAAGCAGCATCTGAAGCCAAAAAAGAAAGCCTACAAACACTGTTCGACGCCAACCCTGAGCGGGTCAACACCTTTCAATGCCATGGTGCGGGTCTATCGCTTGACTACTCCAAGCAACGGCTGAACGATGCGCATCGCAAGTTACTGATCGAGCTTGGCACTGCAGCAGCTTTGGGCACCAGGTTTGAAGCACTTGTTCACGGTGAGACCGTTAACATTACCGAACAGCGTCCCGCCCTACACACGTTGCTTCGGGGCACTGCGGGAGATAAATCTCCCGAGCGCTATAGCGAGGTCACGAGTGCCCTCGCCCTTATGCAGCAATTGGTGACCGACATACACAGCGGTGACCGGCGAGGCTTCACCGGCCAGCCCTTTACCGATGTCGTCAATATTGGCATCGGCGGCTCTGATTTAGGCCCGCGCATGGTCAGCCGAGCATTGTGGACTAAGACGCCAAAGCTGCAGGCCCATTTTGTGGCGAACGTTGACCCTCAGGATCTCGACGAAACGCTTCATGACCTCGACCCCGCGACCACGCTGTTCATTGTTTGCTCCAAGTCGTTTACGACCGAAGAAACGCTATCCAACGCACTGCGCGCACGCGACTGGCTGTTGAATGCAGGGGCGGCGCAGAGCGACGTCGCACAGCACGTAGTGGCCGTCACCACAAACCTCGAGGCTGCCGGTGAATTTGGTATCGACACTGAGCAGTGCTACCCCATGTGGGATTGGGTTGGTGGGCGCTACTCAGTGTGGTCTGCTATTGGCTTAGTCCTTGCGCTCAACCTAGGTTGGGATGCCTTCACAGAGTTCCTTGAGGGCGGCCACGCCATGGACTCGCACACTTTGGATGCGCCCGTCGCTGAAAACCTGCCCATGACTCTCGCGCTTTTAGAGTGGTGGAACACCCTGTATATCGGTACTGAAACGCACTTAGTACTGCCTTATGCCCAACGGCTATCGGCCTTTACGGACTTTCTGCAGCAACTCACCATGGAATCTAACGGTAAAAGCGCAACCGTCGAAGGCCAACCCATAAAGAAACCTACCGCGCCTGTCCTGTGGGGTTCTGCTGGAACAATTGGTCAACACAGCTATTACCAGCTGCTACATCAGGGCAATCGTGAATTTAGCGCCGATCTGATCTTGCCGCTCACAAACGGGGACGTAGATACCGATGCGCACCGAAAGCTCGCGGCCAATGCGCTGGCCCAAAGCCGAGCATTCATGATTGGTAGAAACGAGCAAGAGGCGCGTGCCTTAGCCGAGTCTCGAGGTCAGGACCAGTTAATGGCCGCCCACTATGGGATGTCTGGCAACCACCCGCACTCGCTGATTACCTTTAATGCTGTAACGCCTAAAACCCTAGGGGCACTGATTGCCGCATATGAACACAAAACGTTCTTTTTAGGCGCGCTGTTCAACTTGAACCCCTTTGATCAGTGGGGAGTTGAACTTGGCAAAGTGATTGGCCGGCAAATCGACAAGGTGCTTGCGTCAGGTGATGGCCTAGAAGCCCTCGACCCCTCGACAGCCAAAGCCATCGAAGCGTGGCGAGCGGCCAACGCCTAGGGCTCAGCAATTATCGATCATATTCAGTAGCTCTTCGGTTTTTCTCTCCATGAGCTCCCTGTTACCCAGACTTTCAACATTGAGGCGAACGACGGGCTCTGTGTTGGACATTCGAAGATTGAAACGCCAGTCATCCATTTCGATACTCAAGCCATCGATATATTCGACACGCTTAGAACCCGGCCCATAATGAGCCTCAACCGTGTTAATTAAGGTTTTGGGGTCGCTAATCGTGCGATTGATTTCCCCGGAGCAGGGATACAATGCTTCTCTTTCGCTAACAAGTTCACTGAGTGTTTTATCGTGGGTTGACATTAGTGCGCTGACAAGTAGCCAAGGAATCATTCCGCTGTCGCAATAGGCAAAGTCGCGAAAGTAATGATGCGCACTCATTTCCCCGCCGTAAATAGCATCGACCTCACGCATTCGTTCTTTTATGAATGCATGCCCGGTCTTGCTTTGAATCGCTTCACCACCGGCTCGCTCAACAACATCGCGCGTATTCCAGGTCAGGCGCGGGTCATGCACCACTCGCTGGGGCCCTTCTTTGGCAATGAAGGCCTCTGCGAGCAATCCCACAATGTAATAGCCTTCAACAAATGCACCGGTCTCGTCAAAAAAGAAGCAACGATCAAAGTCACCATCCCAAGCAATGCCCAAATCAGCTTTTTCACTGCGCACGGCATCGGCTGTGGCGGCGCGATTCTCCACCAACAAAGGATTGGGCACGCCATTGGGGAAGTTGCCATCTGCTTCATGATGAACTTTGACAAAGTTGAAGGGTAGGCTTGATTCAAGCGCGTCGACGACTCGGCCCGCACCGCCATTACCGGCGTTGCAGACAATATTAAGCGGCTTGAGTTTAGCCGTATCAACATACGTCAACAGATGCTCAATATAGGCATCGAGAGTCGATATCCTCTCGTAGCTACCGCGGGATGCTGCAGACGTGAAGACGTTCTCCTCAGCTAATAACTGGATGTCCTTTAAACCCGAATCACCCGAGATTGGCTGAGAGCCTGCGCGCACGAACTTCATGCCATTGTAATCTTTCGGGTTGTGACTCGCGGTGACCGCAATACCACCCCCCACTCCAAGATAAGAAGTCGCAAAGTAAATCTCTTCGGTACCACAAAGGCCGATGTCTTTGACGTCAACCCCCTGCTCCTGAAGGCCCTCAATCAATGCCTGCTTGATTGATTCACTCGTCAGTCGAATATCGTGGCCTACCACCACGGTGCCCGGCTGAATGACCTCTGCGTACGCGCGGCCTATTCGCCGAGCAACATCCTCATTGAGTTGATCCGGGATACGCCCTCTAACATCGTAAGCTTTGAAACAGGTAATAGGGCTAGGCATTAGGAATCCTTGACATAAAAGTTGTCGAACACGAAATTAGTGGCCTCGACGAATCCGGGAACGCTGCCACAATCAAAGCGCTGCCCCTCAAATTTATAAGCAATGACCCCACCCTTTTGCGCCTGAATTTGAAGTGCGTCAGTAATCTGGACCTCACCGTTTGCGCCGGGCTTCGTCGTACGGATGATGTCGAAGATGTCCGGCGTCAAAATATAGCGACCGATAATCGCTAAATTAGAAGGTGCGTTCCCCGCCGTTGGTTTTTCGACCATGCTTTCAACGCGATAAAGCCCTTCTTGTATGCATTCACCAGAAATAACGCCGTATTTATGTATTTCGTCCATCGGCACTTCTTGAACTGCAACAACTGAACAACGAAACTGTTCGAACAAATCGAGCATTTGCGAGAGTACGCCGGGACCGTCGGGATTGATACAAAGATCGTCTGACAGCACTACGCCAAAGGGTTCGGGGCCAATTAATGCCTCGCCCGTCAGAATCGCATGGCCCAAGCCCAGCATCTCGCGCTGGCGCACCATGGTAAAGGTACCTTGATCGATAACAGCTCGAATGCTGTCCAACAGCGGCTCTTTACTGCTGCCCGCAATTTGGTGTTCCAACTCGTAACTGACATCGAAGTGATCTGCGATTGCGCGCTTACCACGCCCAGTAACAAAAGCGCAGTTAGTCATCCCCGCACCCATCGCCTCTTCCACTCCGTATTGAACCAGTGGCTTATTCACGACGGGAAGCATCTCTTTGGGCATACTTTTCGTTGCTGGGAGAAACCGTGTGCCGTAGCCGGCCACGGGGAAAAGACACTTTTTAACCATTTGCAATCCTTACCGTTAACGCCCGTAGACATCTTCAAATCGAACAATATCATCCTCTCCAAGATACGAGCCTGACTGCACTTCAATCAGCTCTAGAGGAATGTGCCCCGGATTCACTAAGCGGTGCTTGGTGCCCAATGGGATATACGTCGACTGGTCTTCCGTCAAGATGAAGACGTCATCATCACGAGTAATCTCTGCAGTGCCTGCGACGACAATCCAGTGCTCGGCACGATGAAAATGTTTCTGTAACGAGAGCTTTTCACCCGGATTAACGACAATACGCTTGACCTGGAATCGATCGGAGACGATGAGTGACTCATAGGAACCCCAGGGTCTAAAAACGCGTTGGTGCAGTGTAGCTTCGTCCCGCCCCTGTAGCTTTAACGCCGTGACCAGCGCCTTAACATTTTGAACGTTATTACGGTCGGCAACTAATACAGCGTCCGCTGTTTCGACAATAACGAGATTATCCACACCGGTGGTGGTGACTAAGCGCGTCTCGGAACGGATATAACTATTTCTAGTGTCCTGTGCGAGAACATCTCCCTCAATCACATTGCCTTCAGTATCTGCCTCTCCCGCTTCCCAGAGAGCAGACCAAGCGCCAATGTCGCTCCAACCGCAATCCAATGCCACGACAGCACCTGCGTCTGTCTGCTCCATGACCGCATAGTCAATACTGTCCGACGGGCATGCGAGAAATGCCTCACTGTCAGGTCGCACGAAGTCCATATCATGGGTCGCCCCCGCCATTGCCTGCTTGCAAGCATCTGCCATCAACGACTGATATTGAGCAAGCACCTCTAAATAGCGGTCTGCTCGAAACAAAAACATACCGCTGTTCCAAAAATAGTTACCCGCATCGACGTAGCCCTGCGCTGTCGCTTGATCTGGCTTTTCTACAAACTCAGATAACTCGGAAATACCGGGGCGGAATTCCGCCCCGCACTTAATATAGCCATAACCCGTCTCAGCTCGGTCAGGTACCACACCAAAAGTGACCAATTGGCCGCTATTTGCGGCTTCTAATGCCGCCTGCACCGCCTGTGAAAAAGCGTCGGTGTTAGCAATGTAATGATCGGCCGGTAACACAAGAAGAATCGCATCGGCGTCAGCTTGCAGCGCGCTAATCGCCGCCAACGCTATAGCTGGTGCGGTATTACGCCCAGCGGGCTCCAGAATAATGGCGGTAGTGTCGAGATCAATCTCACGCATCTGCTCGGCGACAAGGAAGCGATGCGCCTCGTTACAAACAACTATAGGAGGAGCCGTGTCCAGGGCGTGAAGGCGCTGATGGGTCTCTTGAAGCATAGATAACTTACCCACCAAGGGTAAAAATTGCTTTGGCCGACCTTCTCTTGACACAGGCCACAGCCGACTGCCAACGCCTCCAGATAGCAAAACGGGGAAAAGCATGATTGAGATCCTTCTAAAAACTCGTCGACTACTATACGCGAGATACTATTTAAACGCCTGCCTGGGCGCACATATTTGGTGTGTTTGCTGCGCGCTAAGGCGCACGGAACCACTGACAGCACTAGGTATAGCACTGTTTCAAGCACTGTATATGACACTATAGATGACACTAAAGCCCGTCGAAGCCAATGCAATAGGTTACGACCAAAGCTAGACAAGCGCTGTGAAGGATTTACAATTGTCATCTGGGCATACGAAGTGCCTCTGCTCCGGAGTAACGGCAAGCAATCCTCACAGGTAACCCTCGCAGGTAACTCTCGCAGGTAACCCTCGCAGATAGCTCTCCGCCGGTCATACACCCCATGCTACTTGGTAAAGACATGAACACATCCGTACACACCGCGAAATCCTCCTACGAGAAGGACGAGCTAGTCGCCTGTGGCATTGGCGAACTCTTCGGCCCGGGCAATGCCCAGCTGCCCGTTAATAATATGCTAATGATGGATCGTATTACTCAGATCAGCTCAGACGGCGGAGAGCGCGGCAAAGGTGAAATAATTGCGGAACTCGATATCACGCCAGACCTGTGGTTTTTCGACTGCCATTTTCCCGGCGACCCCGTTATGCCCGGCTGTTTAGGCCTCGATGCTATGTGGCAGTTAGTGGGCTTTTTCTTGGGCTGGCGCGGCAACCCCGGGCGCGGGCGCGCACTTGGCTCAGGCGAAGTAAAGTTTACCGGTCAGATCTTACCGACCGCATCTAAGGTGACTTATCACATCACTATGAAGCGCGTGATCGAGCGCAAGCTAGTTATGGGCATCGCCGATGGCTCAGTCGCCGTCGACGGCAAGGTTATTTATACGGCTTCAGATTTACGCGTTGGTCTATTCACTTCTACGGAATCTTTCTGATGGCTTCACGGGTTGTTGTAACCGGAATTGGTATTGTTTCTTGCCTCGGCAATAATGCGCAGGAAGTGACGGACTCACTCCGCGAGGGGCGTTCAGGCATATCTTCTAGTCAGCAGCACATAGACGCGGGAATGCGTTCACATGTTGCCGGGACACCCAATATCACTCTCTCAGAGCACATCGATCGCAAGCAGTGGCGCTTTATGGGCGACGCAGCGGGTTACGCCTACCTCAGTATGGCGCAAGCGATTGAGGATGCGGGCCTGACTCCCGAGCAAGTATCTAACCCTCGCACCGGCATTATTGCGGGCTCTGGTGGCGCATCGTCAGCAAGTCAAGTTGAAGCAGCCGATATCCTGCGCGAGCGAGGCTTACGCAGAGTGGGTCCCTACCGCGTCACTCAAACCATGGGCAGTACAGTATCGGCCTGCCTTGCAACTCCCTTTCAAATAAAGGGCGTCAACTACTCGATTTCATCTGCCTGCTCAACCAGCGCACACTGTATCGGCAACGCGATGGAACAAATTCAACTGGGCAAGCAAGACGTTGTATTTGCCGGCGGTGGCGAAGAGCTTCATTGGACGCTGAGCTGTTTGTTTGACGCGATGGGCGCCCTATCGACTCAGTATAATGATACGCCCGAAAGGGCTTCCCGCGCCTATGACGCGGACCGAGATGGCTTTGTTATTGCTGGCGGTGGCGGCATGGTCGTACTCGAGTCCCTCGAACATGCACAAGCGCGTGGGGCGAAAATCTACGCAGAACTTGTGGGCTATGGCGCTACCAGCGACGGTTATGACATGGTCGCGCCCTCGGGCGAGGGCGCTGTACGCTGCATGCAGCAGGCAATGAGCACAGTCGATGGTGACATTGATTACATCAACGCACACGGTACCAGTACGCCAGCAGGTGACATGCAAGAATTGAATGCCGTTCGCCAAGTCTTTGGTCAGATGGCTGACAGCGCGCCGTGGATCGGCTCAACCAAATCGTTGAGCGGGCACTCCTTGGGTGCTGCCGGCGTTCAAGAAGCGATCTACTCACTTCTAATGATGGAAAATGACTTCGTCGCGGCGTCTGCCAATATTGACAACCTTGATGACGATGCCCAAGGTATGAAAATCGTTCGTGAACGGCTTGATAACCACCGCTTGGAGCGAGTTATGTCCAACAGCTTCGGCTTTGGTGGTACGAACGCGACACTGGTGTTTCAGCGTCTGTCGAGCTAATCCTCCGATACCCCCTCGCCTCAGGCCTTAAGCCGTCAGTGGCGAGAGCAGTTCGCTCATGAGAAGAACCTGCACGGGATCACCCTCTTTGACTGTGCTGCCCACGGGAATGATGGCCAACCCTTGAGCGTGGCTCACACTGCTCAAAACGGCACTGCTTTGGTCTGAGGACTTTCGCGCAATCCATGGATTACCTGCATGAAGTTCTACTCGCAGAAACTCTTCACGACTCCCTGGTCTATCCACCTGGAAACCCGCTTGCGCCGTAAAACGTCGGGGGCTCGGAAGCTCTGCCCCTTGTGCTTTTGCTAACCAAGGTCGCACAACCAATGCAAACGTTACCCAGGCTGATACCGGATTGCCCGGCAAGCCAAACACTGGACAGCCCTCAACTACGCCAAAAGCCAGGGGTTTTCCCGGCTTGATGGCTAGCTTCCAAAGCGCAAGCTGACCGCGGGCTTCAATCTGCGCGCGGACATGATCTTCTTCACCCACGGATACGCCACCGCAAGTGACAATGCAATCGGCCTCGACCGCTGCCCGCTCCAACGCATCGCCGATTATTGTCGGGTCGTCTGGCAAGGTGGCCGTCTCAATAGCGCGCATTCCCATCGCTTCAATCTGCGCGCAAATTTGTGGGCCATTGCTATTGTAAATTTGCCACGGTTGTCGCGGCTCACCGGGGGCCACAAGTTCATCACCCGTTGTCAGCACCGCCACGCGTAATCGCCGTCTCACGGGTAATGTTGCATAACCGAGTGAGGCGGCTAAGCCGAGGTCTTGCGGCATCAACACTCGTCCTTCCGACAAGATGGTATGCCCGACACGAATATCCGCACCTTGGCGCCGAATATGCTGCCCATGAGTGACGCAGCCTAAAACCGAGATTTCACCCTCTTTAGCGAGAACATCTTCTTGCATAATGATGGTGTCGGCACCATCGGGCAGCATTGCCCCCGTAAAAATCCTGGCTGCTGTCCCCGGCATAAGTGGTTGTGCCACGGCGCCCGCAGGAATTCTTTGGGACACAGGCAATGTGCCTGGAAGATCCCGCGCCCTTACCGCATAACCATCCATCGCACTGTTATCAAAGCCCGGAACATCGATACAGGCAGTAACTGGCGCTGCAAGTGTTCTCCAGAGGCATTGACTCAGCGGTTCATTGCTGCTGCTTGGCGCGCTCGGCACCTGCGTCATCAGGATGTGAAGTGCATCGGACAACGGAGTTAATGCCATGCTTAATTACCGGTAACCGCTTTACTGGTCGTTTCTTTATCGGTGACTACGGCGACGTAATTACAGGGTTTATGCTGACTATCTAACTGGTCTGCAATGATGTGAGTCCATGCCGTTCGGCAGGCGCCGGTAGAGCCAGGCATACAGAACACAACGGTACGATTCGCAAAGCCACCTACCGCGCGTGACTGAATAGTTGAGGAGCCGATTTCGAGAAAAGACACTTGTCGAAACGTCTCACCAAACCCCTCAATAACCTTATCGAATAAGGGCGTAACCGCCTCTGGTGTCGAATCGCGACCCGAGAACCCCGTCCCACCAGTGGTCAGTATCGCATCGACCGTGGGGTCAGCGATCCAGGCAGAGATAATCGCACGAATTTGATAAATATCATCTTTAACGATTTCTCTGTGCCTGAGCACATGGCCTGCCGCTATCGCCTCACTGACTAAATAGTCGCCTGACGTGTCGTTACGCTCAGTACGCGTATCGCTGATTGTTAGCACCGCCACACCTAGGGCAATTCGCTCACTGGTCAATTGGACTCACCCTTTCACTCACTCTTTCACTCACCCTTTCAATCATCTTTACCATCATCCTTACAATAAAGTTCTAGGTAACGGTTTACCGCTCGCTCTACAAAATCACGCCAAGGTCGTCGCTGAATACCAAATTGATGGCGAATGGCTTCGCAATCGAGAGCGCGATTGACCCAGGTTGTTCTGGCATTAACGTCTTCTTTAAGGCAGTCCTGTACCTGGCTAAATGGCTCTCGCTGACTCGCGTGCGCAATAGCGGCCTCACAGAAGCTGAACCAGCCGGTATCTCCCGTACTACCATAGTGGTAAATGCCTTTATCGGGGGCGCCCACACTCAATTGGTCAGCAATACCCGAAACGACCCTCGCTACTTCGGCGGTATGAACAGGACAATCGCGAACGTTGTCGGTAGCGTAGATGTCTTTACCAATCCGTAAGCGATCTAAAAGCTGCTTAAAACGGCCAGGTCCACGCCCTGAAAATAGCCAGCCCAAACGCAGAATAATCGTCGGATCGACTGTTGATAGCAGTATCTGTTCAGCTTGGGCTATCAGTAAGCCCGCGCCGTCCACCGCATCGGCTTTGTCACTCTCCCGATAAGGTCTCGTCATAGCCCCGGAAAACACTTGAGAACTCGACAAAAACAAATAGCGAGCCTCACTTTTTGCAGACAAGTGGCCCAGCCACTCAGTGCGCTCAATGTCGCGCTGCCCCAAGGGGTCATGGCCACCAATTTGGCTTACCATCCGCGCATCGATGACGATATCTGCGGCGGCCACTTTAAAGACTTTTTTAACCTGCCGCTCGCGCCTCCACCGCGTGTCTTCAAGAGATAGGAGGAGTAATTCGTGCCGCCTCAATGGCGGGATGAATGACCGAAGTGAATGGCCAACCGGCGTATCCGATCCCAACAGCAGAATGCGCAATATTCAGTGGCCTCCCAGCCATTATCGTCATTAAAAGGGGATATCGTCATCCATAGGGTCGATGGTACCGCCAGTTTGGCCAAAACCACCCTGCGGCTCTGCAGGTGCCTGGCTAAAGCCGCCACCGCTGGCGCCGCCATAGTTGCCCTGCGACTGGCCACCGCCACCGCTACCGCCATCACCGCCGCGGCTGTCGAGCATTTGCATCTCGCTCGCTACAATTTCTGTGCTGTAACGGTCCTGACCCGACTGTTGGTCCTGCCATTTCCGGGTGCGTAATGACCCTTCAACGTAGACTTTAGAGCCTTTGCGCAAGTATTCAGCTGCAATCTCAGCGAGGCGATTAAAGAACACAACGCGATGCCACTCGGTACGCTCTTGTTGTTGTCCAGTATTTTTATCTTTCCACGCTTCAGAAGTAGCAATACTGATATTGGTGACCGCGCCACCCGAAGGCAGCATACGATGTTCAGGGTCATTGCCGAGATTTCCCACGAGGATGACCTTATTAATGCCTCGAGACGCCATACTATTCTCCAAATTAACTTGCCGAACACCACGCTCGGCTACTTATGTTTAATGATGTGACTATATCAACCCGATCTCCGCGATGCGACTATCGTGAACGTTATTCACCTTGAAGAGTGGTTGTTGATGCCTCCATGCGGAAATTGAAGGCAACGAGTAGCCAAACCGCAGATACCGTCAACACGGTATAGCTTACAGCAGCAACACCTCCAGCACCCAAAACATAACCACCGGCCGTGCCGCCGACGAAAATTCCGAGAAACTGGCTTGTGGAAAAGACGCCTGAAGCGGTCCCTCGCAAGCGGCCCGGCGCTAGGCGGGTCAGCAATGAAGGCAGGATTGCCTCGAGGGCGTTAATACCAATGAACAACAGCACCATGCCTGTGGCCATCCACCAAAGGGAGGGTGCATTGAGGGCGAGCAAAGCGCCCGCTACCACCGCTAAAATACCGAGCAGAACGGGAACTCGGGGCTCTGCATTTCCACGCCCGTAACGCATGAGCATTAATGCCGGCGGCAAAGAAAGTAATACCGCGCCCAAATAGAGTGCCCAATGATGGTCTGCCGGGAAGCCAATCTCGTCTGCCATAAGTTTGGGCACAACGAGGAAAGAAGCCATCAATATAGCGTGCAGCACAAAAATACTCAGATACAGGGCGGGTAGCCCACCACCAAAAATATGCTCGACTTCGAACTCTCCGCGATTAAGCGAATGCTGATGATGAGGATTATGAGGCAGGACAAGTCCCACAATAATCAAACCAATAACTCCAAGCGCAGCCGTCACTGAGAAAACCAATGAAAGACCGCCCAAAGCAGCCAGCACGGGACCTGCGACCAGCGCTATAACAAAAGATAAGCCGACGCTGCCACCGATAATGGCCATGGTTTTTGTTCTCTGGCTGTCCCTAGTGTAATCGGCAGCCATTGCCGTAAGCGCAGCCGCAATAGCGCCACATCCCTGTAAAAAACGCCCGATGATGATATCCGTAATGGTATCTGCTCGCGCGGCCACAACACTGCCTGCAATAAAAACTAATAAGCCCACAAATACCACTGGGCGCCGCCCTATACGATCGGATAACCACCCCAGCGGCAACTGCAGCAACGCCTGAGTTAAACCGTATGCCCCAAGGGCAATCCCCAATAGCTGTGGTGTGGCGCCGGGCAAGTCAGAAGCGTAAACACCGAGCAACGGCAAGACCATAAACAGGCCAAGCATACGAAAGCTGTAAAGACTTGCGAGCACCGATACGGCATAGCGCTCACTCTGGGTAAAAGGTTCTTTACTAATCACGGGACACTGCTTTTACATAAAAAAGCCATTTTAGCACGACAGCACCTCGACTCATGACAGTAAATCAGTCAGATAGCGTTTCATTTGCGTATACTGCTCTGTTACTCCTAATGCCAAAGGCAGACTCTTTCTATGGACACCATTCAAGTCCGCGGCGCGCGCACTCATAACCTGAAAAACATCGACCTAGATATCCCTCGAGACAAGCTCGTTGTTATCACCGGTTTGTCGGGTTCTGGCAAATCGTCTCTAGCTTTCGACACCCTGTACGCCGAAGGGCAGCGTCGCTATGTGGAGTCATTATCGACCTACGCGCGCCAGTTTTTATCGATGATGGAGAAACCCGACATCGATCATATCGAGGGATTATCGCCGGCTATTTCCATTGAACAAAAGTCGACGTCCCACAACCCCCGGTCGACAGTGGGCACGATCACCGAGATTTATGATTACCTGCGACTGCTATTCGCACGCGTAGGCGATCCCCGCTGCCCCACCCACGGTGTGACCCTGCGAGCTCAAACCGTTAGCCAAATGGTGGATGCCGTTCTAGCTATGCCAGAAGGTACGAAGCTAATGCTGCTTGCGCCCGTTGTTAGGGATCGCAAAGGTGAGCACTTACATATTTTTCAACAGATGCGGGCAGCCGGCTTTATTCGGGCTCGTGTGGATGGGATCTTGGTGGATTTGGATGACGTCCCCGAGCTCGACAAAAAGCGCAAGCATCGCATTGACATTGTTATCGATCGATTCAAGGTTCGCGACGACCTTGGCTTGCGGCTCGCCGAGTCATTTGAGACCGCTCTCGAACTGACTGACGGACTCGCAAGCATCGCGCCTATGGACGGCGACGGCGACGAGCAGGTGTTCTCAGCGCGTTACGCTTGTCCGGAATGCGGTCACGCTATTGATGAGCTAGAGCCTCGACTGTTTTCATTTAATAATCCGGCAGGGGCATGCCCGAGCTGTGACGGTCTCGGAGTCACTCAGTATTTTGACCCTAGTCGCGTGGTGATGCACTCCGACGCAAGCTTAGCTGCCGGCGCTATCCGCGGCTGGGATCGACGTAATGTCTATTATTTTCACCTGCTGACATCACTGGCTGATCATTACGGTTTTGATATCGATAAACCCTTCGACAAGCTCAGCAAAAAACATCGCGACATTATTTTGCAAGGCAGTGGCGGCGAAGAAATCGAGTTTGCATACGTCAATGATCGCGGCACCGTTTTCAAGCGTCGCCATGCGTTTGAAGGGGTGCTGCCCAACATGGAGCGCCGCTACCGTGAGACCGATTCGCAATCGGTGCGGGAAGAGCTGTCTAAATATGTATCCACCGCAGCCTGCCACGAGTGTGGAGGCGCGCGGCTATGTGAGGACGCGCGCAGCGTTTTCGTCGACGAGCGCACGCTACCGAGCATCACACATATGCCCGTCGGTGAAGCCTATGATTACTTCGATACGCTGAAACTCGACGGAAGAAAGGGTGAAATCGCTGACAAAATCCTGAAAGAACTCCGCGCTCGCTACCGGTTCTTAGTGGATGTCGGTCTCAACTACCTAACACTCGATCGTAGTGCAGAAACGTTATCAGGCGGGGAAGCTCAGCGAATTCGCCTGGCTTCACAGATTGGCGCAGGACTGGTAGGCGTTATGTATATCCTCGATGAGCCTTCGATTGGCTTACACCAAAGAGATAACGAGCGACTGCTTCGAACGCTGACGCATCTTCGAGATATCGGTAATACGGTATTAGTCGTCGAGCATGACGAAGATGCCATCCGCTCGGCTGACCATATTATCGATATCGGCCCGGGTGCTGGAGTGCATGGGGGTACTGTTGTGGCACAGGGAACCTATGAGGACATCATTAACAGTAAAGACTCGCTAACGGGCGCATATTTATCGGGCAAACGCTGTATTCCCATACCCAAAAAGCGCAACAAACCCGATTCGAAACGAAAGCTGATTATTAAGGGAGCAAGTGGCAACAACTTGAAGCACGTCGATCTCGAACTACCCATCGGCTTGCTTACCTGTGTCACTGGCGTTTCTGGTTCAGGCAAATCGACATTGATCAACGGCACCCTTTACCCCGTCGCGGCCACGGAACTGAATGGTGCAACAACGCTGAATCCAGCGGAACACGCATCGGTGAAAGGGCTCGAGCAGTTCGATAAGTGTATCGACATTGACCAAAGTCCTATTGGGCGAACTCCTCGCTCAAACCCAGCTACCTACACCGGGATTTTCACACCTATTCGCGAGCTGTTTGCAGGCACTCAAGAAGCACGATCGAGGGGCTACAAGCCTGGCCGCTTCAGCTTTAACGTTCGGGGCGGACGGTGTGAAGCCTGTCAGGGTGATGGTGTGACAAAAGTCGAGATGCACTTCCTTCCTGACGTTTACGTTCCCTGTGATATCTGTAAGGGAAAACGTTACAACCGTGAAACCCTCGAAATACGTTATAAAAGCAAGAACATATCGGAAGTGCTCGACATGACTGTGGAAGAAGCACTTGCCTTCTTCGAGGCTGTACCTGCAATCTTCCGAAAATTGAAAACCCTGATCGACGTGGGGTTAACGTATATCCGTCTCGGACAAGCAGCAACAACGCTATCCGGCGGTGAGGCGCAGCGCGTTAAGCTGTCCCGCGAATTATCGAAGCGGGATACGGGTAACACGCTTTATATTCTCGACGAACCAACTACCGGCTTACATTTTGAAGACATACGCCAGTTACTAGAGGTGCTCCATCGCCTGCGTGACGGCGGAAATACAGTAGTTATTATCGAACACAATTTAGACGTTGTTAAAACAGCGGACTGGCTGGTGGACTTAGGGCCTGAAGGTGGGTCTGGTGGCGGCGAAATCATCGCTACGGGTACCCCAGAGGATGTAGCTGATAACGCAGCGTCCCATACAGGACGATTCTTGAAGCCATTACTGGCAGGTCAAAGCTAACGCCAGCGGACTCCCAGCATTAAAATTTGGACAAAAAAATGAGGCCCTAAGGCCTCACTTTTGCAAAGAGCGCTTATCGAGCTTAGAGCGCGACAATGTTCTCTGCTTGGGGGCCTTTCTGACCCTGAGTAATACGAAACTCAACTTTCTGACCATCGGTCAACGTTTTGAAGCCATCGCCAACAATAGCGCTGAAGTGAGCGAACACGTCAGGACCATTTTCTTGCTCGATGAAACCAAAACCTTTCGACTCGTTGAACCACTTAACAGTACCAGTAACATTTGACATAACTAATTTTCCTAAAGAACAAAGATAACCCACGAGGGGTTGGTAGTGCGAGAAATGTAGGTCTATCTTAAAAACTTCAGGATGTAGTATTACAAAGAAGACAACGAAACAGAAAATCTAAAGGATAAATACGTTTCTAGCAGCTCGAAAGGTACAGAATTTAGCGGTACAAAGCGAACCTTTTCATACGTGAATAAACTACAAACCGACCCAAAGGAACATCTCTCGGCGGCAGCTATAGTCGGCGACAATTATAGATAGCTACCCGCTATCAAACCTTTATTGGTGCGCGAATAGCCACATCACTGATTAGCACAAACACATCACTGGTTAGCACAAAAAAGCCCCGCTAAGCGGGGCCTTTAATGAATTGAGCAGGACTAGCGCCCTCCATGACGCACTATGACGCATGCGTCAAAGCCTGTAACTCAATCCTCTGAATCAACCTCTGCATCGTCATAAACCTCGGGCTCAGGACGATCAACTAATTCGACGTACGCCATAGGTGCCTTATCGCCGGTACGGTAGCCACACTTCAAAATGCGAATGTACCCGCCAGGGCGCTCCTGATACCGCGGACCAAGTTCGTCAAACAGCTTGCCGACCGCTTCCTTACTACGAGTACGGTCGAAAGCAAGACGACGGTTTGCAACGCTATCGTTCTTAGCCAGGGTAATAAGTGGCTCTGCATAGCCTCGAAGCTCTTTAGCCTTAGGCAGAGTGGTTTTGATCAACTCATGCTCTACCAAAGATACCGCCATGTTACGGAACATGGCTTTCCTATGGGAGCTGTTACGGTTTAGTTGGCGACCGCTGTGACGATGACGCATTGTCGTAATCCCTCAATAAGGCTGCCTTCTCGGCAGGCCAGTATAATACTTGTTAATTAAGCGCTTAAGAGACGCTCATCGTTCTTGAGGCTGGCTGGTGGCCAGTTCTCAAGACGCATACCCAGAGACAAACCGCGTGAAGCCAGAACGTCTTTAATTTCTGTAAGTGACTTCTTACCAAGGTTCGGCGTCTTAAGAAGCTCAACTTCAGTGCGCTGTACCAGATCACCAATATAGTAGATGTTTTCAGCTTTCAAGCAGTTAGCCGAACGAACTGTCAGCTCAAGGTCGTCAACTGGACGCAGCAAAATGGGATCAACTTCATCCTCAGCTTCCTGAGCCGCAGCTTGAGTTTCGCCTTCGAGATCGACGAAGACTGACAGCTGCTGCTGCAGAATAGTTGCAGCGCGACGGATAGCCTCTTCAGGATCAATCGTTCCATTGGTCTCAAGATCGATAACGAGCTTGTCGAGGTCAGTACGTTGCTCAACTCGGGCTGACTCAACGACATACGACACACGACGAACCGGCGAAAACGACGCATCGAGGTGCAACCGGCCGATAGAACGCGTTTCCTCGTCCGCATCGACCCGCGCATCCGCAGGCACATAGCCCCGGCCGCGCTCAGCAACCAAACGAATCGCCAGCTCTTTGTCTGCGGTTAACGTACAAATCACGTGTTCAGGATTTGAAACTTCCACGTCATGATCGACCTGGATATCGCCCGCAGTCACTGTGCACGGACCCTTAGCAACCAAAGAAAGCTCTGCCTCGTCCTTACCAGCCATCGATAGCGCGACACCCTTCAAGTTAAGAAGAATCTCGATGACGTCTTCTTGAACGCCCTCGATCGCCGAATACTCGTGCTGAACGCCATCGATCTCGACCTCCGTGATCGCACAGCCAGGCATAGACGAGAGCAGAATGCGTCGCAACGCATTGCCTAATGTGTGGCCAAAACCACGCTCAAGCGGCTCGAGGGTCACGTGAGCCAATGTAGCCGACTTTTCATCGACCTTGATCACTCGTGGAGTGAGAAATTCATTTACCGAACTAGACATAAAGCACCTGTAATGAAAACGGGTTTAAGGAGCGACTCACACATTATTACTTGGAGTACAGCTCCACAATCAGGTTCTCGTTGATCTCGCTTGGAAGATCCTGACGCTCTGGGCGGGTCTTAAAAGTCCCTTCCAACTTATCAGTATTAACTTCGATCCACTCTGAACCACCACGCTGTTCGGCCAACGACACCGCCGACTGAATACGCAGCTGCTTCTTCGCTTTTTCTCGCACCGAGACTACGTCACCTGGCTTAACCTGGTAAGACGGTACGTTAACAACGGAGCCGTTAACCAAAATACCTTTGTGAGAAACCAGCTGACGAGATTCAGCACGCGTTGAGCCGAAGCCTATACGGTAAACCACGTTATCCAAGCGGCTTTCTAAAAGCTGCAGCAGATTCTCACCTGTTGCGCCTTTCAAGCGCGCGGCTTCCTTGTAATAGTTACGGAACTGCTTCTCTAGAACGCCGTAAATACGACGAACCTTCTGCTTCTCACGCAACTGTACTCCGTAGTCTGACAGGCGGCCACGACGGGCACCGTGTTGACCGGGAGCAGTTTCAATTTTGCACTTTGTGTCAAGTGCTCGCACGCCACTCTTCAACTGAAGGTCAGTACCTTCACGACGAGAAAGCTTGCACTTGGGTCCAATATATCGAGCCATACTGTTTAATCCTCGGCGCTAACGGCGTTATACACGACGCTTCTTGGGCGGGCGGCAGCCATTGTGTGGAATGGGCGTCACATCGGTGATGTTATTGATGCGGTAGCCAACAGCATTCAGCGCACGAACCGCCGACTCACGACCCGGACCGGGCCCTTTGACTTCAACATCAAGATTCTTAAGACCGTACTCTTTAGCTGCTTCGCCAGCACGCTCAGCCGCAACCTGTGCAGCAAAAGGCGTGGACTTACGTGAACCACGGAAGCCAGAGCCTCCTGCAGTCGCCCAGCTCAGGGTGTTGCCCTGACGGTCAGTAATAGTCACGATCGTATTATTAAACGATGCGTGGATATGTGCGACTCCGTCAACAACCTGCTTCGTAATCTTACGCTTGGTCGTCTTGGAATTTTTGGCATTCTTGGCCATCTTCTACCTACTTCTAATATCAACGCTACAAATTGTGATGTAGCTACACTAAATACCGGCTAACACCGCAACGATTACTTACGAATCGGCTTGCGGGGCCCCTTACGGGTCCGGGCGTTGGTTTTGGTGCGCTGACCACGCAAAGGCAAGCCCTTACGATGTCGCAGACCACGGTTACAACCGAGGTCCATCAGACGCTTAATATTCATCGAAACTTCACGGCGGAGGTCACCCTCAACCATCATTTCGCTGATCATATTACGCAACTGATCTAACTGCCCTTCGGAAAGGTCGCCCACCTTAGACTGGTGCTCGATACTAGTAGCATCGAGCAAGCGCTTGGCCTGAGTGCGGCCAATGCCATAGATGTACGTCAGTGAGATCACTACGTGCTTGTTGTCGGGAATATTGACACCGGCGATACGCGCCATTGATTTATCTCCAAACGTTGCTTGTATGAACGACCACTAATGCCGAACACACGTTGGCGGCACTCCTCTCAACAGAGGGGGCGCGCATGTTACTGATTTGCCGGCAAAAACTCAATGCCTTTAGCCCTGACGCTGCTTGTGGCGGGGATCGCTGGAACAGATCACTCGCACAACACCGTGGCGACGGACAACCTTGCAGTTGCGACATACCTTTTTAACTGAAGCTCTTACTTTCATTTTCCGCTCCTGAAACCTAACGCAGCCGGCCGGCGGGACCGGTATTGGCCAGGTTGGCTTTCTTCATCACACCTTCGTACTGATGTGACATCAAATGACTTTGGACTTGGGCCATGAAATCCATCACGACCACTACCACGATCAGCATCGACGTACCGCCCAGGTAGAACGGCACGTTAAACATGACGACGAGAAACTGCGGAAGCAGACAAACTAACGCGATATAGGCAGAGCCAAACACAGTCAGTCGGGTCAAAACGCCGTCGATGTAATTCGCGGTCTGCTGTCCGGGACGTATTCCCGGTACAAAGGCGCCAGAACGCTTTAAATTATCCGCAACCTCAACCGGGTTAAACATCAACGCGGTATAGAAGAAGCAGAAGAAAATAATAAAGCCAGTAAACAGCATTATGTTCAGCGGCTGACCAGGCCCAATTGCAACAGCGAGATCTTGAAGCCAATCGGCGCTGTCACCGCTTCCAAACCACTGCGCCACAGACGCTGGGAACAGCAGAATCGAGCTTGCAAAGATCGCTGGAATCACACCAGACATGTTCACTTTCAATGGCAAAAAGCTTGATTGTGCTTGAAACGACTGACGTCCCTGCTGCCGCTTCGCGTAGTTAACGGTAATCCGCCGCTGCCCACGCTCAATGTAAACCACCAGATAAATGACGGTAATAGCCAGAGCAACAATAGCCAGTAATACCAGGATGTTTAACTCGCCCTGGCGCGCCTGCTCTAACGACTGTCCAATTGCAGCCGGAAGCCCGGCGCAAATACCCGCGAAAATCAGTAGCGATATACCGTTACCAATACCACGCTCAGTAATTTGCTCCCCAAGCCACATCATGAACACCGCGCCGGTGACCAAGGAAGTAATGGCAATCACAAAAAAGCTTAGGGAGTTATCGAAAGCTAATCCTTGGTTCGCCAAACCTACGGTCATCCCTGTACCCTGCACAAACGCGAGTACAACAGTGAGATAGCGGGTGTATTGACTAATCTTGCGACGACCCGACTCGCCTTCTTTCTTCATCTGCTCGAGTTGCGGTGTCACAGCCGACATTAACTGCATGATAATGGACGCAGAAATGTAAGGCAGAATGCCGAGCGCGAGAATACTCATGCGCTCAAGAGCACCACCTGAAAAAACATTGGCCAACCCAAGAATGGTTCCCTGATTTTGGTCAAAGAGTGCCGCCAGCTGCTCAGGATCTATTCCCGGAACTGGAATGTGGGTACCGATCCGATAAACGATCAATCCCAACAATACAAAACGGAGACGGGCGAAAAGCTCGCCCATCCCTGCATTGTTCATTGACGGCATGCCATTGGCCATAATTACGCCTCGACGCTGCCGCCGGCTGCTTCGATAGCCTCACGAGCACCTTTTGTGACCGAGAGACCCTTGACGTTAACCGCCTTATCGATAGTACCTGACAGGAATACACGGGCACGCAGCACGTCATCCTTAACCAGGTTAGCCGCCTTGAGCGATTCCAAATCGACAGTCTCGCCGTCAACCAGGTTCAGCTCGTGCAAACGCACCTGACCAGTAGTACGACCAATACGAGAGGTAAAACCGTACTTAGGCAAGCGCTTCTGAAGTGGCATCTGACCACCTTCGAAACCTGGACGAACTGAACCGCCAGAACGAGCTTTCAAGCCCTTGTGGCCTCGACCCGCCGTCTTACCCGTACCAGAACCTATGCCTCGGCCCACGCGCTTTGCGTCTCGCTTGGCACCTGGCGCTGGGCTCAGATTGTTTAATCGCATTTCATCAGCCATTAGATTAGTCCTCTACCTTGATGAGGTAGTTAACCTTGTTAATCATGCCACGTACGGACGGAGTGTCTTCGACCTCTACCGTGTGACCTATTCGGCGCAAACCCAAACCTTTTACGCAAGCCTGATGCTGCTTCAAGCGACCTGCTGTACTTCTTACCTGGGTAACTCTAATTGTTGCCTTACTCATGACTACGGGCTCCAGCCTCAGCTGAGGATCTCTTCAACAGTCTTGCCACGCTTAGCCGCTACCGCATCGGGAGACGTCATGTCGCGAAGACCATTATAGGTTGCACGTACGACGTTTACCGGATTGGTAGAGCCGTAGCATTTAGCGAGAACGTTGTGTACGCCCGCGATCTCAAGAACAGCACGCATCGCGCCACCAGCAATCACGCCAGTACCCTCAGACGCAGGCTGCATGTACACCTTTGAGGCGCCGTGATTTGCTTTCACAGGATACTGGAGCGTGCCATCGACCAACTCAACGCTGATCATATTACGACGCGCAGCTTCCATTGCCTTCTGAATCGCGACTGGAACTTCACGTGCCTTACCACGGCCATAACCCACGCGACCTTTGCCGTCACCGACAACAGTGAGCGCAGTGAAACTCATGATACGTCCACCTTTTACAGTTTTCGCAACGCGGTTGACCTGGACCAGCTTCTCCTGAAGATCTCCTTCAGAACGCTGATCACCCTGCTTTCTTTGATCGTTAAAAGCCATACCTTAAAACTCCAATCCGCCTTCACGCGCGGCGTCAGCCAACGCTTTAACACGACCGTGATACTTAAACCCAGCTCGGTCAAAAGCTACCCCAGTAATGCCCGCAGCCTTCGCGCGCTCGGCGATCAACTTACCGACTGCTGAGGCCGCATCGATATTGCCGGTTACGCCACCACGTAGGTCTTTATCCAGTGTCGACGCGCTCGCCAATACCTTGTCGCCCTCAGGAGAAATCACCTGGGCGTAGATATGACGGGGTGTGCGAAACACAGTAAGGCGGGTCGCACCGCTTTTACGCATACGCATACGCGACTTACGGGCGCGACGCAGACGTGCTTCAGTTTTCTCGTTCATTGCCCTACCTACTTACTTCTTCTTGGCTTCTTTGCGCCGCACATGCTCATCGGCGTAACGAATACCTTTGCCCTTGTATGGCTCTGGGGGACGGAAAGCGCGGATTTCCGCAGCCGCCTGGCCCACAGCCTGCTTGTCGATACCCTTGATCACGATTTCGGTCTGGGTAGGTGTCTCAACAGAGAGACCTTCAGCGAGTTCGTAATCAACGTTGTGCGATAAACCTACTGTCAAATTGACAGTCTTGCCCGTCGCCTTGGCTCGATAACCAACGCCATTGAGGACGAGCTTCTTCTCCCAACCCTCAGTGACGCCAATGACGATATTGTTCAGCAACGCACGCGTCGTTCCCGCGATGGCACGCTTTGTGTCAAAGTCATAAACGATAGACGCTTGCCCATCTTCAACCTTGATTTCAATACCATCAGCCAGAGCCATTTCCATCGCGCCCTTGCCACCCTTTACAGACACGTTACTGCCATCGATCTTGACATCGACGCCTTTTGGTAACGTGACCGGATTATTTGCAACTCTTGACATAACTCAGTCTGCTCTTCAGATACGTCGATTCAAAATACGGTGCAGAGAATTTCGCCGCCAACACCCGCAGCACGGGCAGCGCGGTCGGTCATCACACCATGTGAAGTTGAAACGATGGCAACACCCAATCCACCGCGAACCTGTGGCAGCTCTCCCTTACCAGCGTAGCGACGCAGGCTTGGCTTACTGACACGCTCAATTTCAGCGATAACGGGCTTTCCATCGAAATACTTTAATTCAATCGACAAACGCGGCTTAACGGTGGTGTTGTCTACATCGAAAGAGGCGATATAGCCCTCTTCTTTCAGTACACTGGCCAACGCTGCCTTAATTTTTGAACCGGGCATTTCGACAAACTTCTTGCCTGCCATTTGCGCGTTACGCAACCGGGTCAACATGTCGCTGATAGGATCCTGCATGCTCATAAGTAATCTACTCCGTTACCAGCTGGACTTAACCAGGCCCGGTACATCGCCGCGCATCGCTGCTTGACGCAGGATATTCCGGCTCAACCCAAACTTTCGATAAACGCCATGTGGGCGCCCTGTGATCTGGCAGCGACGACGCTGGCGCACAGGACTAGAGTCGCGCGGAAGCTTCTGCAGTTTGATCTGCGCTTCCCACTTCTCGTCATCACTTGACGAAACATTATTGATGATCTGCTTCAGTTCGGCGCGCTGTGCGGCGTACTTAGCAACCAACTGAGTGCGCTTTGCTTCGCGCGCTATCATTGACTTCTTGGCCATTACTCTTTACCCCTCAGCCCTTGAACGGGAAGTTGAACGCGCGCAACAACGCACGACCTTCGTCATCGGTCTTCGCCGATGTGGTAATGGTGATATCCATACCGCGCAGCGTATCCACCTCGTCGTAATTGATCTCGGGGAAAATGATCTGCTCAGTTACACCCATCGCGAAGTTTCCGCGACCATCAAATGACTTGGGGCTAACGCCACGGAAGTCACGAATACGTGGTATTGCAATGCCAATGAGACGCTCGAGAAACTCGTACATACGCTCATCACGCAAGGTGACCTTACAACCAATGGGCCAGCCATCACGAATCTTGAAGCCCGCAATCGACTTTCGTGACTTAGTCACGATGGGCTTTTGGCCGGCGATCTTAGTCATATCCGCCAGTGCGTTTTCCATAATTTTCTTGTCACCAACTGCCTCACCAACACCCATATTTAGGGTGATCTTGGTGATACGTGGTACTTCCATAACGTTAGCTAAGCCAAGCTCTTCTTTAAGAGCCGGTGCGATCTCGCTACGGTACTTTTGCTTCAGGGTTGCCATTTTTCGCTACCTCGTGCGCCAAGCAGATGCTCAGGCGTCAATCACTTCGCCGCTAGATTTGTAAACGCGTACTTTCTTGCCATCGTCTTCGATACGATAGCCAACGCGGTCTGCCTTATTGCTGCTCGGATTAAAGATTGCAACGTTAGACGCCTGAATCGAGGCCTCCTTCTCTACAATCCCACCGGCGATGCCAGCTTGGGGGTTAGGCTTGGTGTGCTTCTTGATCATGTTGATGCCAGAAACCATCAAACGACCATTGTCGAGCACCTTCCGCACGGTACCGCGCTTGCCCTTATCCTTGCCGGTTAACACGACCACTTGGTCGTCACGCTTAATCTTCGCCATTACTAATTCCTCTCTGCCTGTCGCTCAGATGACTTCTGGCGCCAGGGAAATGATCTTCATGAACTTGTCACCGCGAAGTTCACGAGTCACCGGGCCGAAAATACGAGTGCCAATCGGTGCGTCTTGGTTGTTCAACAGCACTGCAGCATTCTCGTCAAACTTTATAAGAGACCCGTCGGGACGGCGCACACCCTTTCTCGTGCGTACCACGACCGCTGTCATTACCTGACCTTTCTTAACCTTGCCACGCGGAATCGCTTCCTTAACAGTAACCTTAATAAGATCACCGACGCGAGCGTAACGACGCTTAGAACCGCCCAGCACCTTGATGCACATAACACGGCGAGCGCCACTGTTATCGGCGACTTCCAAATACGACTGGGTCTGAATCATCTCTATACTCCAACCTGCGGCTCGTGCCG
>CAJQLP010000071.1 GCA_905479205.1 uncultured Luminiphilus sp.
GGGCGGGCGGGCATCCTTGCAGGCGGCGGAAGGTCTTGCGAAAGGTTTGATGCGACATGCCCAGTGTGCGCGCACTGCGTTCGATGCCATCCGGATCGTCCAGCGTTTCGTTGAGCAGTTTGCGGGCTTGAGCGAGCCATTGATGCTCCGGATTGTCAGGGCGCGGCGCGGTGGCGACCAGTCCGCAGTCCATTAGAAATCCTTGCAGTCGCAGCACCTGATCGAGTGGGTTGGCGGCCGCTTGCCACACTTGTTTGAGTCGACTCGCCCATCGATCCGCCGGTTCGCAGGTAAAGACTGGGCGTGCCGGATCCAGCAAGCCCGCTTCGCGCCATGAGTCAAAAGCGGTTCCTTCGAAAAATACGTGCAGATCATCCCAGCCATCGGTCGTAGTTACGCTGTATTCGTGCTCCACGCCTGGGAAGAGCAAGAAGCCTTGCCCGGCGCGGATTGACTGGCTGTTGCCCAATGCATCGCGGAACCAGCCCTCGCCTCGGATAATATAGACCAGTGCGTAGCAATTCAACACGCGCGAGGGGGTTCCGTATCCATGGCGCATTTGACAGGCATGACTGAGTCGGCCCACGCCTGAGGGCATAGGATTGAGCTGTAGGATCTGGGCGGTTGTTTTGCTCATGGATTGCTGATCTGTGGTTTTACCAAAATCTTCATATTGTTTACGATTTCACACATGGAAAATCAATTCAATTTTGTGTATAGTGTTCATTCTGTCAGGGAGAGTTTCCTGATGAACTTCCAAAATATCATAATTCCAATTTGCCCGAATAGAAAGACTGATCATGAAAATATATGCAGACATGAAGAACGATAATGAGATCACCGAAGAAAGTGTACAGGCTTTCAACGATAATGGTTTTCTCCGAATTCCCGGCTTACTGAGTCCTGAAGAGGCGGCTCGCTGCGCCGATTTTGTTATGACTTCGGTGGAGGATGCTAACAATAAAGATTTGCAGACTGGGGAAACAGCAATCTTCGCTCAATTTGTAAATCTATGGACCGTGAACGAGGCGGTTAAAGGTTTGAGTATGCATCCTAAACTCATTAGCATTGTTAAGCAGTTAGCCGGAGTACCTATCCGTTTCTGGCATGATCAAGCGTTGATTAAATATCCGGGAAAAAGTGCGCCAACAGAATGGCATCAGGATGAGCCCTTTTGGCCGCATGAAGGACCTCGTTTTGCTTGCGCGGCATGGATTGCGCTGGCCGATGTGACCGTTCAACGGGGTTGCATGAGTTACATTCCAGGCTATCAAGATGGCGATGCTATGCCTATTGACGATTTGGGAAACAAGCGGGCACTATTCAACAAATGTCCTGAAATGGAATTCGAAGCGGTGACCACGATCCCTCTAAAAGCAGGGGATTGCACGGTTCATCATTGTCGTACGCCTCATGCTGCGGGAGCGAATATTACGGAAGATCCGCGTATTGCGCACATTTCTTGTTTTAGGGATGCGGAAGCGATCTATAACGGTAAGAGCCATGTGGTTACAGATGGGCTCGGTCTTAAAGTGGGTGGCAAATTTGATCATCCGCTATTTCCTCTTTTGTAGTGTTCATTCTGTCAGGGAGAGTTTCCTGATGAACTACCAAAGTATCTACCTGGGGCCCGTTGATTCGGGCTCAAATCTTCATTATTAATCCTATTAAAGGCCGAATCGAGCGACCTTCATTATGACGACTTCAACAGCCAGAGATTCCGCTGCCGACAGCCCCCCCGTGAATGCAACGGGAAAAGTTGATTGGGTGCGTGTGCCAGTAGAGAAAAAGGTATTGGATGAGCTTACGCAAAGATCAGATATCAGAGGATTCATTCAGACTGGCGGTCATCTGGCTTTACTCGTTTTGACGGGGTTCATTACCTTTTATGTTTTGAGTAATTACTCATGGTGGTACGTTATTCCTTGCTTGTATGTGCATGGTTCTGTGTTTGCCATGCTGGGTGCGGGGATTCACGAGTTGTCGCACGAAAGAGTATTTGAGTCCTCTTTTCTTAATGATTTTTTTAACAAATTCATTAACCTTATTAATTGGCAGAATCCTTATTATTTTAAATTCAGCCATATGATTCATCATCGCTTCACGGTTCACTATCCAGAAGACCATGAAGTCATTTTACCTCAACAGATCGCGAATCTTTTTCCGGAAGTAATTTTATCTTCTCATGGCTATTACACGGTGAAAAATTGCCTCTTTCAGTCCCTTGGAATCCCTAAGACTGATTTAGAGAAACATCTATATCCTCAGATGAGTGAAAAGGAATTAAAAGAATTGAGACGGTTTTCACAGCTTGCGCTGTTGTTTCACTTTGTCGTTGCTGCATTCTCTATTGTTTCTGGACACTGGATATTGCTTCTCTTGATTACATTTCCGAAGACGTTTGGTTCTTTGCTCGTTCAACTGACGCACATGCCTCAGCATGTTGGCTTGGTCAGTGGCTCGAATGACTTTCGTTTAAACTGTCGGACTTATCGCAGTAATTTCTTGGTAGAATATTTGTACTGGAATATGAATTTCCACATAGAGCATCATATGCACGCAGCGGTACCTTGTTATAATTTACCCAAGTTACATAAGTATCTCAAAGCAGATCTTCCTCATGTTCATCCAAATATATTTAAGACTTGGATTGAAATATTATATATTGCCGATAGGCAAGTTCGAGATCCAAGCTATGAATATTACCAGCAAATACCCGGGCAAGAATCCTTTGATAAGAAGAAGGCATCACTCGCTGATCAGGTAGTTTCTACTTCGGATCCAGTGCTCAGCTCAATGACGAATGAAGAGTTAGCAAAATATAAGATTTGGGAATGCACGATCTGTGGATTCATTTATGATGAAGCGAAAGGTGATCCAGAGGAAGGCTTCGCTCCCGGAACTCGATGGGATGACATTCCTGATGACTGGAGCTGTCCGGACTGCGGTGTTGCTAAATCAGATTTCGATATGATGGAAAGAAAGGAAACGACAAATAGTAATGACTCAGCAGTCGAGCAGGGTAGTGATGCATTGATTGAAACTGGGAATAAAGAGTCACTTGTAATTGTCGGTAGTGGTTTAGCGGGGTATCAATTAGCCGCTGAAGTGAGGAAGCACTCTCCTGATCAGCCCATTACCTTAATTACGCGCGATGGAGGAGAGTCTTATTCTAAACCAATGTTGTCTAATGCGTTGAGGGCTAAGAAAAAAGCAAAAGACCTGGTTTTAAAAGAAGCCACTGCGATGGCAGAATCTTTATCCATCACGGTTAAGGTAAATGTCGAAGTGCTTGATATTGTCAGGGAAGATAAGAAAGTTGTCACCGATCAGGGTGATTTCCACTACGGAAAACTAATACTAGCTCTTGGTGCAGATCCGATAAAGCTAGCTATCAGTGGTAGTGGCGCAAGTGATGTCATAAGTGTGAATGATCTGAAAGATTATGTTCATTATGAAGAGAAGTTAGTATCTTCTAAGAAAATAGTGATTTTGGGTGCGGGTCTGATTGGTTGTGAATTTGCCAATGACTTGGTGGAGAGTGGATATCAAGTAGAGGTGGTGGACTTAGCCCCCTCCCCAATGCCTGCTCTTTTGCCTGCAGAGGTCGGTTTGTCCTTGATGGAATCGCTTGCGAATCTGGGTGTGAAGTGGCATTTTAATCGATCCATTGCGCAGGTTGATCGTCATGGGGAATCATCTGTTTGCACCCTAGATAACGGGGATGAAATTGATGCCGATCTGGTCCTCTCTGCTGTGGGTATCAGGCCTAGGATTACCTTGGCGAAAAGCTCAGGAATCGTCGTTTCAAAAGGGATTGTGGTCGATGGATTTCTAAAGACCTCTGATCCGGATATTTATTCTTTAGGGGATTCTGCTGAAATTTCAGGGAAGGTCCTGCCTTTTATTTTACCGATACGTCATTGTGTGAAGTCCTTAGCTAAAACCGTGATCGGTCGAGAAACTAAAGTGGACTTTCCATTGATGCCTATAGTGGTCAAGACTAGCGCATTGCCTATTGTTTTATTGCCTGTTGATCCAGGAGTGGCGGGGAAGTGGATTGTAGAAAATAATGAATCGGGGATTGTCGCGATTTTTAGAAGTGAGGGCGGGGAAGCATTAGGCTTCGTCTTAGCAGGAGATGCAGTTGAGCAAAGAGAAGCATTGCTTGAGCAGGTTTCTAGAAAAAAGGTGACTCTAGCGAAAGGGTAATTTGATATGAAATATAGACAATTTGGTAATACAGGTAAAAAGGTCAGTGAATATGGGCTGGGAACATGGGCTATGGGCGGCAATGCCTATGGTAAAGTGGATGATGAAGAATCAATCCGCACCATTCACCGGGCACAAGATCTAGGTATTAACTTCCTGGATACAGCCCCTTCCTATAGTTATAAAGAGGATGGGCATAGTGAAATGATTTGCGGGAAAGCCCTGAAGGGCAGAAGAGATCAATGGATGCTGTCCTCCAAATACGGCCGGTCGGTATCTCAAGATAAAAATGGGCAAACGGTCTATGGGGAGGACTTTTCTACTGAGCGTGCTATCACAAGTGTGGAACAATCCTTAAAGCGATTACAGACAGATCATTTAGACGTATATTTTGTCCACACTCCATCCTTTGATATACCTGGGATTTTTAATCCAGAAGAGGCCTTTGCGGCCATGACAAAGCTCAAAGAACAGGGGAAAATTAAATACATTGGATTTAGTTTTCACCTGCACTCTGCAACGTGGCTAGAGCAAATTGAGCCTTTCCTTAGATCCAATGTGATTGATGTGGTGCAAGTGGGGATCTCTCTTCTCTTGCCAGAACCTTTGGATGTATTACTGCCGATTATCAAGGAAACCGGAACGGCATTTGTTGCTAGAGAGTCTCTGGCTAATGGATACTTAACTGATTCATTTACTGAAGAGGGCCCTTTCCCGAAAGGCCATCCCTTTGAAAAGGCAGACAAGGAAAAGATCAGAGAGAAATTGGCCAAAGCGAATAAATTTAAATTTTTAATCGATCGTGCCGAAGGTGTTGCTTCTCTTCCTGAGGCAGCCTTACATTGGACGGTTTCACTTCCAGAAGTTAGTTTAGTGATTCCTGGTGCCAAGACGATCGGGGAGTTGGAGCAGTGTGTGAATGCCGCAGATGCAGAGGCCTTTGATGAGAGCACGATGCAGGAAGTCAGGGGAATTCAAAAAGCTTGGGGAGATTGGAATATTTATGGCTAAAAGAATTATATTAACTTTTGATGATGCTTGCCTGAGCCACCGGGAATATGTTGCGCCCTTGTTGCGGGAGTATGGCTTTACGGCGACTTTTTATATCTCAGAGTACCCTGGTAGTTTTGAGGATAAAACTCAGTATATGACTTGGGAGCAAATAAAGGAGCTTCAGGATATGGGCTATGAGGTGGCGAATCATTCTCTGACTCACAAGATTGTTACGGAGATATCTGAAAAAGAAATAGTTGCTGAAGTTGCCGATCTTGAGGAGCGTTTTAAGCAATACGGTCTATCGCCTGCGACGACCTATGCCTATCCAGTTTATGCCTATGACGATGCCGCAATTAAAGTGTTAGCTGCACGTGGATATAAAATTGCTCGGACAGGCGGAAATGATAAGCCTTATAATTATAGGCAAGATGATCCGATGGCGATCCCGAGCTATAACGCACATGGAGCAGATCGGGAAACTGTTTTAAAATACATGGATGCTGCCACTGATGGAAATATTGTGATTCTCACTTTTCATGGAGTCCCGGATATAGATCACCCTCATGTGAGTACCGAGAGGGCACTTTTTGAGGAATATATGGACTATATCAAATTGAAGGATTTTGAAGTGATTGCGATGAAGGATATTTTATCATTAATGACTCCTTGAATAGATAGTGGGGGATAGCCAGTAGCAATCAAAACCAAGTCGCCTCGGGCGACTTATCGCCAACGCGCTCAGCTGCAATGGCACCAACCAAACGCAACAAAAACTAACATACTAAGAGAATCACTTCTCCACTGCTTTCAGTGCAACTCAAAGGAATTATCATGGACATATTACAACTTTCCTCTTCTAGAAGACCGCTTAATAAAGCTATTTGGGCCAAGCCCACGGCGAAAGAAGTAAATGAAGGAGCTCCCGAGAACAGAATCATCCACTCTCGGTGTTATTCGTCATCTGCAACATTTACCCTCAAAAGACTGGGTATCAAAATGGGAGCGGGGTATTTTAAATGTGGTAGCGATAAAGAAGAAGAATATTGCACCTCCCTCAGATTAATTTATTTAGAAAACGACCAGTGGATTACATTAGACTTTGATGATCATAGTAAACCAGCTGAAGATGAAATTCTGTGGCTCAAGGACTTGAACATCGAGACCACGGCCTTTGTCCTGGAACTGAGAAAGTCCAGTGTCGACGAATGGTGGACATCCTGGAACCTGGCGATGAGCGGTGTGGTAATGGAAAGCTCTCTCATAACGCCCTTAGAAAATAATATCGATTTACTAAAAATAGAATCCATCAGCGGAGTTGATGAGGATACTATATCATCTGTTGGCGCGGCATCCGAGAGTGATGTTCTGTCTCACATTAGTGGGGATGTTGTCCACTACCAGTGCCAGGATTACCAGGTTGCTTTTAATCTCAGGCATCCTAGTTTTTCAGAGTTTAAGGTCTTTTCTTTAGAAGACAATTTTAACTTACCCAATCAAATCAAAGCCTCCAGTGTCTTTTTGATCAAGGTTGATAACCTTACCGGCAAGAACGAAGAAGGTGAAATGGCTCAATCCCTAGCCCAAGGCCCAAAGCTATGGTTGGTGGGTGAAGACTTGGAAGCAGGCTATTGCCACAGTCATTATACAGGTTCGACTATCGTCAAAGACAATACCGTGACTTATCTACTGGATTTTTACAAATCTGGGATCAAAGTGAAATATACTTGGACTATAAGGTCCCAGGGAATGACTCTGGAGACAGAGCGTACCATTCCAGAAGATCGTACCGCTATCATTGACAGTCTATGGAGCACCGTTTTTGATTCTTCTGTTACGCCCAGCGCCACCTTGGGCAATGGTAACTTCAACGGTGAGACTGGGCGCGTTGATACGCCTCTATTATTTCACTCTCCCAAGGGAGGGAACTTTAAGATCAGTCAAAGCGGCGAAGCGGCTCGTTGGCGTTATGACTCCATGCGCGCTAAAAATGCCACTTCCGCAGAATGGCAGATGAACGAAAAGACTGATGTCGAAGGTATAGTAAAACTCAAAAAGGGGACTTATAAAAATACTCTGGAGTGGAAAATAGACAAAGTCAGCCCTATCCTCAAAAGCGAAACACCAGACAAGGTAAAAAAAGCGATCGAGTATTTCTTGCCCACGGCTTTTGCCTATAAACCCGATATCGGTAGCCTGTCCAATAACTCGACTTCGATCCAATGTATCTTTTGTGTTGAGACTTGGATAGAGCTCTATCTTTCCTTCCCGTCTGTCCATGGCCTATCTACCTGGAAAATGATGGATGACACCCTGACCAGGTGGCTGGACGGTGGACCTTCCTATGCCAGTGGCAGAAAAAATGCGGATGAAGACTATAAGGACGAATATCCCCATAGTACGGCCTCTCCATTATACGGCCTCTCCAAATGGATCTTACAGCCGGAAAATGAAGCCTGGGCAGAAAAAATGCTTCCCAAAATACTCGAGAAGATAAACGTTTTAAAGTCGCTGGACTTAGATGGCGATGGATTGATAGAGAGCGACATTAGGCAAGGCAATACCGGTGAACACCAATGGAGCACCAATTGGTGGGATGTCATATCTTTTGGCTATAAAGATGCCTTTGCTAACTCCAGTATGTTTGCCTTATTATCCAATTTTTCCTTATACTTTGACAAGGTAGGTCGAAGTGATCTGGCAGAGGAAATGCGCACCTGGGCATCAAAAGCAAAAGATTCCTTTCACAAAACTTTTTATAACCCCGAAACGGGCTGCTATGGTGGCTGGCGTGATAAAAAAGGTGTCCTACACGACCATGGTTTCTTATTTGTCAATGGAGCCGCAGTTAGTTATGGCATCGCCAAAGACGATCTAGAAAAAGAGATCATACAAAAGCTGTATCGTCGCTTAGAAGATCTTTGTCCTCCTTATCACTTGGGCATACCGGGCAATTTAGTCAAAATACCCAACGAAGATCTGGCTCCGGTGATGCATGATCACCCATACGGGTGGTATCAGAATGGTGGTTTGACCATATCACAGTCCCTCCATTTCATGAATGCCATGTATAAAGTCGGAATGACAAACGAAGCCGATAAAATCACAGAAAGGATGGCTCGCGGTCTAGCCAGTGGCGACCTACTAGGCGGAAACGACAGTGGGGTAGACTGGCGACTTTGGAATGGCAGTCCATCGGGCTATGAGGGAATCCTGGTCGACCAATTAGGGATATTGTCTACGATGATGAATCGATGGGCAGTCGAGTGATTCGCGAATATTATATGCATGTTCAATGCTTGAGTAACATTTATATCCTTTATCTTACTTTTGTCCATGTGTCCGTATTAATATCCATCCTCTTCTGCATCAATAAAGAGTAATATCAGTTTTCACTTACAAGATCTCAACCTTTCCTTAACTGGACGCTAGTGATGAAAAATCACGACACAACCTAACCCCCGCCGTCAAGACGGCCTTAATACTATGAGCACCCAAAATACTGATTCGATCAATAGCAATTGTGAAATATACTGCGAAAATGACACCTACTACGTCATGGACGCTATCAAACGAAACATCCTTCTCGAAGGGCGAGATCTTGTTGATCTGATTGAGTCGATACAAAGCAGGTTTCGGTGAAATCGGAGGAGAGATTTATTTCCACAGAGGCGTCTACCAGCTAGGTCGGCCGATACAGCTGCAAAGCAACGTTTCATTGAGAGGTAGTGGGAAAAATTCAATCCTACTTGTCAGTGCAAGCAATGAAGAGGGCATGGCCATTGTTGGAACTGAGATCGAGGGGGCTTCGATTAGTAGCATGACCATTAAACCTGAAGCGACTCAAAGTAGTCACACTGGGATTACCTTGAACTGCTCTAGTAATTGTCAAATTTCAAACGCCTTCATTAAGGGGTTCTTGAAATTTGGAATACATATCCACACCAGCTGCGCTTTCTGTACTGTTACCAGCTGTGATTTGGCTGGGAACATGGAAGCAAATGTCAAGTTTGAGCGATTAGATATTAAAGGAAAGGCTGGCGACTTCATTCCCTGCACTATCTCAAACTGTAATATGTTCGGGGGCGGAAAAGGCCTCGAATGTGACTTTGCAACGGTCGTAAACATTATCGGTTGCTCTTTTGTGCACAGCTTTCCGTGCGCCATTCACATTAGAAACTTTAGTTGCAGTAATTTGATCTCGGGATGTCGTACTTTCCAAATCAAGGGGGATGCCGTTGTGGTTGAGGACTCTCATGAAATCAACATATCGAGCAATATTTTCTGCTGGCATGAAGGGCATGGCATTGTTCTCAGAAATGTACTCTGGGGTACCGTCTCAGTGAACAACGTAATTGACTCAGGAAGTAAAAATATAAAGGAGGGCGGGGCGCATCCGAATCGGGCTTTCTTCAGAAGTCCTACACCTGATTTTGACAGAGACAAATACAGAAAGTCCGGAATCCTCCTGGAGGGAACAACCCAAGGGCTTACCGTCAATGGAAATGCCTTATTTAGCTGGCCACATATCCTAAGAATGGATCCTGCAATCAAGGAAGGTGAGGGTTGTAATCACAATATCATTACAGGTAACAACATCAATGCATTCAAAGGTGATGAGGCTATCTCAATCAGTGGAGAAAACTCAAAATCGGTGCAAAATTTATGCGTTCCAGGGCTGAGCCTGCGAGAAGAAGAAGCCGCCGGCTATCTACAAGTGTTCAATGAAAAAAGAATGACTGACTATATTGATACTCTCTAATCCGATTATTGGACTTACCCTATATGGCCTCAGTTAATGGGCAGTCGATGACTACTCGGCAAAAAAGATAATAAATGTATGAAAACAATGAAGGAATCTAGCATTACTGAAATCAGTAATAATCCACCCCATTTATTGGGAGCATTGTTTTGGCTACATGGAACCGAGACTCAAGAAGAGTTAGAGGCTACATTTATGCGTGCCGTTGAATCTGGCATTGGGGAGTTTACCTTGGAATCACGGCCTCATGCCGATTACTTAGGGCCCAAGTGGTGGTCTGATTTAAGTCTCATATTAGCATTGGCCAAAAAGCACAATGTAGAGATATATATCTTCGATGAAAAGTGGTACCCTAGTGGGGTAGCGGGAAATATCATACAAAGTATGAATCCAGCTTTTAAGAGAATGTTCGTAAGCTACGTCTCGATGCGTTATCACGGACCTCAAAAAGATATTTCCTTACGCTTACCACCCACCCTTGCAGAAGAATCCAAAATGGTTGGGGTTTATGCCTACCCTGTCGAAGAAGGCGTGCCCCAATGGAATCAACATGTTGTAATCTCAGCTAACGAGAAAGAACTGCAACATGCCTTTCTAGGTATTCAGGAATCCGTTCATTGGGATGTCCCTGAAGGAGAGTGGTTGGTCGTATTTGTCGTATCCGCTCGAGACAGCTATTATATCGACCCCATGAATCCACTCGCAGTGGATGCTTTTATAGAAAGTACCTACGAACCGACTAAGGACAAATTCAAGGAATACTTCGGGAATGTTATTAAAGGCTTTTTCTTTGATGAACCTGGCTACTTTAGTGGTAAAGATGAAATTCCCTGGACTGAAGATTTTGCAGATGCGTTCGCTCAGGTTTATAATTACGATCCTCGTCCGTTCTTACCCTTGTTATGGATTGAAAAGAACTATCACCCATTTAAATATCATTTCCACGAGGTTTTAAATAATCTATACGCGGAACGGTATAATAAAAAAATACAATCCTGGTGTCACAATCATTCACTTAAATATATAGGTCATTGGTATGAACATGAAGAGATTAATATTTTTGCCAAAGAAAGAAAGATTCTCCACAACGACATCGGCGCTGGACCAGGGGATATTTTTAAGGCTGGAAAATATGTAGATGAAGGAGGGATGGACCTGGTTTGCAATCAAGTACTCCCTGGTGAAAAGAACAGGGACTACTGGGGGATGCCCAAACTAGCCAGTTCGATCGCACATATTTATGACCTAGATCAAGATTTGGCATTTACCGAAACGTTTGGGGCCTACGGCTGGCATGCAGGGCTCCGGCTCATGAAGTGGATAACGGACTGGCACGCGGTAAGAGGAATTAATCACTTTATACTACATGCGATTAACCCCAAATTTCCAGACGTTGACTGTCCGCCTTACTACTATGATGGAGGACTCAATCCTCAATGGAAATATTTCGAGCATTATACCAAATACGTAAATATTATAAGTGATTTATTCAGAGGAGGGCACCATGTAGCCCCGCTTCTATTACTACATCCAGGATCATCCTATTACGCAGGGAAAACTCCCTCGATTGAAGACGTGCAAAGATTTCTTCAGGAAATCCAATACGACTATGACCTTGTTCCCGAAGAGGTTCTTGTCGAAGAATCAAAGATAGCGGAACAAGAAATCCAAATTAAGAAGGAACACTATCAAGGAATCATTATCCCTGAGTTAGAAGCTATTACGCATGGTCTACTCAGTTTTTTATGCAAATTAGCCGAGCTGAAAATACCTGTTATTTTCATCTACAATGCGCCCCACAGTATTGTATCAGCAAGCTCTACCGATTCTAACGAATACGAAGAACAGCTAAAGCG
>CAJQLP010000072.1 GCA_905479205.1 uncultured Luminiphilus sp.
CACTCAATGAAGTGGTTCGCCCCGACGACACTTCCGAAAGACCTAAAACGGTATTGATCCATGATGCCAAAGGGGACGGGGGGAAGTCACAGACGCAGCCCACTGCTGAGTCACAAAAGACCCCGTCTACGGGCGTTATCAGTCCGCCAAAAGAAAAGTCGGCGTCCCGACAGGGGACACACCCGGGTGCACGAAATGAGCCATTGAAGCATAACGAGGATTCACCACCGAAATCGGAGGTGAATACCATCGTGGCAACGTCCGATAGTACATCGAACAAAGTCGATGAATCTGACATCGTTCGAGAGAAGCCTAAAAGTGGATTAACAACCGATGTAGAAGGGGACGATAAAGTTCCTCTGCCAAATAAAAAAAGGAGAAGGTCGTTCCCCCAAAAGGCTAAAAGAACCGAAACACTCAAATTTCGAGCCACCCTCGATGAACGTAACGAAATTATTGATAACATTCCCGAAGGAATTGATTTCTCCGATTGGGCGCGGTCGGTACTACTGGGGAAGAACATCAAGAGCAAAGCCAATAAGGCTCACCAAAAGAAAGTGATAGGAGAGCTTGGCCGCATTGGAAATAACGTAAATCAAATCGCAAAGCATCTGAATACCAAAGGCATTCCAAGCGATCCAGCCCTCGCCATACAACTGATCTCAGAGCTACACCAAATTAACTCAGAACTTCAAAAAATTGGAGAAGCAAAATAATGATCCACAAAATACTATTTCATGGTCGAAACTTAAATCCCTTTGACTACTTACTTCATCAAGAGCGTTTGATTCCGGCTGAAGTTATACAAGGCGATGTTGACCTCGTAAGCGAAGGGATCAAAGCATGCCCCTTCAGTCGCAAATACACTTCTTTGGTGTTGTCCTTTGAAGAGAATCTTGATCATGACCAAAAAATGGAGGCAATCAGAAGTTATGAAGATATTGCCTATGCTGGGACCGATGATACTGATATTCTCAGAGCGTGGATTGAGCATAAAGATAAAAATCGGACTGAGCTTCACGGTATCGTAGTCAATACGCACCTTTCCTCGGGGAAACGCTGGCAGCACTATTTTGATCGTGTTGACCGTAGCCTTTTCAAGTCGTGGCAGGAATTATTCAACATGCAACATGGCTATAGTTCTGTAGACGACCCCGCGAGGGAGCGTCTGCAGAGTATTCCAGGGAATCGGCTACCTGAAAAAAAAAGCAGATCTACTCGATCTTAGATTCTAAAATATGTGATGAATTAATAGCAGGTAAAATTAACACCCGTGAAGATATTGTAGATTTGCTGGTTCGTGACGGCTATGAGGTGAGGGAATATAAGGACTCGCTAGCTGTTAAATTACAGGGTGAACTAGGAAAGCGCATGCGCCTTAAAGGTAAGAAATATGTTCCGGGGTTTGATTACAAAGCTTTCATCCAGGGAGCTAGTCAACGGGTCGAAACATTTGCCGACATTAAAAGACGACAAACCGAGCTATTTAATATGCTCGAAAGCAAACTAATCATTCGTAAAGCGCGAATGGCAGATACGTACAAAACAAGAAAACAAAAGGAAGGAAGCTATGAGCAGCCAAGGACCATCTCAGGAAATAACCAATCTCTATCAGGGCGCATTGAAGGGCTTAATCGAACCACTGAAAAAGAAAATCAGCGATCTGGAACGCGAGATATCCGAGATGAAAAGTCAAGTGTCTCAAGTGGAAGTGCGCGGGGCAGCGAGTACAGGAATTCCGAATCAGATGAGCGTACTCGAAGCAAGAGTGATCAATCTGGAACAGACAATGGAACAAATAGACCGGTTGGAAAAAAGCTTGGATTCGATCACCTTAGCTCTGTCTTCCTCAGAATTGCCATCATCAAAAGGAAGCTTCTTGAGCGTGAAAGACTCAAAAACGCAAAGATATTGGGAAATACCATTAGAATCTTACGAATACAGCGAGTTCGAATGCGAAAGTTGTTTGCTAGTTTTCACAACCGCGTCCGCCGTGATCGAGATGACGTTAACCTACGAGGACCCCGCGTTAAATAGTTTAAGCAGTGAGTACCAGAAAATTTGGTTTACTATACTGCAGGAACTCAAATCAAGCGGCCTAAGTCAAAAGTTTCAAGGCTTCCTGAGGGATAAGAAAATTAAAGTAGAAATGAAAAAGACAAGCTTAGCGAAGTTATATGCGCAGTAATGTCTGCGTTTAAACGGTCAGGCAGCAAAATCCATCTTCCGAATGCAATGTTGGATTCTAGGTATGATCTGCTCGTCCGAAGTATGATATACTCCGACTTTGGCATTCGAAAAATTTATCCGTAAGCACGCTAAGGTTGGATTCTTGTAACCTAGTAATTCGGCATATAATGCCAGTTGGAACAGCTCAGTCGAGGCAGGTGCTAAAACGTGTTTACGTTGAGTTGTTTTGATCTCAACGATCCAAGGCTGACCACTAGCGTCGATACCAACAAGGTCTGCTTGGCCTGTTAGTTGACCTTTTTTTAATGGAATCTCTGATTTGAGGCTCTTTCGTTCTAAACCGAGGTCAGCGAGGATTTCGGCAACTCCCGAGCATGAGTAGTAGTGGTCCTTAGGTACCCACTCGCCACTCAGGTGCTTGCTTAAATGTGCGTGAAAGTCTTCGCCCAGTTGAAGAGGTGAGCCACTGGGCAAATTAGGAACGCACAGGTTATATAGGCGCTGCGGAAGCATCTCAGGCCATGTAAGGTCTGAGGTGTTCTGCGCGAGAGCCTTTGCTGCTGAAGTAACGTCCATTGGATATACTAAATAGGGTCTTTTAGGAAATGCAAGTAGCTATTGCTGAAGATTATATAAAATAATATCCATCTGTGAATTTTCGTGTTCTGAGTTGGATAGACGGCGATGCCGGATTCTCCGGAATCGTCTCTTATGTAACTGTTCAGGGGGCTTTGTCCCGGCTTTAAGGACAGGGGCTATTCTAGCCGGGTTCCCCGTCTACTTTGCCCCTCTTAAATTCTGGTTTTTGCCAACCCATTCTGGGTCTTGGTCACGCCGCAGGCGTGTTACTTCAAGA
>CAJQLP010000073.1 GCA_905479205.1 uncultured Luminiphilus sp.
TGAGAGAACCTGTGCTGAGAGAGCCTGCGTTCACGCCTACGCTAGCCTGGCTGGCCGCCGAAGAATTCTCAGTGGTGGCAGTGATAGTCTCGCCCGAGTAGGGCCTGATGCCGGTGCCATTATAACCACTGCTGGGATAGTCACTGCTGGGATAGTCACTGCTGGACGCATCTGCTGCGCCCGCGCTAGCAGAGATGACTTCGACCGAAGCCGCGCCGCCAGAGCCGGCGCGAGCCGCTTTACGCTCCGCTTCAACATCAATATAGTCCTGCGCCCAAGAAAGGGCGGGCAGAACCAAAAGAGAAAAGCCGGCGATCAAGGCCGGCTTCATGTACGACAGTTTCAAACTAAATAGCCCTTATTTAAGTTCTACGCGTCTGTTTTGCTGCCAGTTAGCTTCGCCTGAGCCGAAAGCAACTGGGCTTTCCTCACCGTAGCTAATCGTTTCAATGCGATAACTTGGCACACCGTTGGCAACCATGTAATCGCGAACCGCATTAGCACGACGCTCAGCCAGAGCTAAGTTGTATTCGCGTGTACCGCGCTCATCGGTGTGGCCTTCAAGGCGTACCGACTGATCATTAGTCAGTAATGCACCAATATGGGCATCAACCGCTACACGCGCTTCATCAGTTAGTGCTGAACTATCGAAAGCGAAATAGAACACGGTGCCTGCTGCCATGGCGGCGTCTTGCAAGCGTTGCTGCTCTGCAGCGACTTCAGCGGCTGCACGAGCCTCTGCTTCACGGGCCGCCTCTTGTGCTGCGGCGGCCGATGCAGCTTCTGCTGCTGCCGCTTCTTCGTTGGCAGTATCTGTGTTTGAACAAGCAACGAGTACCAATGATGCGAACACGACTGATGCGAATTTACCGACGACGGGGAGTGTTTTCATGAATGAAATCCTGTCTTTTGTTAGGGATGAGTTACAGCTGTTTATAATGTACCGTATTTTGTCGCAATTTTAGAGCCTAGGACACCTTTTTTGTCTCTCAAAATCCGTGAATTAGTCGAGATAAGGTGACCAAGCAGGCTCTTGAACACTACCATCGCGCGCAGGAAGGTTAAAACTTACACCGCCATCAACAGCCACCGCACTCAATATGCTTTCCCCGCCGCGCTTGGTCGCATACAAAACAATAGAGCCATTAGGTGCGATGCTGGGGCTTTCATCCAAGCTGGTTGAAGTCAGCACTGTAAGTCGCTCGGTCACTAGGTCGTGAACCGCAATGTGATATTGGCCACTGCTTTGGTGCACCAAAGCAACGTTACGCCCATCTTGGGCCACCCGTGCTCGAGCATTATAGCGACCCTCAAATGTTACTCGCGTAATCGCTTTGGAGCGTAAGTCATAGCGATAGATTTGAGGGCGACCACCTCTATCGGACGTAAATAATAGGGCATTGCCATCAGGCATCCACGTGGGCTCGGTATCGATCGCGTAGTGATTCGTCAACTGTGTCAGTTTTTTGGTCGTCAAGTTCATGAGATAGATATCGGGGCTGCCATCCTTCGAGAGGACCATCGCCATGGTATTACCATCAGGCGACCATACCGGTGAATTATTAAGCCCTTTAAAGTTAGTGAGCTGCTCCCGCACCCCAGTGCGCAGGTTTTGCCGATAAATCGCCGGTCGTGACGTCTCGAAAGACACGTAAGCCACTTCGTTGCCGTCAGGAGACCACGAGGGCGCCATAATGGGATCACGCCCTTCCAGCAGGACAATCGGTCGCTGGCCATCGGAGTCAGACAAAATAAGCCGGTAGAAATCTTTGCCATTAGGGTTGCGACTGACCGATACATAGACCAGTCGCGTTGCGAAAGCCCCGCGAATACCGGTTAATTTCTCGTATACCGCATCGGCGACGCGATGGCCAACCATGCGAAGCTCAGGCAGCACATTTTCAAAAGCACCACTGGCAATCTCCTGCTGGCGAGCAGTATCAAACAATTGATAACTGACTCTTATCATGCCGGGCGATCCCGGGCCTACCCGACCAATCAACACATAATCGGCGCTAATCGCTCGCCAGTCCCGGAAGTAAATATCGGACGCTTTTTTGGGGAAACTCAGCATATCTCGACGGCTTACCGGCGAAAATTGACCGCTGCGCACCAGGTCAGAATCCACCACCTGTGCAACATCGACAGGCGCGCTACCGCCCGCTCCGTCCCACCCAAAAGGCACGATCGCGATAGGCGTGGGGTTGTCGATACCTTTAGTAATTTCAATTTGAAGCTGAGCGTGTGCAAACCCTGCACACGAAAGTAAATACGTCAGTGTTATAAAAAGTATTAGGCGCATCAGTACCTCAGGTCCTCGGGTCGGAATATCAATTGAAAGCGACGAAAGTCGCGCTCAAAAATAGCGCGATCTAGTTGCTGTACTTCTGGGAAACGCGCCGCTTTCTCAACGGCATTAATTGCGCTCCTATCAAACGCTACGTTACCACTAGATTCCAATACGGTAACACCAACAACGTCTCCGGTGGGAACCAAGGCTATCTCCAGCGCAGTACGCATGCCATTGCGTGCCGATGGAGGACGAGTCCATCGATTAATCACTGCGCGCTGAATAATTGCCGCCGCGGTATCCGAGGGACTACCTTGAACTCCCTCTTGTGCAGGCCTGTCGGTGGCTAAAGCAACTTCTAAATCTTTCAAGGCCTGTTGCGCTAGCTCCGCCTCTTGCACTTTTGGGTCCGGCTTTGGTGCTACCTTAGGCGCGGGCGTTTCTTGAAGCTCAGTTTTAGGAGGACTTTTTTGTTCAACTATAGGGGTTGGCTTTGGTTTGGGCTTAGGTTTAGGTTTAGGTTTGGGCTTGGGCTTGGGCTTGGGAGCGGACTTTTTCGCTGCCTGCTTTTTACGCTTCAAATCATCGGCGCTGACTAGCTTCGCCTGAATAGCCACCGGCTTTGCAACGCGCGCTACCACCGTTGTAGGCTCAGAAAACTTCACCGCCAGAGCTGCAAAAAGCAGGGCATGTAGCACAAGTGTGATGACCACTGGCGTACCAAACCACGCGAGGCGCTCGAAAGAAGCTCTCACGGCTTGGCAGGCTCCTCGGTCACTAGGCCCACAGAGGGAGCGCCCGACTCTTGGAGTGCGGTCATCAGTGTCACAACCGCGCCGTACGCGACAGTTTGATCACCCCAGACCATTACAGGTTTCTTGGGGTCTCTGCGCAACACGGCGGAAACACGCTGCTTTACCGTGGCGAGTTCGAGTGCTTGCTTCTCATCACCCCCAACATTGAGATACAACCTCCCCGCCGAATCGATAGACACAATCAGCGGCTCGCTGTCTTGATTATTAACGGGTTCAGCTGCTGCGTCAGGCAGATCGACTTTAACGCCTTGCATAAGCATTGGCGCTGTCACCATGAAGATAATCAACAGCACCAACATCACGTCGATGTATGGCACTACATTGATCTCCGCTACCGCGCGACGTTTGCGCATGCTGTTCAACCCTGCTGCTGTCGCGCTCGCTGCGCGTAGGTTTGACGCTGTAAAATTCCCGAAAACTCATCGACAAAGGTATCGTAGCGATTGATTAAGTTATCCACTCGAGCGGCGAAGCGATTGTAAGCAAGCACGGCCGGAATAGCGGCAAATAAACCCATGGCAGTAGCGATCAAAGCCTCGGAAATGCCCGGAGCCACTGTCGCAAGCGTTGCCTGCGTGGCGTTGGCCAGACCTCGGAAAGAGTGCATGATGCCCCAAACGGTGCCGAAAAGGCCGACATAAGGGCTGGTAGACCCTACGGATGCCAAAAACGGCAAGTTCGCTTCAAGCCGATCGCTCTCGCGCAATGTCGCAACGCGCATCGCGCGACGGGCACCTTCTAAAATGGCATCGGCTTGAATATCGGTTTGCTGAGACAGCCTAGAAAATTCTTTGAAGCCTGCGCGGAAAATGCTTTCAACACCTGTATGTGGCGAGCCATCGGCCACCGCCTGGTTACCCTCACGATACAAATCCGCAAGATCAATACCTGACCAAAAGTGCTCCTCAAAGGCGACTAATTCGTCGTCGGTTCGACGCAGTAACATAAGCCGCTGAACAATCATGTACCAAGAAACCACAGAGGCTAGGAGTAAGATCAACATGACCAACTGTACAGTCAGGCTTGCACCCAGAATCAGTTCCAAAATGCCTAATTCTTCGTTCACTTGTCGTCCTCAAATCATGAATTGTATTTATCGACGGCTGCGCGGAGCTCGGCGGGCAGTCTGCGCGGTCGTCCGTTACTTGCAGAAACGAGTGCAATAGTGACACTACCAGCCACCAGAAGCTCGTCGCTTCGACAAATCCGCTGTTCGAATATCAACGTCGCGCCACCCACCGATGTCACTGTGGCACTCGCGGTTAAGGCGTCATCTAAGTGCGCGGGTCGCTGGTACTGAGCCGACGCATCAGTGACAACAAACATACCATCGTCACCCAAGAACGCAGGCTTATTAAAGCCTAGGTAGCGCATGAACTCAGTGCGCGCGCGCTCAAAATATTTGAAGTAATTAACGTAATAGACAATGCCGCCGGCATCGGTGTCTTCTATATAGACTCTTATAGGAATGGAAAATTCCACCATCAATAATTACTCACCTAATTCAAGCGGTAAA
>CAJQLP010000074.1 GCA_905479205.1 uncultured Luminiphilus sp.
GCACTCATACGCGAAATAGAGACATGTGCTTTACGCTCAGGCAAACCATAGCGCTTTAACTGCTGCACCAACTTATAAAGCTTCATTCCACTGACATTGTCGGGAACTCCCCAAAGAGCTCGCTCGGGTGGATTTGAGACTATGCGAGCCGCCTGGGCATCAATCAGCTCGTAATGATACGCAAGACCGGCGGCCGCAACCTTTGCTTTGTAGTCACGCTCGTAAATAGCTTCAATCGCCGCACGCATAACGCCGTCATAGCCCGGAACAACCGTATCTTTTAAGCCGAGATAAATGTCGCGCTGCTCGTCGAGTGCACGCTGAAAGAATCGGTGCGCCCACGCTTCAACTTCTTCGATACTGTTGGTCGCCAGCATCCAGGGGTCACCCTTAAGAAGGGTTCGGCGATGCAATTCAACAGGCTCTCCATTGCTTCCCACGAAGACTACTTTTGCAACCCCCGTGGCACTGGAAAGCTCGCTATAGCTAAAATCGAGACCACCGCTGTCCATGGTATCGACTTCGATATCACGATCAACCCAATCGGGGCGCACGCTCGTTAAGTTACGAAACTCTATATCTTCTCGGGTAATGTTCCCGCCAATGCCTTTTCGAATCGCACCGTTAGGTGATTTCGTTGCGAGCTTATCGAGCGCTTCCTCTTTGATCTCTGGATTTTTAGCGAGCAGCTCATCGAGCTGGCTCCGGTTTACGGTCATGCCCGCATTTTTAATCCCAACCCCGTATGTTTTGAGTGCTTCAATCGCCTCAACGACAACTTGACCGTTACTGGTTAATCGCTTCTCGGCTGATAAGTCGACTTCAATCAAGTCGATTTCCAATTTTGATGTCACAAATTGCTCGAGAATGCGCTCGAAAGCGATTTGTGCCATTTCATCGCCGTGTAAAACAACAAGAGGATTTTCGACTTTAATCTTGCTCACGTAGCATCCTTCGTTACAGTCAGATCGGTGCGCGACCCACGCGCACTTGGCGGGTGTTTAAATGCAGTGGCTTGATCAAGGGGAACGCGCTTGGGCGCCTATTGTAAGTTAAGCGGTGACAAGTTTTCTGCCTTTAACACTAGTATTAATCTATAAGTGTGAGAATTAACAAGATGTACCCCGTCGGGTCGAACCTTTTTCCCGGCGCGCACGTATAACGTCTCTATACGCGGAACCTCTTTCATCATCTCCCGACTGGCAACTTTAATGCGCAATTCCAAACCTTTCCGTTACCGCTTCATCATCGTCAGTGTCGCTCTGATCGCAATCGTCACAGGGTGCGTACAGCAAGGCGCCTCTGAGTTCCCACTGTCTGAGCACTACGATGGTCAGCACTTCCGTAACCGTGACGGTAGCGATAAAAGCCTATTCGACGTTTTCAAGATGCTGCTGGGCAGTTTAAATGAAGCCGAAGATTGGCCCGAGTCGGTGCCGAATCCTGAGCACGATGCCATAGTTGGCGCGGTTGAAAGCGGTATTCGCGTCACATACATCAACCATTCCACGGTGCTCCTACAGGTTGATGGGCTAAACATACTCACCGATCCCGTTTACAGCGACCGCGCGAGTCCCGTGTCGTTTGCGGGGCCACGGCGAGTGCGCGCGCCGGGTATTGCGCTTGCCGAGCTCCCGCCCATCGATGTGATTTTAATAAGCCACAATCACTATGATCATTTAGATACTGAGACTATGCAGGGCATTCTCCGTCAGCAGCAGACTCCTCCAGTGGTCATTGCGGGGCTTGGTAATGGCGCGCTGATCAGAGGATTGGGATTTTCTGACGTGCGCGAGTTGGACTGGAATACAGGTGCTGATATCGGTGATGTCGGCATTCATTTTGTCGAGTGCCAACACCGCTCGGGTCGAGGCTTATTTGACCAAATGGCCAGTTTGTGGGGCTCCTTTGTGCTCGAAACTAGCGCAGGTCGCATCTATTTCGCCGGCGATAGCGGCTATTCGCCCCATTTCAAAGAACAAGGCGCCGAGTGGGGGCCCTTTACGCTAGCACTGCTACCTATTGGTGCTTATGAGCCCCGCTGGTTCATGGCCGACATCCACCTCAATCCAGAAGAAGCGGTGAAGGCGCATCAGGAATTACGCAGCAAGCAGTCACTGGCCATTCACTACGGCATTTTCCAGCTGACTTACGAAGGTATCGATGAACCCCTTGAAGACCTTCGCGCGGCGCTGGATCAACAGGGGTTAGACCGCGCCGCGTTTTGGACGCTTGAACCCGGCCAATACCGCACTATCGACCCCGACTAAGAGTCAACAAAACCCAATGCCATTGGCGCTTCCGCAACGTCCGCAACCAAAGGGCTTTCCGCGGCACTGTCAAACGCTTTGGCTATATTGGCACTGCGCTCGTCGGTAACAAAGCGGTACTTCGGATGAGTGAATATATAGGTTTCTTTGGCATCCAAAGCTTCTAGCACCCGCTTCGCAAGAAGCTCGGGGTCAATGCCATTTTCTACCGCCTGGGCGGAACCCTTCGCCATCTTCATGACCTCGGGCCCGGGAGCAGTAGTCGGTGCATAGCGCGCTTGCCGGTTACGATGTGATTGATGAATGCGGGTTTTCACAAACGCGGGAGCTAGCACCGATACGTGAATTGCCGAATCAGCGAGTTCTGTAGACCAAGCCTCGGTTAAAGCGACAACAGCAGCCTTGGTCGCAGTGTAGGAACCGGCCAACGGTACGCCAGCCATACCGGCCATGGAGGCAACATTGATAAGCCAAGCGTCTTCGCCATGCCCCTTCATCAATGGCACAAAGGTATCAGCACCGTAAACGACACCCATTAGATTCACGTCAATCGCCCAGCGCCAGCCCGACTCGTCCAAGTTACCCAGCGCCCCCATACCGCCACCCACTCCAGCGTTGTTGACCAGCATATGGATGTCGCCAAAGCGCTCTTGAGCCGCCCGCGCCGTGTGCTGCCAGTCGTCTCTTATTGAGACGTCCATTTCTACCGCTAAATGAGGAATATTTAGGTCGGTCATTATCTCCTGCGCACGAGCCAACGCCTTCGCCTCAATGTCCCCTAGGACAATGTTCATCCCCAAAGCACCAAGGCCCTTGGCCAGCGCCAAGCCAATACCTTCGGCACCACCCGAGATCACTGCGGTCTTTCCAGACAACGACTGCATACTCACTTCCTCTACCTTTTTAGACATTTAAGTGGCTACGAGTTGTACAGGGTCTTAGCGACATCGGCAACACGCGTAGCTTGCGTAACCCGCCGCTTACCTAGCTATAGCCAATGCGAAGCATAAGGCTAAATCGACATTACGCTCAATAATATTACTTTGGTTCATGTATTAAATCTTAATATTACATAAATAGGAATAATTACTGAAAAACTCTCTTAGAAAATCACTTTATTAGCCCTAAAAGGATTATATTTAGTGCCCGTTGAGACACTTATGGTTGAAGAGTTATGAGCCAGACAAACAAAGATTTACTAACAGTTATAATTGGTGCTTGCGCCCTTGCTGCACCTTTCTTGGTCGCTGCATTTTGATGAGCGATCTTAACTATTCATAATCAGGGAAACATGGCGTTTGACTGAGACTCAGTCGACGCTGAAGGCACAGGCCGCTCCTCGGCCAATACCGGATACGCAACCTGAATAAATCCAGTGACTTTGTTGGGTACGATCATCAACAGATAGATATTGTCATAGTCATCGTGCTCTAAATCGTCCAACTTCGGGCCACCAAACGCTACGATAAGATCATCTACCGTATTGCTATGCCCCACAATAAGTACGGTTTCACCCCCATGTAGGTCACGTACTTCAGCCGCAAGAGCTCGCGCGTGATCACCAACGCTTACAGAACTTATGGGGCGGATATTGACTGGCAGCCCGACCTTATCTGCAATTGGCGTAACTGTCTGAACATTGCGCGTGAACTGCGTACTGAAGATTGCGCCAACACCGGCGTCAGAAAGGATATCGGCTAGCGCAGCGGCGCGACGCTGGCCGAGTACCGTCAACTCGGGATCATCTCCATCGCCTGAGATTTTCTCCGCATGACGCACGATAATGACCTGCGTGGCAATCTGCATAGGGAGTTGCGCGTGAGGCTGAGCATTTACTTCCGCTAACACCCATGCAGGCCCTATCCCGACCACTCCCACCATGCCCGCGATGCCCAACATGCAGCCAAAACTGAGAACACCCGTAAAGCCCGTAAATAACTTCACCTTGCCTCCTTTCAAGAGCGTTGCGCCAACAGATCTAAGATACTTCGCACGTTAATGTCTATTGGATAAGCACCACTAGTCCACCCTAAGCGAACAATCACTGCGCCTTCAGACGGTATGACCATAACGGTTTGTTGACGGTTGCCATTTGCGAAATAGGCGTCCGCGGGTAGGAGCGGAAAACGCAGCTCATCATTGCCGCTATTTAGCCACCACTGATAGCCGTAGGCTTTGTCGTTGATCGACGCATTAGGCGTCGTCGCACGCAAAACCCAGTCCTCGCTAACAATGCGACGGCCCATTAGTTCACCCCCATTGAGCATTAATTGCCCCATACGCGCCCAATCTCTCGCGGACGCATAAAAGTAGGAGCTACCGACAAAGGTACCCGAAGGGTCAACCTCTAACACGGCATTCTGCATACCCAAGGGCTCGTAAATAGAATGAATAAACGCATCATAGGCCGCTTGGGGCGAGCCCAGAAGGTCTTGGTAGTGTCTCGCGAGTAAATTGGCTGTTCCCGAGCTGTAATTGTAGCGCTCACCGGGCTTCGATGACGCAGGGACTTGCATCGCGTAACCCGAGGCTGAGGGAGTGTCGAACAACATAATCGTTGCATTATCCCCTGGCTCATAGGTCTCTAGAAAATCGAGGCCATCGGTCATCGTAAGAAGATGTGACGTCGTAATAGTCCGGCGAGCATCTCGATCCCAGCCCGAAAATCCGGGGGGCAGGGATAGATCGGCAATACCTTGAAACTCTAGATTGCCCAGCATAATGGCTGTTAAGCTTTTTGCCATTGACCAACCTAAGAGCGGCGTCCCAGGCCCCGCACCCTGATCATAAGCCTCCGCGACAACCCGACCTTGGTGAACGACGAGCAGTGCACGCGTGTTCAAACCGCGGGCATTATCCTCGCGGACAATATCGGCCACTTGCACCTGCAGTGCGGGATTAATAGTGTCTACTCGACTCCCTAGCGGCCAAGGAGCATCAGATTTAGTCGTGGCGACGGTCGTTATTTGATTGCGCGCGTCAGTATCAGAGAATGTTATCGCGCAGCCCAAACCTTCAATGTAACGCGCAGTCTTCTCGGAAATACCCCAAAATGATGCGGTGACTGCATGGCGCTCTGGATCGTAGGTTACCGAGAGCTCATCTAGAATCGGCGAGTACTGCCTCACATCCTCAAACGCCTGCTCGCGACTCATTCCCGAGACGTACTCGGCACTGCACAAAAGCTTCGCGCCAATACCCGCAGCAATTGACGGACCGTGGATGATATAAGCAGCGCTGATCCCCAGGCTGCGCCAACCAACAAAGCTCAGCACAGCCGCCAGGCCTAAGAGTAACCACCAACGCTTAGCCATTCATTACTCCCACAGGATTCGAAGCATTACTATCGCGCGCTCACTCGTTGTTGCTCGTCAACTGTCACGCTAAGCCATTAGCCGCGCATGCTCAAGAACGCAGCCATTTGAGCCTGCTTCTCTTCTGCGATTCGCTGGGCAATGGGGTCTTCATTCAGACGATCAAGCAACGCCTTACTGCCTGTAATATCGGCCAACATGTCCCAGTCGTACGTTTTTTTGGCTACCGCGGCAGCTAAATCTAAGGAGTACATCAACATGAAGTCGGCGGCAGTCGGCCCGGCACCTATCAAATAAGGGTCGAAGCGACCTAGAGTATTTAACGCACGAACACCTTTTTCTAAGACAGGCTTAACTTCATCTACCGCGGCGTCTGAGTTCTTACCGCCAAAAAATACACCCGGAAAAAGTCGTCGTGCAGGCAGCTCAATATAAAGCTTGATCATCTGCATCAGCTGTCGCGTCATGCCTTTCTCGAAGGGCGTTCCTGGAATCAATGGTTTATCCGGAAAGCTTTCGTCTAAGTACTCGAGAATCACAATAGTCTCAGCGAGGGTACCGTCAGGCGTCTCAAGACAGGGGACTTTGCCGATGGGGCTTAAAGAAAGCCAATCCTCATCCTGACTCGGAAAGCGCTGCACCACCTCATAAGGAATACCCTTAGTTTCAAGTGCAATGCGTACCATATTGAAATAGTTGCTGACGGCAAAGCCGTGTAATTTAAGCATCGTAAGTTGTTCCTATATGAGTGAAGTGAGAGGGTGGAGATAAGTCCTGTTGGTACTGCACCACTCGGCACGCATTAACCTAACCAATGTAGTGGCGCTGTGCCAACGTCAAAAACTGATCAATCTCTGCGTCGTCGGTGCTCCAGCTTGTTATCAATCGATACGCCTTTGCACTCGCCGGCAGGCCGGGGCATACCCAAGGATAAAAGCTCGCCCCCGCATTTTGTAGTGCCGTTACCAAATCGTCAGGCATGGTCACGAAAACCTCATTGATCTCCGTTGGGTAGATCAACTGAATGCCCGGAAGAGCTTGGAGCCCTGACGACAGACGATGGGCCATAGCGTTAGCATGCGCGGCCAACGTTAACCAATAGCCATCCGTTAGATAACCCTTAAACTGCGCACCTAAATAGCGGCCCTTCGACCAAAGATGACCTGCCCGCTTACGAAGAAACTCCACGTCATCCACGAGACTCTTATTGAAAACCACTAGTGCCTCGGCCGCCAAACAGCCATTTTTGGTACCACCAAACGAGAGCATATCAATACCTGCGCGCCAGCTAAGCTCCGCAGGAGAAACACCCAGAGCCGCAACTGCATTCGCGAAACGGGCTCCATCCATTTGCACCACTAAGTCATGATTGCGCGCAATCGCACTGAGAGCCTCAAGCTCTGACACAGAGTAAACGGTCCCCGCCTCAGTGCCTTGCGTCAGCGACAGCACTTTATAGGGTGAGCGATGAGGACCCAACATAGGCCGCTCATCAAAATGCGTAAGCAAAACGTCGGGACTCAGCTTACCGGCTGATGACGTCAGTGTTTGAAGCTTCGCGCCACCGGTGAAGAACTCGGGAGCGCCACATTCGTCCAAATGAATATGTGCGACGTCGGAGCACAGCATAGCGCCATGAGGAGGGGTGGCCGCAGCTAAGCCAACGCTATTGGTCGCCGTGCCTGAGGCAAGAAAATAAACCGAGCAGTCCGTCTCGAACAAATCACAAAACAGTACTCGCGCGTGCTCGCTTTCACTGTCGACGCCGTATGATGGGCAGGTCCCTTGATTAGCCGCCACCATCGCGTCCATAACATTCGGAGCAACAGGCGCTGTATTGTCAGAAGCAAAATTCATTTATGACCCTTTAACTTGGCTGTTATTCAGCGACTTTCCGTGCAGCGCCCATTAAATGGCGTCCTGCCATCACGTCATCGCGCAGCTTCCCGTTATCGACTACAACCTCACCATTGATAAGTACCCAATCGATACCCACAGGCTGAGCATACGGGTCTCCATAGGTGGCTTGTGCCTTAACCGTATGGGCGTTAAAGACGACAATATCGGCGTCTTTACCTAACTGTAGTCGCCCTTTTTGCTGAAAAACAGGTGCCACACCTTCTAGCCATTGAGCCTGCTTTAAACTCATGCGTGATAAAGAATCTGAGAGCGATAGATAACCTTTCTCTCGCACATACTCCCCTAGCACCATGCTGAAGGTGCCGGCAATATTGGGATTGCTCAGTTGCTGCGTGGTAAAAGCGGGCATCGCGTCAGTGGATATCATCATGTCTGGCCACTCAAGTGCCGTCTTGAGCCATGCTTCTTTGAGATAGTGATGGTTCACAGCCCCGTGGGGTTCACTTTGTGCGTAATAGTCCCATGACTCTTTAGTCAGCCACTCCCCCGTCGCGGTCCACTGAACATCTTCGTAGCTTATGTCGAAGACGCTTTGCCAATCCCGTTTTCGAAAGACATCGGCAGAGATGCTGGTACCGCCCGCTAAATAGCTCAGGGTCTCGGTAGCCACTTTCGCACCCTGTGCTCGTGCTGCATCAATCTTAGCCAGCCACTGGCCAATACCGCCCATCGCATTGTGAGTGATGTGGCACACAAAAAGAGGGGCGCCTGTTTTTATGGCCAGCGCCAAGGCCTCATCAAGACCCGAGGGATCACCCGGCATACCTCGGCGCACATGGACAAATACCGGTGCATTGTAGTGAGCTGCCACGTCAAAAATCATAGCCAGTTCACGGTTGTCTACGCCATCTTTCATGTAGTCGAGCAGAACCCCGATGCCAAGGCCGCCCGTTGTCAGACCCTTTTCTAGCTTCACTTTGATCGCTGCAAGCTGCTCGTCGGTCGCACGCAGCTCCCAAGCGGGCGTCCCCATGGTGATTACGCGACTGCCCTCAAAAAAATAGGGCAAATCGCCGCCTTCAATCACTTGAATACGTGCAGCAAAGTGGCCAACTGATGCCCCGTAATTAATCAGCGGCTGCTCTCGCACCGCACTGCCAAACTGAATGACTGGATAGGCGCCCGCTTCTGTGTCGAGCTGGGTTGTGACCCCATCGAGAACATTAAGACGCTGGCCAAGAGGCGTTGGAGTATGGGTATGGATATCAATAAATCCAGGCGCGACAACGTAATCACTCGCATCAATGACGGTTTCAGCGTCAAGGGGCTGCTCACTAATAGCAGCGATTTTCCCGTCCCTAACACCGACATGTCGAATAGCGTCGAGCTGGGTTTCAGGATCAATAACTCGTCCGTTGTTGATCGCAATATCATAGGGCTGAGCCTGCGTGGGCGCAGACAGCAAAGTGGCCAAGGTGGCGAAGGTGGCGAAGGTGGTAAAGAAGGCTACGCCACAAAGCTTAAACAGATCTTTCATC
>CAJQLP010000075.1 GCA_905479205.1 uncultured Luminiphilus sp.
ATCTAGCCGCTGCATAGTGTCGTTGGTGACTCGTGAAATAGCCAATACGTATCGCCCTCCGTCTGGCTTGCTGACCGCGCCGGAACTGAGCATAGACGCTACCATATTGGCTGCTGCATCTTCGAAGTCGCGGTAGTCGAGCCCCATCACTGTACCCGCTGTGTCATTTCCCGTGTCTACTCGAACCGGGGTTGTTCCACCGCAAGCCACCAACAACAGTACCGAACTAAAAATAGCTAGTTTCCGCAAGCTCATAAACTTCTCCTTCATAAATTTTTTAGCGCCGCCGCCGCAGCACACCCATATTTTTTTTGAAATTAAAGATCTTCTATCTCGACTTTATAAGCCACAGCCCTAGCATGAGGCGCCACCGAGGAAATCTCTAGAGACCCCTTTGGTGGCAGTGTTCTGTTTTGCCATCGACTCATGATGGTTTTAAAGGGCTCCCCGTTTGCGCTATACCACGAAACACGATAGCGGACTTTTTTATCAAAGCGGCTGCGACTTTCTGCCTCTACGAGTACATTTTCCATGCCGCCTCTGTCCACCCAAGTCCGCACCTCGATTAGATCCAGCTTGGAGGTGTTGCGAATATTCTTAAATTGAGGGTCATCCTCGCCGCTCGCCCAGGACGGAGTTGCAAGCAGAAAGACACCCAATAATAATAATCTAACCATGTTCATGTTATATCTTGTACGCGCTTACAAAGGGCTCAGCAAGCGGGGTAGGCTGTTTCACGACAACAAACCACGATGACCCCTTCTCCAAGGCGATGGTCTGGCGGGACTGCACACCATACTCAAGCATTGCGTCTGCTGACTCATCGAGCCGGACCTTAGCCAACAGCCACTGATTAGGAATCATTTCCCACATCCGCACATCAGCCGACGTAGTTGCGGACGTAAACGCCGTGGCAGCAAGGTTTCCCATCCAGCCACCTTGATCTGCTGCAACATACTGTAGAAGTGCCTTAGCGGTAGTAGATGCAATGGCGCGGGTCATAATTGCTGGGAACCGCCTCGACATTTCTGTCTCGATTAAGCGACGCGAGTCTGCAATGCTCTCAAACGCCAGTTGATTACCGTCGAGGGTAATAGCTCCCCGAGAAAATTCCAAAGGACGGTCCTCTACGAGAGGGAGTGCCATACTCATCAGAATAATTCCACCATTAGGTCCCGGAACCGGTAGATCTATGCGTTTCTCTTTTAGATACGCGCTCTGCCCCGCCTCTACTAGAACCCAAGCGTAGTTACCGTCGGCCTTCAGGGAGTTTTGTGCATCAAGTTTTAAAAGATCGTCATCCAGAACGGGGTGCTCTCCCACCTTGATGCGAGCCTGCCGCATGGCGTCTCTCGCCCTAGAGTTCTCTCCCTGAGAAGCATAAAACATAGCTTGAGCATACTGGACAGCAGGGTTTTCGAAGTCAGGATAAACAGAGTAACTTGCAATCTCAGGGAAATGCTCCGCAGTCACCGAGTCAGAACTCAGCATAGTGACTCCGGAACCAACCTCCTCTTGCGCTTCCTGCTCTGCCGCTTCGATCTCTGCTTGGTAGCGCGCCAGCGCACGTTCTGCGCGTTCTCCGGCACGATTAAACTCAACACGAGCGTTGTTGGTATCGCCACCGGCCCAGAACGTAAGTGCCTTGTAATAGTTCGCCAAGACCCGCTCTACAGGCGTGGGTTTGTAGCTCATAAGGTTATCATTTATGGCTACCGCACCAACATTCTCAGCCGCCGATTCACCGATGGACTCCGTATCCTCTACACGAAACAACTCTTCTACCGCATCGTAGTGAGCGACAGCGCGATCGCCCATGCCGGATAGTCGCGATGCCTCGGCCGCCTCTAACTGCAGCAAAACGCGGTCTTCGACAGGCACCACAGGGAAGTACCCCCCGGTTTCTTCATCGAAAAATCCAAGATCCAGCTCCAGATTGCGTGCCGCCTGGCTATAATTACCTGCAGCGTAATCTGCAATGGAGTTCTCAGAGGCCTTCTTACCAGTACCCGCACAACCTGCGATTAGAGCTGTAGCCGCAAGTGCAGAGATAACTTTGATATATGCAGTAGTCACGCTCTTCATCCATCTGTTCCTTTGTTTTATAGTTGTATTGTTTTGCAGGGGCGAGATTCCCACTCAAAAAAATTAACCAAGGAATGGGCCAAATGCAACTTTTTTTTACAGCGGGAAACAGATTGCGGATGGAAAGTCTAGACAAAACTAAACACGCACTGAGATTTAAATAGCTTTCTTCGTGCAAATAACTTTTTAAAATAGCCCTACAAAGGCATCACTTACTAAAACAGCATTTTGCATTTATTTTGCATGTCGAGCCGCTCAATACTGGGCGCTAACAACACAGAAATATCAGGATCGACGCGATTTATGGCCAGCATTTCACGACCGGTAAATCTAATTTCTGCCTTTACAGGCGGGTTATTGTTGGGCATGAGCGCCATGACCTATGCCGATGTTACGATCTATACGGCCAAGCACATTCGCACTATGGAGCCTGCGCTGCCTGAAGCCACGGCGGTCGCAGTCGAGGACGGCCGTATCGTCGCCGTCGGAACGCTAGACACACTTAAACCCATAATCGGGCTTAGGGGCGGTAACGTTGATGATCGCTTTGCTAATAACGTCTTAGTCCCCGGTTTCATCGACCCACATGTTCACCCGTCGCTGCCCGCTATCACCACACAATTTCCGTATATCGCCCCCGATGACTGGCGTCTTCCAACGGGAGATTTTCCCGGAGCGACAACACCTGGGGCGTATAAAGCACGATTAACTGAACTCGCAGCAAAACACACCGATGTACAGGTGCCCTTTATTGCCTGGGGCTACCATCCGCTCTGGCACGGCGAGATTTGGCGATCTGACCTCAATGACTGGTTTGGCGATCAACCGGTCGGCCTATGGCATCGGTCATTCCATGAGCTCATCTTCAACGATGCGGCCCTAGAAATGTTAGGCATTACAGAAGCCATGACACAGGAAATTCATGAGGCCAATTGGGAGCGGGGGCATTTCTATGAAGGCGGGCTTAAGGCCGTGGTCGGCCAATTGGGTTTCCTATTTGAACCCGCGCGTTTTGGCAAGGGCATGACCAATTTCATGGCCATGACGCACCAAGCGGGCGTCACAACCGTGCTCGATATGGGTACCGGCGTGTTTGGCGACCCAATGCGGGAAATAGCGGGAATACGCGCAGTCGCCGAGCGCTACCCCGCGCCCACGCGCATTATACTCACCCCCATTATCCTCGACTTTATTGCCCGAGGCGTTGCACCGGCGGATGCCGTTGCCGAAGTAAAACGCTGGCAAGCGGAGAATTCTTCTCGCGTCGAAGTAGGTAATCATTTCAAGCTTATGCTCGATGGCGCTATCTTCAGTGGCTTAAGCCAGTTCGGGGCGCCAGGGTATCTCGATGGCCACGAGGGCGTTTGGATGGCTCCTCGCGATGTAACCCACGACTATGCGTTGGCGTTCTGGCAAGCGGGCTTTCAACTACATGCGCACTCCAATGGCGATGCGGCTACCGACTGGTTCCTATCACTTTTAGAGGACCTGTTAAACGAGGCTCCCCGCGCCGATCATCGGATGACACTTGAGCATTTCGCTTATAGCACCGAGGACCAAACCCGTCGTTTAAGCGCGCTGGGGGCAGCGGTATCAGCCAACCCTTATTACCATTACATTCTGTCTGACATGTACTCCGGTGACTGGCTCGGCCCCGACAGAAGCTCGCAAATGAGTCGCTTAGGCTCTCTCGAACGCGCAGATATTCCGCTAGCGCTCCATTCGGATAACCCTATGGCGCCGCTGTCGCCCCTGACGTTAATGTGGACCGCAGTGCAGAGAGAAACGATTAACGGCCGGGCCGGCATTGGAGCGGAAAAAATATCCCGCGCTAAAGCGCTGCGCGGGATCACCATTGACGCGGCTTGGATCCTAGGGCGAGAAAGCGACCTCGGCTCTATTCGCGCGGGCAAGCTCGCTGACTTTACTGTTTTAAGTGACGACCCGATGACCGTTAATCTCGATCAACTGCCTAACATCGAGGTCATTGCAACCATTTATGGTGGGGTCCCTTACCCCATTAACCGCCCTTAAATTACACAACGGAAGCTACCATGCCCAAGCTGTCAGACTCACTCACTTTTACCAACGGCTCCACCCTGAAGAATCGCTTTGTATTGGCTCCACTTACAAATCTCCAGAGTGGCGTTGACGGTGTCTTATCGGATGATGAGTACCATTGGCTAACCCTGCGTGCTCGGGGCGGCTTTGGCTTGACCATGACCTGTGCGGCATCAGTCCAACACGAGGGCGTTGGCTTCCCTGGACAATTGGGTGCCCACGACGAGCGCCACATGCCGGGACTACAGCGACTTGCGGCAGGTATTAAAAAGGAAGCAAGCCACGCGGTCGTTCAACTGCAACACAGCGGTATGCGCTCAATGGCAGACTACTGCGGCGGCAAACCCCAGTGCCCATCAGACGATGAAAAGACCGGCTCTGTGGCGATGACGAGTGGGCAAGTTGAGCAATTAATTGCTGACTTTATTTCGGCAGCGGAGCGCTGCCAGCGCGCGGGTTTTGATGGCGTTGAACTCCACGGTGCTCACGGTTATTTGCTGTGCGAATTTCTTAGCCCCGAGTACAACCGCCGAGAAGATCACTACGGAGGATCACCTGAGAATCGTGCCCGAATCCTGATGGAGATCATTGAAGGGGTTCATCAGCGCTGCGGGCGTGGCTTTAGCTTAGGAGTCCGCTTATCACCCGAACGGTTTGGCCTTGATACGGCAGAGATTCGACAGCTCACTACAAAGCTGTTGGCCGATGAGCGACTCGACTATATCGATATGTCGCTCTGGGATTTAAGTAAGCCCTGTGAGCACCCTGACTTTGCGGGACAGACGCTGGCGGAGGTGTTTACTAGCCTCCCTCGCGACACGGTGAAATTGGGCGCTGCGGGGAAGCTCTATAGCGCAGCAAGCTGTGAAGCGGCCATCGCCAGTGGTTTTGATTTCGTGCTTATCGGGAGAGGTGCAGTGTTGCATCACGACTTCCCCATGCGTGCCATGAATAACGACGAGTTTCAAACCATCGCGTTACCCGCCACTCGGGCGCATCTAAGTGAGGAAGGTGTCAGCAAAACTTTTGCTGACTATCTCGCGACGTGGGAAGGCTTCGTCGCCGACTAACGAAAACCAAAACAAACGCTGACCAGTGCGCGTACCAGGCGGGTACGCAGCACTACTTCAGCGCGTGGGCACAGCCCGAAACCCACGCCAATCGCGTATAACAGCGCTGAGGGGTCGTCCGCAGTGACCACAGTCATGGTAAACATCCGTTGGTAAAGCGCTTCACCCAAGACTCTGAACTCGCCCCAAAAATTGGCGTCCTCAGCACCCGGAACCGCCTCGGCAAATAACTCGCGCAGGGTCTCTGCACCCAGCACGGACAACCCGTGCTCGCCTTCCACGGATTCGGGATGAGATAGTGCGATGGCGTAGCACAGGCCCAGACACCACCCAGCCTTGTCGAAGCGATGATGCTCTTGGTCATCATCGACGGGCTCTTTCAGTGCTTCGGCTGCGGCGCACGCCAACGATGAGATCATGAGTGTGTAGGTTAGCGCTGACAGTGCTTGCGTCTGACGCTGCTTATCATCACCGGAAAAATGCCGCTCGATTATTGCCCATACATAGGCGCGTAAACGCGTGTAGTTGGGGCCATCGGGGTGGGCAACCTGATCAAACATAGCCATGTAAGCCAGTTTGAAATCGCGGACAGCTTCCTGATGAACCGTCACTGTTTATCCATAGCGAGAGTCGGCGACAAAGGGGTTAGTTTGTCGCTCGTGCCCCAAGGTCGAGTTAGGACCGTGGCCGGGAATAAACGTAATGTCATCACCCTCGGCGAATAACTTATCTCGTATCGAGCTTATGAGCTGGTCATGATTGCCCATGGGGAAATCGGTGCGTCCAATCGAGCCTGCAAAAATGACGTCTCCAACCCACGCGACTTTTTGGGGCTCGTAAATAAACACGACATGCCCCGGCGTATGCCCAGGGCAATGCAAAACTTTTAGAGTAGCTTCACCAACCGTGACCGTATCGCCCTCATTCAGCCAGCGATCCGGCTCAAAGGCGTCTGCATGAGGGAAGTTCGCCATCTGGCACCATTCAGGAAGTTTATCGATCCAAAAACGATCGCCCTCTTCCGGGCCTTCTATCGGCACACCTAGCTGCTTTCGAAGCACATCACTCGCCGCACAGTGATCCATATGTCCATGGGTAAGTAGGATTTTCTCAACCTTAGCGCCCATTTTCTCAACGGTCGCCAAGATGCGCTCACTATCACCACCGGGATCAACAATTGCGGCTTTACCCGTTGCCTCACACTTAATGATCGAGCAGTTCTGCTGGTAAGCTGTAACGGGGACGATAGTAACGGCAATAGTCATGGCTTTCCTTTTCAAAAGTCAACGAGTGGTAGTCAGGCAGGTTTTGCCTCTGTTTCAAGAGTATCGTTATCCGCATTTGGGTCGTTATAGATAGCTTCGTCGAGCTGCCCTTCACGATAAGCTACGACAGTGGACACCATGGCGTCGCCTGTGACGTTCACCGCGGTGCGAATCATATCCAGCAGCCTATCAACACCAATGATAAGTGCCACACCTTCAACAGGAAGCCCAGCCTGCTGCAAGACCAACGACAGAGTTATCAAACCGACACCCGGCACTGCTGCCGTGCCAATAGAGGCCAAGCTCGCTGTGAGAATGACCATAAGCAGCTGAGCAGGGCCGAGATCAATACCGTAAACCTGCGCAATAAATACGGTGGCTACGCCTTGCATAATCGCAGTGCCATCCATGTTAATCGTAGCACCCAGTGGCACCGAGAAGCCCGCAACACTTTTCGGAACCCCTAACCGCTTTTCAACGGTACGTAACGTCACCGGCAAGGTCGCACCCGATGATGCGGTGCTGAAAGCAAAGGCCCAAACAGGCCGCATTTTTGATAGCAAAATTAGAGGGTTTAAACGGGTTGTCGCTTTAAGAATCAGGGGATACACCACTAGGGCGTGGAAGATTAGAAGCCCCGACAGAGTGAAAAAATAAGCCGCTAAATTAAATATGGTCTCAAAGCCCATGGTGGCAAACAACCGAACGAGCAGCGCAAAAACACCCCATGGCGCGAGTTCAATCAATAGGCCCACCATCTTCATGACGATGACTTCCATATCTCTAAACCACGAGGCGATGCGCTGACCGGGCTCCCCGGCTCGAGTAATAGCAAAGCCCACCAAAAGCGCAAAAACAATGACCTGTAGCATCTCGCCTTTAACCATTGCCGAGAAGGGATTGGAAGGGAAGATATTGACGATAACATCGGTAAGTGGAGGCGCAATTTTAGGGGAATAGGTCATATCAGGCGTAACCGATAAACCATTGCCGGGACCAATGACTGACGCACCAATCAAGCCAAGCGATACTGCAATCGCTGTCGTCAGAAGGTAAAGAAATACCGTTCGACCGGCAATTGCACCCATGCGATTACCGCTGCCCAAAGACGTCATTCCGCAAATGAGTGAGACAAGTACTAGCGGTACCACCAAGAGTTTAAGAGAGGCTATAAATATCCGCCCGACCACATGGAATAAACCATTGATAAACCAATCGTTAATAAACTGTGCCGTGGGATCGGCGGGGTCGATACCCGTTAAAAACCATTCCATCCCAGAGCCTATGGCAACACCCGCAGCCATAGCTAATAAAATACGGTTTGTTAAGGACATGGCATCTCTCTTCTCGATTGAACCAAAAGCATGATTATTGTTGTGTTATTGCTGATCTTCACACGCTTGGGGCAGATAGCCTGAGACAGCAATATCAGCACACGCGTTACACCCCGAGGCATACGTCTTTTCCCCACCCGCGAGCAGTGACGCACACACAGGTCGATACTCCATAGTACACACCATCGGCCGAGGATTTGAACAGTCCACTTGCGCCGCCGCGTGGACATTGGGAGTTGTCGTGGGCGAACTCGCAAGACATCCTGATAGGCCGGCGGCCACTATTACCATCAATATTTTTTTCATCACACGTTGCTCCTAACTGATCTAGCTTTGTACCGGGTGCTTAATCAATTCACCCCGCTGGTAATCACTCAATGCCAACTCAATCTCCTCCCGGCTGCTCATTACAAATGGCCCATACCCCACGACTGGCTCAGCGAGTGGGTGGCCACAAATCACCAACAGCTCAGCGCCATTGGATCCAGCTTGCACACTTAAACTGTCGCCGTCACTTGTAATCAGTAACTGCCCTGACGCGATCATTTGGCCGTGATAATCGAGTTCGCCATTGTAAAGATAAGCAATCCCGCTCATACCTTCGGGCATCGGCAAGCTTATCGGTGCGTTCGGAGCGAGCCACAAGTCCACTAGTGATGCCTGAGGCGTGAGCTCCGCCAGCGGCCCACTAACCGTCCGATGATTGATATGCCAATCACCCGCAATCGCTCTAGCGCAATAGCTCGCTGCTTCCAGTACTGCGAGCTCCGCCGTGGGAATATCACGGTAGCGAGGTGGCTGCATCTTTTCAGCGGCGGGCAAATTGAACCACAGTTGAAACCCGTGCAAACCCTCGGTGTCTAGCGTAGGCATCTCAGAGTGAATAACGCCACTACCTGCTGACATCCACTGTACACCGCCGCTGCGAATCTCTCCCCGGTTACCCATGCTGTCTTCGTGGATAATGCCGCCCTCTTTCATGTACGTTAGAGTTTGCATACCCCGATGAGGATGAGGTGGAAAGCCACCTTTGAAATCTTGGCGATAAGGCGAGCGCAGCTCATCGAGTAACAGCAGTGGATCGGTAAGGGGATCGCCAACAAGCGCGACACGCCTAATGGCTACGCCATCACCATCACGCGTGGCTTGGCTCGGGCGTAATTCTGTCAAATGACGCTCAGTCACTCAAACGGCGCCATCGTTAATAGATTTCAATAAAGTATCGCGGTCAGCCATGAGGGCTTCCTGGCGCTTACTCATATCTACAGACTCTCCCAAGGGCTGCGCCGCAGCCATCGCCTCGGCGAGCCGGTGGCGCGCACTCACAGTCGCTTCGGGTAACAGTTCGGCCATACCCTGCATATCGATCATCTTTCCCCAACAATTGAGTGCGACATCACAGCCCGCATTCAAAGCAGCGAGAGCAAGCTCAGGGACGCTACCACTTAGTGCTTTCATATCGAGATCATCGCTCATCAATAGTCCGTCGAAGCCAATACGCTCGCGAATAATCGACCGGATAATCGTTTTCGACAGTGTGGCGCAATGCTCGGTATCCCACGCCTCGTACAAGATATGTGCGGTCATCGCCATGGGGGCATCCGCAAGCGCGGTAAACGGTGCTAAATCCAGTGCCAAGGCAGTATCGTCGGCAGTCACCCTCGGTAGGTCATGATGGCTATCCGCCATCGCCCGACCATGCCCGGGAATATGTTTGATAACCCCGACCACTCCAGCTCTCGCTAATCCATCTAACGCTGCACGACCTAGACGGGCAACCGTAGTGGGATCACTACCAAAGGCCCTGTCGCCAATAATATCGTGAGCGCCGGGCTGAGGAATGTCTAAGACCGGCGCGCAATCGACCGAAATACCCACAGCAGCAAGTTCTAAGCCTAGGGCTTCATAGTTGAGCTCTGTGGCACGAATCGCCGCTTCGGGGTCCTGTTCCCAAGCGGTAGCAAAGCACGCTGCGGGCGGGAAGGATGGCCATTCGGGCGCGGTTAAACGCGCAACACGACCACCCTCTTGATCAATTAATATGGGCAAGTTATCGCGACCTAAGGTCTCCCGTAAAGAAGCAGTCAGTGCAGCGACCTGTTGTTTAGATTCAATGTTACGCCCAAACAGAATAAATCCCATGGGCTGGCTGGCACGGAAGAAATCGCACTCGTTATCTGTCAGTTGCAAGCCCTCCAGACCGAAAATTGCCGGTAACATCCGAACCTCCTTGTGAACGATTAACTGAGCGTGCGACTGCGGGCCTTGCTCTTTATTCGGGTAATTGTGCCTCACGCTCTCGGGCGGCTTGCATTCGGTCACGCCCAATAAGCGCAGCGACAATATCTACAGGAGAGTCTAGCACTTGCAGTGCGCCCAGATCTTCTGGATCTATGTAGCCTGCACCGCCCTGGAAATCCATAATCCAGCGCAGTAAATCAGCCCAATACTCGCTGCCCACCAAAACGATAGGACGACGCTCTGTCCGATTGGTGTTGTACAACACCAAGAGCTCGAAGAGCTCGTCCATGGTGCCAAAACCACCGGGAAAAATGGCAAAGGCAAAGCTATAGCGAGTAAGAAAATATTTCCGTGTTAGAAAATAGCGAAACTCTACCTGATGCGTAAGGTGAGGATTAGCATGCTGCTCCATGGGTAGCTGGATATTGAGCCCCACAGAATCCCCTCCAAGCGCAGCTGCACCACTATTTGCAGCCCCCATAACGCCGGGACCACCGCCGGTGATCACAGGAATATTAGCCGCAGCCAACAACCTCCCAACCTTATGCGCGGTGATATATTCCCAGCTATCGGACGCTGAGCGCGCGCTACCAAAAATGCTCACCGCGGGACTAAGGCCATCGAGCACTTTGGCGGCGGCCATTAACTCCGCTTCAATTCGCGCAAAAGTAGCAAAGTCATCAGGTACAAATGACGGTGGAAGTCCCGGAAGATCGCTATCGCTCAAACCACACCTCGTCGAGAAAAACTCAGACTGTGAAGGACCAAAAAGTGCTTAAGCCGCAGTACGCGTAAACAAGTGATATTTCTTCTTACCTAACCGCACCAGCCAAAAACGGCCGTGTACCGCAGCGTTATTGTGGAAGCAGCTCGCGGGATCGCCATTAAGCGCTGCATCTACCGGCTGCCCGTTAATCAATACGGCGCCTCGACTGAGCGCATCTTTCACCTGTTTACCGGAAGCGGCCATGCCTGCCTCGGTAAGCAACTGCGTTAACGTCTCAGGCATCGCCTCGCGATCGAGCTTACTTGACGGCAAGCCATCGAGGGCCAGCTGTTCCAGGTCATCAGCGGACAGGGCCGTTGCATCACCGTTGAACAGCGCTTCGGTGATTCGTTGAGCTGCGAGCAGCCCTTCTTCACCGTGAACGAGGCGAGTGACTTCGCGGGCCAATATCGCTTGACCTTCAGGCCTACCGTCTCGAGCTGCATCAGCTTGCTCTATTTGTTCAATGTCCGCGACGGATAAGAACGTGAAGTAGCGCAGAAATTTATAAACGTCGGCGTCGGAGGTGTTGAGCCAAAATTGATAAAACGCATAGGGAGACGTTTTACTGCCGTCTAACCAAATTGTACCCGACTCGGTTTTACCAAACTTGGTGCCATCTGCCTTGGTGATCAATGGCATCGTCAAACCAAACACGTGCCCGCCGTGCATGCGGCGCGTCAGATCAATTCCACCCGTTATATTGCCCCACTGATCAGAACCACCAATTTGCAAGCCGCAGTCATATAATTTGTAGAGCTCAGAGAAATCGAAAGACTGTAAAATCATGTAGGTGAACTCGGTAAAACTGATGCCCGAGCCTTCACGTTCAATCCGCTGTTTGACCGATTCCTTCTGAATCATGGCGTTGATTGAGAAATGTTTCCCAATGTCCCGCAAGAACGTGAGCACGTCTAGATTCTGCGTCCAGTCGAGATTATTGACGACCAGTGCAGGGTTCTCGCCCCCAAGATCAATAAAACGACCCACCTGCTGGCGGAGCTTATCGGTCCACCCTGCAACGATATCGGGCGTATTCAGTTGTCGCTCCGCCGCTTTGAAGCTAGGGTCCCCAATCAGACCGGTTGCACCGCCGACTAATGCTAGCGGGCGGTGGCCCGCGTCTTGGAAGCGGCGCAGCATAAGTAGAGGCACCAAAGAACCTATATGCAAACTGTCGGCGGTAGGATCAAAGCCGCAATATAAGGTTCGCGAGCCGCCATCGAGCCACTCGGCAATTGCATCTTCACCCGCTATCTGAAACACAAGACCTCGGGCACGCAGGTCATCTAAAAGCGCACTACTCGACATATTTGAAAACTTTGTCACTCAAAGGAGCCTGCATTATTCCACATTTGGCCGCAATACAGGGGGACGGATGCTGCTAAAATGCATTTTTGCCCTGTACGAATTCGCGTATAGTGCCTTCAAATCAATTGGTTAACGACTGTGAATAAAGCCCTTTCCCACATTTTGCGAAAGTGCCTACCTTTTGGGGAGGCATCTGGAGGTGCCAGCCCCCGCGGTGCGACACCTATTGAACGCGTGCCTGCACGCAGTTTACAGCGCCACCACCTAACCCTCGGCGTGCTTTTGGGAGGCAGCGTGCTGTTGAGCGTTGGATTTCTTCAGTCCTCAGACACGACCGGCCATATTGTCGCCAATGGCAATAACCTCTCAGCAGAGACAAGCCTGCAAGACATTGTTGTCACGGCAACACGTATTCCTGATGCCCGCGACCTTCTTCCACCATGGCATGAAGAAACCGTGCGCTCAGGCGACAATTTATCGCTGATTTTTGCTCGCGCAGGCTTCTCAGAGCGCGATGTATATCAAGTAAGTAGCGCAGACGGCGGGCGCGCTCTGCGCAAGATTTTCCCGGGCGAAACCATTGCCTTTTTAAAGGATGAAAGTAGCGAATTGGTCAAAGTTAAACACGTCCAATCGCGCTTGAAGTGGACAACCTTTAGCCGCAGTGGCAGCCAATATTCTGCACAAACAGTCGAGCGTAGCCCCGAGACTCGCGAGCGCAGTGCGACTATGCGCATCGCGTCATCGCTATTTACCGCAGGTCAGCAAGCGGGCCTGTCGAGCCGAGTCATTATGGATTTAGCCGGCGTCTTTGGAGGCGTAGTCGACTTCGCTCTCGATCCACGAGCGGGCGACACCATTGAATTAGTCTATGAAGAGCAATACCTCGACGGTGAGAAATTCGCCGATGGCGACATTATCGCCGCCGCATTTACCAATAA
>CAJQLP010000076.1 GCA_905479205.1 uncultured Luminiphilus sp.
CCATGAGTAAAACTGCACATACAAGTGATCGTGCAGCTCGCGACAATGAGGAGTCCTCGTGACGTTATCCTTCTATATCGGCGCGTCAGCTATGGTGCTTCTCGCTGGGGCTCTACTTGCCGTTCTACCCAGACTTTGGCGTCGTGACCTGTCGGGAGAGACAACAATTGATTGGTTACGACTCCGGCGCTCCGAGCTCGAGAAAGAACCCTCGGAACTTTCACGTGAATTATTGACGGATGCTGAGCTACGGGTTGTTGAAGAATTGCCATCGGATGTACCGGTGGAGCAAAGCGACATCTCTGCGAATGGGCGAAGTACATTAACGTTATCTTTATTAGTCACGATAGCTGTTTTACCGCTAATTATTTATCAGTGGGTTGGCTCTCTTGACGATGTTCTTATTGCGCATGAACTCGAAACGATTGCCGACAACTCCGCCCAAGATATTCCGCAGCTCATAGCCGTCATTGAGGAAAGGAGTGCGGAGCGGCCGGAAAACAGCGACTATTTGTCGCTACTTGGCCAGTACTACACGGGCCAAGAAATGCACAGTAAGGCACTTTCAATCTATGAGCAGCTGCTGCGTTTGTTTCCAGAAAGCCCTGATATTTTAGCGTTATCATCACAGGCTGAGTATTTATCGCTCAATCGTACGCTTACGGATAGTGCGAGACGCAGAGCCGAGGCCGCGCTCGCTGCTGACCCGGGCCAACGTACGGCGCTGGGTACACTCGGAATGGCGGCTTTTGAGGCGCAGGACTACGGTGCGGCGCTCGTGCACTGGCAGCGGCTTATTGAATTTGAAGTCCCAGGAAGCCCTGGGTATCAAATGATGTCGAGTGTTATCGCTGAAGCTAAAGCCAGGGCCGGTGTTGATGCCCCCCCTGCGTCCGCCGACGGTGTGAGCGTGAGCGTGGCGCTGCCTGAACGCGAGCCCGATCTCAATGGGGTCCCCGATCCAATGAAAGGTACCGTATTTGTTATCGCCCGGCCGGCGGGTAGCGAGGCGAGAATGCCCACCGCTGTCGTGAGGCGCCCTGCTGCTGAGCTGCCATTTACCGTTCGGCTTGACGACCAATCATCCATGGCGGGGCAGAAATTATCCGCACTGGAGGCAGTCGATATCGAAATCCAGCTAAGCCCCTCGGGTCAGCCGGGTCGTGCATCTGCGACGTGGGTAGCCACAGTGGAGAATGTGATACCTTCCGCTGATGCGACGGTATCCGTTGTATTGCGCGTTAAAGAGGCGGTTTCTGAATAATCAGGCTCATTCCCCTATAGCGTGGTGGGCGAGCAAGCTATACACTGCATGTTGTGTTTGATGGGGGGGTAAACCCTCGTTATCGGAATCTTTTAATGCGACTAAAATCAATAAAACTGGCGGGCTTCAAGTCCTTCGTCGACCCAACCACAGTGAACTTCCCGAGCAATATGTCATCGGTTGTTGGTCCTAACGGTTGTGGCAAGTCCAATATCATCGATGCTGTTCGCTGGGTTCTGGGTGAGAGTTCAGCCAAAACGCTCCGTGGTGAGTCGATGACGGATGTCATCTTCAACGGCACGACAAGCCGCCAGCCTGTAGGTCAGGCAACAATTGAGCTGTTATTTGATAATACCGACGGCAAAATTGTGGGTGAATACGCAGCGTACAGTGAAATTGGTGTTCGCCGCCAAGTCGACCGAGACGGTGGATCTCAGTACTACTTAAACGGCAGTAAATGCCGCCGTAGGGACATCACGGATCTTTTTCTGGGGACCGGTCTTGGACCTCGCAGCTATGCGATTATCGAGCAGGGAATGATTTCGCGTCTCATCGAATCAAAGCCTGAAGAACTTCGGGTTTTCATCGAGGAAGCTGCTGGAATATCGAAGTACAAAGAGCGCCGACGAGAGACCGAGAGCCGGATGCGCCGTACCGTCGAGAACCTAGAGCGATTGACCGACCTGCGCGAGGAGCTTGAGCGCAATCTTCAGCACTTGCAGCGCCAGGCCCAAGCCGCCGAAAAGTACGCGGAGTTTAAATCGGAAGAGCGCGACATTAAGGCACAGTTGCTGGCGCTTCAATGGCGTGAGCACGAAAGTGACGCGACTGCCGCCAAACTGCAAGTCGATGACTTAGCGGTGCGTCAGGAAGCGGAGCGAGCAGAGCTCGAACGGGTGGGTTCCCATATCGAGCGGCTTCGCATTGAGCTCACCGATGCCACCGATCGGTTCAACGAGGTGCAAGCCAAGTATTACACCGTCGGCGGTGAAGTTACGCGTATTGAGCAGGCGCTTCGCTACGAACAGGAAAAGCGTGCGGGTATCGAGCAGGACCTGGAAAATACGCAGGGGAGTCTTTCGGAATCTGCAGGACACTTAGCGGCTGATCGGGAGCGGCTCGCCATGTGGCGCGAAGAGCTAGAGATCATCGAGCCCGAGCTAGAACGTCACCGAGCCATGGCCGAAGAGTCCGCACAAAGCTTGGCGAATGCTGAACAGTTGATGAATGACTGGCAGAACCGATGGGATGAGTTTAATCAACGAGCCTCGGTGCCCCGGCAAGAGTCAGAGGTTCAGCAAAGTCGTATCGTCTACCTCGAGCAGGTGTTGCGCCGACTGCAGGAGCGGATCGCAAAGTTTGAGAATGAACGTGCGCAGCAGGGTGACAGTGACAGTTTTGAGCTAGTTGAAGAGCTTGACGCAAAAATCGAGGGCCTGGATCTGCGCGTTTCGGATCAGGAGATGCTGATTGAGCAGCTGACAGGAAGCATTTCTGAGCAGCGAGAGCAGATGGAGGTGCTGCGCACTAGCCAGGACGAGTATCGCTCCCGACTGCAGCAGATGAAGGGTCAGCAATCATCGCTTGATGCATTACAGGCCGCCGCAGCCAATGATAATGAAGCACGGGACATGGGAGCGTGGCTCGACACTCAGGCTGTCGGCAGTCGAGGTGCTTTGTTTGAGGCACTGACCGTACAAGATGGCTGGGCGCCGGCTGTTGAGCAGGTTCTTGGCGATGCGTTAACGGCGGTTTGTGTTGAGAGTCTAGACACGCTGCTAGCGACGTCCTACCAAGAAGCGCCTGCAGGGGCTTGCTTAGTGGGCGCGTCGAATGTGCCATTCGGTACTGATAGTACCTTGGCGGCCGTTGTTAGCGGGCCCCATGCCGTGAAGCAGTGGCTAGCGGGTGTCTATCGTGCTGACAGCCTGCCCGATGCTCTCGCATTGCTGCCGACGCTGAGCAGCGAGGCTTCTGTTATTACTCCCGATGGGCAGTGGTTAGGGCAGGGCTGGGCTCGCACGCGTTCGAAAGCGGATGCTGCAACCGGCGTCATTGAACGGCGAGAAATCCTCGAGTCCCTCAGTGCTGATATCGCGCGTACTGAAGAGCAACTGCAGACCGTCGAAGAGCAGCTGCAGAGTGCTCGTGAACGTCGAACAGAGTCAGAGCGGGCGCTTGAAGATGGCCAGCGAGTCCTCAAGGAAGCGGTTCGCCAGCATGCAGACTTATCTGCTGAGCGAAAAACTCGAGTGGGGGCTATTGAGCAACATCGACAGCGTCGCGCACAACTTGATGCAGATTTACAAGATGCCCGACAACAGTTTGATAATGAGCAGAGTGCACTGATTGAGGCTCGAGCACAGTTAGCTGAAGCCATTGATCAAATGGAATCGGACGGTTCTGCTCGCGAGCAACTACTTGCTGAACGCGATGAGTTTCGTGCGGCTTTGCAGCAAGCACGCGATAGCGCTCGAGAGACGCGTGACGAGGCGCATCGAAATGATGTCCGTGCTCAAAATTTGAACACTCAAATCAATACCGTTGCAAGTACGATTGAACGTCTTGAGCAGCAAGTCGTTCAGCTTGAGCAGCGCAAGCAAGAGCTAAGCTTGCTTTTGCCCGAGTCTGATGAGCCCGATCAAGCACTCAAAGAGCAGTTAGAACTGTTGCTATCCCAGCGAGTTGAAGCTGAGGCGGCGCTCACTGAGGCACGACAGACCGCGGCGGACAAAGAGCATGCTCTCCGCCAGCAAGAGCAGGCAAAAGTTGCTGTCGAGCACCGCTTACAAAGCGTGCACGGGGAAATTGAAAGCCACAAACTTAAGCAGGCTGAACGGAAGGTGCGCATCGAGAATCTAGAAGCGCAAGTCAGCGAATTGGACATGCAGGTTTTAGCCGTGGTTGCAAATCTACCTGATGATGCAACTGAGCCCGAGTGGCAGGTTAAAGTCGAACGCATCGCCGCGAAGATTACGCGTCTGGGCCCTATCAACTTAGCGGCGATTGATGAGTGTGCTCGAGCCTCTGAGCGTAAGCACTATCTCGATGCGCAAAACGAGGATCTTGAGAGCGCACTAGCCACCTTAGAGAACGCAATTCGCAAGATAGATAAAGAGACCCGAACTCGCTTCCAAGAAACGTTTGACCAAGTTAATGCCGGCTTCTCAGAACTGTTCCCGCGTGTATTCGGTGGCGGTACAGCGAGCCTTGAGCTCACAGGCGACGATTTGCTCGATACGGGTGTGGCGATCATGGCCCGTCCTCCTGGCAAAAAGAACAGCACAATCCACCTGTTGTCGGGTGGAGAGAAGGCAATGACAGCCATTGCACTAGTGTTCTCAATTTTCCAGCTCAACCCAGCGCCATTCTGTATGCTGGACGAGGTTGACGCGCCTCTAGATGACGCTAACGTGGGTCGCTACGCGCGAATGGTTAAGGAAATGTCCGAGAAGGTGCAATTTATTTTCATTACGCATAACAAAATCACCATGGAAGCCGCTGATCAATTGATGGGTGTGACCATGCATGAGCCCGGTGTTTCGAGGCTCGTCACAGTTGATATTGAGGAAGCTGCTCACCTGGCAGCAAGTTAACGTCGAGAGGTAGGGGATCCTGTAATGGAGCTTACGATCAGAGACTGGATGGTGATCATTGGCGCGGGACTCATTTTCGCGGTGCTTGTCGACGCAGCGCGCCGAGTTATTCGGGAGCGGCGTACTGAGATTCGATTGAACGCTAAAGTCCGTCGGGCGGATGAGGCAGATGACGATGAGCCCTTTAACCTACTTGCTGAGCTGCCCAATGGTGGTGCGAGAATTGTGGGGCGAGACGATCTCGCAGCCCCTGCGGAGGCTGCAGCGTCGGTACAGCCAATTACCGATGAGCTGGCTTCCAATGAGAGCGCACCGACTGTTATTCACGAGGATTCGTCGGCGTTTGAGGATGAGCGCGCCGAGACGCCGAACGACGACATACCGTCTTTTTCTGCGCTCGATGATGGCGACATGTCCGGACTGTCTAATGCGCGAATTCCCTCGGAAACCACCGAGCAATCAGAGCCAGGAGTGAAGCCTCCTATTGATCCGACGCCGGCAACGCTGGACTGGCTAGAGCAGCTTG
>CAJQLP010000077.1 GCA_905479205.1 uncultured Luminiphilus sp.
ACCTGATCTTGTGTATTGGGGGCCTGAAACCGCGATGCTCGCCGACGAGCGTTACGAGGGAAAACGTGATCTAAAAAAACCCCTGGCCGCTGTGCAAATGGGCTTGATTTACGTAAACCCAGAGGGACCTAACGGCAAGCCCGACCCCGCACTCGCAGCTCACGACATTCGCGAGACGTTCGGCCTAATGGCAATGAATGACGCTGAAACCGTTGCGCTCATCGCCGGCGGCCACACCTTTGGCAAAGCCCACGGCGCGCGCAAACCTGACGGTTGTCTTGAAGTTGAACCCGCTGCGGGCAGTATCGACCAGCAGGGTATGGGCTGGAAAAACAACTGCGGCAAAGGCCACTCTGAAGACACCATTACGAGTGGCTTAGAGGGCGCATGGACCGCAACCCCCACCCAGTGGAGCATGCTGTATTTGGCAAACTTGTTTGCTTATGACTGGGAAATGACCAAGAGCCCTGCGGGTGCGACCCAGTGGGTTCCCAAGAACGGGCAAGCAGCTAACACAGTCCCTGATGCGCATATCTCGGGTAAGAAGCATACACCGATCATGTTCACAACAGACTTATCGCTAAAAATTGACCCCGCTTATCGAGCAATCTCCGAGCGCTTCCTGAAGAATCCTTCTGAATTTGAAGAGGCATTTGCCAAGGCATGGTTCAAACTCACTCATCGCGACATGGGTCCACGTGCACGCTATGTCGGAACCGATGTACCCGCTGAAGTGCTGCTATGGCAAGACGCCATTCCCGAAGTCGATCACGAACTGATCAGCGCCAAGGATGCCGACAAACTCAAAGCAGCTATTCTTGAGGCAGGGGTCACTGGCCCCGAACTAGTGCGCACAGCATGGGCGTCAGCATCGTCCTACCGAGATAGCGACATGCGCGGCGGCGCGAACGGTGCACGTATTCGCTTGGCGCCCATGAACAGCTGGGCGGCAAACAACCCCGCCGAGCTTGGCGATGTGATCAAGCGCCTTGAGTTGGTACAAGAACAGTTCAACGAAGCTCAGAAGGGCGCAAAGCGAGTCTCACTGGCGGACGTTATCGTACTGGGTGGTGCTGCTGCGATTGAACAAGCCGCCGCAGCAGCCGGTCATGATATCGACGTGCCGTTCACTCCGGGTCGCACCGACGCTACCCAGGAGATGACCGACGTTGCATCGTTCAGCGCCCTCGAGCCAACCGCGGATGGCTTCCGTAACTACTACGATGCAGCCAACACCTACTTGCCACCCGTAAGAGCGATGATCGATAAGGCCAACCTGCTTGACCTTAACGTACCCGAGATGACTGCTCTTGTCGGCGGCTTGCGTGTATTGGGCGGCAACGCGGGCGGCTCCGAGCAAGGCGTATTTACCGAGGAAACCGGCGTATTAAGCAACGACTTCTTCGTTAACCTGCTCGATATGTCCACCGAATGGAAACCCTCTAGCGAATTTGCTGGCGCCTACGTAGGTGTCGACCGCGAAACGGGTGAGCGTAAATGGACAGCAACGCCGGTCGACCTGATGTTCGGCTCGAGCTCAGAACTTCGTTCTGTTTCCGAGGTCTATGCGTCTAACGATGGCGAAGCTAAGTTTGTAGCCGACTTCGTGAATGCATGGACTAAGGTAATGACCAACGACCGCTTCGATCTAGAAGCCGTTGGTGCGTCACACTCAGGAATGGCTGCCCGCTAAATTGACGCGAAAGTAATACCCCTTTAGCCCGGCCAGCGCCGGGCTTTTTTATGCCCCCAAGAACCGACGCCGGCCGGCTGTACGCCCATTGAGCGACCTCTCGGGACGCATGAAACCTGACTTGTAACACTGAAATAGAAAAACTACGTGACCCACATCACAACTTGAGAACCTTTCTGTGTTGCGACTACAAATGTGTATTACCTTGCCATTCTGTTAAGTGCGCCGTTTGTGCGTGCGTCGGAGATTACAATGCAGCAAGTACAAAAAGGCTTCACTCTCATAGAGCTCATGGTAACGATAACGATTGTCGCGGTGCTGCTTAGCGTTGGCATTCCTGCGTTCAGCAGCGTGGTCAACCAACAGCAGCTCAAAGGCGCAACCGAGACATTGGCTTCCGACCTCCGCCGGGCACGAAGTGCGGCCATTGCCGGAGGCGCTAGCAGTGACGTTGTCATGGAGTTTGACGTCAGTGACGCAAGTGATTGGACGTATACACTGGCGAACGGCAGCGATCTCATCGTTACTCGTAATAGCGCAGACTTTAGCAACGTGATTTCTGTGACCACAAGCACGGGCGCTTTTTCAGATGCCGACGCCGACGGTAATCCTGACATTCGATTTTCGAGTGTTCGCGCCATCACACACGGTGGCACCGGCATTTTGACTCTCACCTCTGGGACTGCAAGCGTTGAGCTCAATCGCAATGTTATGGGCATGGTCTCTATTTGCTCCAACGGCGATTCGCTGGGGTATCCAGCATGCACCGGCAGCTAGGGCTTTCATTAACGGAGTTAATGATTGCGATTACCCTAGGGGCATTCGTAGCTCTCGCGGGCAGCACGTTCTACGTCACAACCGTCTCCACCGGCAAAACAATTTTTAACAAAACCCGCGCCACAGAACAGGCGCGTGCCGTGATTGATACCATCGTTCACGATTTCAGGCGCGTGGGATATCGTGGGGAGGCGGTGATCAGCGATCTGTCTGCGACATTAAATGCCATCCCGAGCCAAGATTTCATGCTGGGTGAGGCGTCGGGCGAAGCGGCCAATTCTTGTATCACCTATTCCTATGAAGCCTTGGATGACACAACGGGTTTACCCGAAACCCGTCACTACGGCTTTAGGTTGGCCGGGGGAACAGTCCAAGCAACCAGCGACGAAGCCGCGACCTGCGACGCTGCCACTCACTGGCAGGCCGCCACCGACGCCAACAGTGTATGGATCGATAAGCTCGCTTTTTCCGCCAAATACCGCTGTTATGACGCGGAAGACGGGTCTCTCGCCGATGCGTCCGATTCCGGACTGAGCTGTGGAGCCATTAGCGCTTGTGGAGACTCCCTATCGTGCTTTGAGCGCCGACAGCTGAGTATAGCGCTCTGTGCTTATCCTCTTGATTCCGGTAGCGCCGGAGACTGCCAAGAGAACAATAACGATAGCAGCCCTGAAGGCCAGCTTTATGCAGTGCTCAATAGCACGTCACGAAACGATTTACTTTTCTTCTCGGAGTCAGCATCAGGATACTCTGGCAGTGGGTATGGCAGCGACGATGATGATGATGATGATGATGATGACTAAGATGATAATAGAAATGGCATTGGGGGCTAGGTGAGCGCTACTGCTACAACTGCGATTCAAGGCCGCGGTCCCCAGCGTGGTGCCTATACGCTTGCGGTGGTCGCTATTTTATCGGTGATAACCCTAATCGCCAGCTATGCACTGAGCCGCGCGACCGTTGACTCCATCCGAATTACCAATAACAGCATGGCATTTACCGAAGCTTTTAACGCGGCAGAAACAGGTCTGACTAAGGTGTTAAATGAGACGGAAACCTCATGGTTTGATTTCTCGGGCGCTAATCCGTT
>CAJQLP010000078.1 GCA_905479205.1 uncultured Luminiphilus sp.
TTTATAAGAAGGCATGCCACCAACCGACAAAGCACAAGTTTTCGGGCCGTTAGCTCAGTTGGTAGAGCAGTTGGCTTTTAACCAATTGGTCGCTGGTTCGAATCCAGCACGGCCCACCATTTCCCTCTTCTTGTATCAAGTGCTCAGCGCGTTACCGCGCTCGACGCCGGTGTCTCGGCTCTCCTAGTTTCGGGTTTTTGCGTATCTCATCTGCCGCCTCGATGAGCTTCTCTAGCTCGAGTGCTGAGCAGTGCGTCATGATATTGCTGTGTTTTTATCCGCAACTTCCCCAATAAGGTTTGCCGCCAAAGGACATCATCTCAGGTGTGAATTTGCTTCCCGGATATCTGCTTCATGCCCGTCAGGCTTAGCTTGAACATGGGTGCCTGCTTCTCTGCCATGACTGGGAGAATGTTTTCGTAAACCTCAACGTAACGATAAAATGGAACTCGTGGAAACAGATGATGAATTGAGTGGTAGTTCTGAAACAACCATAACCAGTTCACCACTTTGCCGGGAATGCCGTCAACAATCAGAGTTGAAGTATCAGTATAGCGCCCTGTTTCCGAGTGAGGCTCGTGGACGATGTAAGCAAAAAAGTAAGTGACAATTAGTGTTCCGATAGCACCGCCGCCAATGAGCAGGGCAATTGTTGTCAAGGGATCGGTCAGGCTGACCAGCGCGACACGGCCGATTACCCCGAGGGCGAGCTCTGTACAAAACAGCGTATTTTGCTGTTTGCTGCCAGTCTTCCAACAGCGACGAAAGTAATAGCCGTACTGGTAACCGATGACTTGCCAGACCGCACGAGCAGCAGCTGCGGGCGACTGAGTCATGCGCGTTACGATCAGGTCGGGGTCTTCGACTTGATCGTTGGTATGTGCATGGTGCGCAAAGTGCGATTTACGATGAGCGGTGAGGGGAATAAAAAGCACAAATCCGGCAAGGTAACCGCACCATTCGTTAAGCCAGAGCAGCGATTTTTTGTTGCCACTGATGGCACGATGCACCGACTCGTGTAACACGGTGTAAGAGGCATAAACGGTTAGCCCCATCAAAACGATTGCGAGCCACAGGGACAGGCCGCCTGCGCTAGCAACAATCGGTATGGCGATAAAGCCCGCGGTGAACACAATGCTCATGAGCACGGTTGGCCACGCGAACTCACCCATAAAAGCGTGCGCTGCTTTCGCTGCCATAAGATCCGTATTGTCGACCTTTGCCATGCTGGATCCCTTCAGAGGTAAATGAGTGATCAATAATGTTCGCCTGACGCTGTGTTGAGCAGGGCAAAAGGCGACATAAGGGTTTCTTAATCCGCCAAAACTGGCATAATCGGCAAATGATGATCAGTTCCGTGTACGCGCGCTACGTTATTCGAGATTTTCGTTATCGAGGCATCCCGATTGATTCGCTTTTCGAGGGCACCACGCTCGATCTCCCCACGCTTGAGCAAACAGACGCTATAGCGGTCACTGACTTTAACCAACTACTGATTAATGCTGAGAGCATATCAGCCGACCCCGCTGTAGGTTTGATGATTGGGAGAAACGTCCGCACGATGACCTTAGGGTCAGTCGGGGTTGCAGCGTCGAGTGCTCCGACTCTCCGAGCGGGGCTGCAGGTGGTAGAGAGCTTTGCGCGGGTCCACGCTCAACACTCTAAGATCAATATTGAAGCCACCTTACAAGGATTGCGGGTGGTGCTCCAATGGGAGACCGAGCTTGACGAAGTCGAGCGCTTTCACGCCGAAAGCGGCTTACTGTGGCTGCAAAACTATGCCGAGCTGATCACGGGTAGAACCATTCAGGATGCCCATTATCGGCTGGGCTACCCGCCACCGAGTTATGCAGATGCCTATGCAAAATATTTTCGGGGCCAAGTATCGTTCAACCACTCGGTGACATCGTCGGAGCTGCCCGCTCACTGCCTCGATATGCCTTCCCCTTACTACAACCGCCACCTATGGCAGCGTTTTCAACTTTCTTTGGAAGAAAATCTGAGAGAGTTAAGCCGCTCAGATGTTAGATCTTACAGTCACTATGTGAGAACCCTCTTGCAGTCGAGCGAACTGCCATTGCCCACTCTGAGATCAATGGCAAAAACTCTCCACATATCAGAGCGAACATTAAACCGACGACTACAAAATGAAGGGGTCTGCTTTAGAGATTTGCGCGCTGAGGTGCTCGCTAGCTGGGCGCGACGATATCTTACTGAGACCAGTGATAGCGTTGAGTCCATTGCGGCCAGTTTGGGCTTTGTGGAAGCAAGCAACTTTCGGAGGGCGTTTAAGGCTTGGGAAGGCTGCTCGCCCAATCAATTCCGTGATGGACAAAAAAGGGTGATTAACTAGCCTCATCATTTGGGCTGCGATTTTGTTTGCTCAAGCAAAATAACAGTCGGTCAAGACAGCACATAATTGAGGCATCTCGATTCTATAATTGTCATTCAACAAGTAACTTGAACAGCGCTGGATCTTCACCCCAATCCAGTGCCATTGAGCGCATTATCGAGAAATCCCCGCTCGGCTAGTGCTACCTGCGGTTTTTGTGCTACCTAAACGCCCGAAATAAGACCCCAACGCTGAACATACTGGGGTCCAAGGCATTCACTCGTCAATGAAAGCGGCCATCTGTTGTGCCAGAGGGTCTTGCCATCCGGGCAAGGTGAGCAATGTACTGGCTCGAGCAACGACCCCGATCAACTCGTCTCGAGTCATGGACGCAGTAGCGCTATTACTAGCACTATTAACATCGCCATCACCATCAGTATGGACTGATGAATTGGTCACTGACTCCACGAATAGAACGTTGTTGCGCAGCGTCAGCATATAGGGTTCCTCATCTACCGATAACGTTATCACCGATTGAATGTTGTCAGCTTTTTCGGCTTTTACCCGTGCCTTCAGGCGTGAAAGTAGAGTGATATTGTCCAGCTGCGCATAAGCACGCTGGTTGAGCGGCGCAAGCTGCCGTGAAAAATCAATCTCGCCTCGCTCTTCCAGAATGAATCCCAAAAGATAGTTTCGCTCATTGGCGCTGTTCGTTGTTTGAGCGACTTTGAGAAAAGCGCGCTGACGAATAGCCCGGGCTTCCTCATTACCGGGGTCAGTATGCAGAACATAGGTCGCGAGCCGGGCAGACCAACGCGGGTCGCCCTGGATACTTGTTCCTGCTACCGCGAGTACTCGATCAACCCCCCCAAGTAATGGCACGAGTCTACGCGACTCCTCCAGCGCATTGAGAGATAGGTAGTCCATGGAGTCATCGATGAAGCCTCCCAGCTTCACAAATCGCTGGCGCACCATCCATTCCCAGCGATGATAATAGGGTTGTAAATCCGGATTGGCAGCAATCGCTGGCGGCAGATCTAGCGTGTCGAGCAAGTCATCCGCTGAGCGGTTTGCTAGAAAAAATCGATTGACCTGATCGACCAAAAACGCAATCGCGTCGCGAGTGTCTGACATGACCCGGTCGATTTCGTCGCGACCTTTTAATATCTGGGAGTGACCGGGCACGATCACGTCGGGCTGGAGAGAAAGGGAGGTTTCAACCGCGCGCAGCATTTCGTCTGGGTTGCGACCAATTTCGAAGCGCGCAGTCTCAACAGCTGGAAACACACCATGAGGCGGTGAATCGCCGCTGAACAGAATGCGGTCCTCAGGTAGCCATACCCACATATGCTCGGTGACATCCCCCTCCATGGGCATGATGCGCAATGGCACACCCTCGATAACAAGGTCGAGGGGCCGCTCTACGTTAATGGTGGGGGGGAAGCTCAGTGGATCATTAGGCTCCGGTACCGGAGAAGGCCCGATACCATTCCCGACAGTCCCTTCTTCCCCTTGAGGAAGCAACATACCCATCTGAAGGTAAACGCGACGGAGGATTGACTCCCGATCCCCCCTCAACAGGCGCGTGACCCAGTGCTCCCAGCCTGCGGGCCCATAGACAGGGATATTCTCTGGCTGACCCGCCATGATAGGTCCGATGCCAGCAAAGTGATCCAAATGGAGGTGGGTGTAAATAATGGCTGCCACCGGTTTATCGGTAAATTCCCTAAGCTCGGTGATTGCGCGTTGGGTGGTTGTTGGGAACCAGCCGCCGTCAATGACGATGATGCCATTCTCGCCCTCGATAAACCCGTGATTTGAATAGCCGATAAACTCGGTGGCATAGACCCGCTCGCCGAGTTTTCGAAGAAGAGGCTTTTGTCTTTGCTGTAGCTCCAGAAGCTCGGGATTGGCCCGTTGCTCGTTACTCGTTGCGGCCACTCCGGCAGGAGAGAGGGTGATAAAGAGTAGCGCGGTATAGGCGAGCGACCATCGTGAAATGCCGAAAAAGAGTTCTGGGAAGAGGTGGCTGCTTAATTTTTTTACCATTTTTATTGTTCTCATTTGTGGGTAGATTTTCCTGGCAAATTGGCGTGGCGTTGCCGTGATAATTTTCTCTGCTGAGGCTTCGCCGCGTGCTATCGATGCAGGATTACGGGCATGGATTCAAAACCCCGCACAAAGTTTGATTGCACACGCACAGGTTCTCCCGTGACCTCTACGTGCGAGAAGCGGTTTAATAGTTCTTCCCACAAAATCCTGAGCTGCATTTCGCCCAGACGATTCCCCATGCATCGGTGGATACCAAATCCAAAGGACAGGTGAAATCGGGGGTTCTCGCGATCGATAATGAAGCTGTTGGGGTTATGAATAGCCCCTTCGTCGTGATTGCCAGACAGATACCACATCACTACCTTGTCGCCTTTGCGAATGGTTTTACCGCCCAATTCAACATCTCGCGTTGCTATTCGTCGCATATGCATCAACGGGGTTTGCCAGCGAATAATCTCGGGTACCAGCGATGTGACCAGCTCGGGATTGGCTTTTAGCTTGGCGTATTGATCAGGATTTTCATTGAGCGCAAGAACACCGCCCGTGATCGAATTGCGGGTGGTGTCATTGCCGCCTACGATCAGCAGGATGATATTGCCTAAGTATTCAAGCGGGTCATCAACCATCCCTGCGGTGTCCGGGTTGGTCGCCATCATGCTGATCAAATCCATGGTGTCTGGTGGATTATTCTTCCGTTCGTGCCAGAGCGCGGTGAAGGTCTCGAGACACTCTGTCAGTGCCTTCGTGCGTGCGTCAACATCACCAGCGCCACCCGTGGCCTCTGGCAAAGACGTCGCCATGTCAGACCAATAGGGCAGCTTCGCGCGATCTTCGAAAGGAAAGTCAAAAATGGCGGCAAGCATCTGGGTGGTCAAATTGATGGAAACATGCTCCACCCAGTCGAAGGCCTCACCGACGGGCAGCTCATCAAGGATGGCGATGACGCGACTTCTAATAAGGGCTTCCAGATCCGCTAGGTTCTTCGGCGCAACAACCCGCTGCACCGCTTTTCGCTGGATATCGTGAAGAGGAGGGTCCATGGCAATGAACTGCTTAATCGGCAGGTCGTCCCCGTAATCTCCGATGGTGATAGATGGTTCGGAGGAAAAGTCATGGTGATTCCTGTCTACGGCAACGATGTCTTCGAAACGAGTTACCGACCAAAAGCCACCAAAAGCCTCATTTTCGGTCCAGTGAACCGGATCCTCAGCTCTTAAGCGCGCGAACCAGGGGCGCCAGCTATCCGTTTGGTAAAGCGTTGGGTCCGACACGTCAATGTCTTTGACAGGCAAAGCCTCGTTGTCTGTTAGCGTTGCGGTCATCGTTGATTTCCTTATTGTTATCGGCCAACAGTATTCCCTTGGCGCTACGTTAAGTAGTGTAAAAGGTGACATTAGGGTATCTTAGATCGCCAAAGCAACCGCGACGAATCTTTTCCGCTTGCAAATTGGTTAATCTATTACTAGTCTCGGCAATTGGCGGTAACAGTGTTGAATAACTATAAAAAAACAAAAGCCAAAAACACCTAAAAAGATCACTTAATAAAAAGGTACCTATATGTTGCGTTCAGTAAAACGTTTGCCTCTCGTCTTAGCTATTTCGGCTGCAACGCTTGCGTCCTCAGTGCATGCCCAGCAGTTAGAAGAAGTCATTGTTACGGCTCAGAAACGAGCTGAGAACTTGCAGGATGTTCCTATTTCGGTTAGCGCCATTGCCGGCGAAAAGATTCAAGACGCCACAATCTTGAACTTTGCAGCTCTTGCAGACTTTGTTCCCAGCCTCCACATTGCTGAGGCTTCGGTCAATACCAACATCTATATGCGTGGTATCGGCTCAGGCAACAACCGTGGCTTTGAGCAGTCAGTGGGCATGTATCTAGATGGCGTTTATCTAGGCCGTGGTCGGCAGTACCGATCTGCATTAATGGACGTGGCTCGGGTAGAGGTGTTGCGCGGTCCTCAGGGCACACTGTTTGGTAAAAACACAGTTGCTGGTGCTATTAACATTGCCAGTGCCTCGCCAACTCTTGGCGAAGGCGCTAGCGGTGAGATCAATGCGTCCGTTGAAGAAAACGGTGGCGCGATTTACGAGGGATTTGTTCAGGCCGGCGGTGATACCTTCGGTGCCCGACTGGCGTTCCGACGTCGCGAGACAGACGGCTACGTATATAATGCTTTCTTAGATCAAGACGAGGGTGAAACTGACGAAAATGGTCTGCGCGTTACCCTGCTGTGGGAGCCCTCCGATACGTTCTCGGCGAACTTTAAATACTCTATCAACAAGCGCGATCGCGATGGTGCCCCCAGTGCCACATGGAAGTTTCTGTCTCCAGCCGAGCGAGAAACCGATGTGCCAAATCGATCGGACTTCGCAAATACCGCTTACCAGATTATGGATGTCTTTTTCCCCGACTTTGGATCAATCGCGGGTCGTGATTTCACCACCTACAAAGACAATAACTATGGCCGCAGTAAAGACGACGGTATAGGTATCGGCCTTAAGCCTGACAACAGTGTTGATGAAATCGAGAACTACTCGTTGAACATGAACTGGGATATCGGTACCGGTACGCTTAGCTCGGTTACCGGTTACGCAGCCTACAATTATTTCGACGACGTCGACGTAGATTGGTTGCCGCTGCAGTTTATTGACCGAAGCGACCAGCATGACTTCAAACAGGCAAGCCAAGAATTCCGTTGGACTGACGACATTGGTGATAAATTTAATTACACCGTGGGTGCGTATGCCGATGACAACCAGCTCGATATGCGAGGTCAAGTCCAAATCGACACTAATTTCGATGGGCTTTTCCCTGAGTTCCTATCGCTCGCACTTACCGGTGGTCAAGTACCCGCCGCGTTTATGCCGCAAAACCTGCTGACGGTATTGACATCGGATAGCCCGCTCAATGGTATCCCCGGCTTCGGCGTGTATACCGCGAACCAGGTTGCAAGAAACCACAACTTTGTACAAAACACGGAGTCGGTGGCGTTCTTTGCACAGGGTACCTATGAGATCTCCGATACGCTTCGTTTAACGCTGGGTGCACGCTACACCGAGGAAGAAAAGGACGCAATCAGTGACCAGAAGCTGGGAGACAGCCTTTGCGGTATGACCGGCAATAACGAGTTGGGATGTGCCGGTGGTTACAACAACTGGATGGCAGTCATTCAAGCATCGTCTTTTAATACTTACAACAAGTATTGGGAAGGCGAGCGCAAGACCACCGATTTCTCGCCCTCAGCTAACCTACAGTGGGACATAAGCGACAGTTCTATGATGTACGTCAGCTTCTCACAAGGTTTTAAATCGGGCGGCTTCAGCGCAGCTGATGACGGCAACCCCGGTGATATCCCCGTGGGTGTACCCCCAATTCCACCGGTCGTGAACAATGGTTTCCAAGCTAGCCAGTTTGTGTCTACTGTGCCAAACGAAGACTTTGAATTTGATGATGAGTCGGTTGATGCCTTCGAGATTGGTGGTAAGCACGAGCTAATGGATGGTGCCATGCGCGTAAACTGGGCGGCGTTTTACTCGGAGTACGACAACTTGCAAACCACCATCTTTAAGGGTGTGGGCTTCGCAGTTAAGAACGCCGCTTCGTCTGAGGTCATGGGTTTAGAGGTTGACTTCCAGTGGCAGCTGACCGACGAGTTGCGTCTTGGCGTCAATGCGGCTTACCTTGATGCAGAATACGGCGACTTTGTTGACGGTCCCTGCAATGCCAAGCAGTTGGATCAGAACCCAGCCTGTGGTACGACTCAGGGTATTGCGGCGGGTGGTCCAAGTTCAGCTAATGACTTGACTGGAGTGCGTACGCTTTACGCATCCGAAGTGAGTGGCAACGCCTTCCTCGATTACCGCCGACCTTTCATGGGTATGGAGCTGTTTGCGGGCGTGGATGTGAACTACCGTGATGAGTTTGACTCGGCGGGTGATGCTGACCCCCTTGATGTAATTCCGTCTTATACCAAGGTTAACGCACGTATTGGTTTGGTAGGGGAGTCTTGGGAGTTGATGGCTTATGGCCGTAACATCTTTGATGAGGCGGCGCTGCAGCAAAGCTTCGATACCCCCGTGTTGGCTGGTAGCCACACGTGGTTCATGGATGAAGGTGCAGTGTTCGGTGTGCGTGGAACGCTCAAGTTCTAAGTGCTTCGTAACCAAAAAAGCCCGCTGATAAGCGGGCTTTTTTTTGACCTCGGTATCCTAGAGCTAGCTCTCGAGAGCAGCGCGGTCTTCTCAAAGCACCCGGACGTTGAGTACAGCAGAAATCGCTTTCATAGCATTCAAGGTTTCTTGGCTTGGCTGCTCACTCATGTCGAGAATATTGTAGGCAATATCATCACGACTTTTATTAACCATATCGACGATATTGATCTCATGCTCTGCAAATATAGACAGGACCTGACCGAGAACACCCGGCTTATTGTGGTTGGTAAACGTTAGTCGTGCATGCGTATTACCGTGTCCCCGCGCCAGCTCGGTAGTGGGAAAATTGACGGAGTTCTTGATATTGCCATGCTCGAGAAATTCTCGTAGCTGGGCCACTGCCATGGTTGCGCAGTTCTCCTCGGCCTCAGCGGTGCTCGCGCCAATATGAGGTACCGCAATAACTTTCTTATGATTGATCAACCAAGGTTCAGGGAAATCGCAAATATACTGCCCCAGAGCGCCCGCATCTAAGGCCTGCACTACAGCATTAGAGTCTACGATAGACGCGCGGGCAAAGTTAAGAATGCAGGCGGTCGACTTCATCAGTTGCAACGTGTCTTCATTGATGAGGTGCTTGGTAGCTGCTATCGCGGGTATGTGTAACGTTACATAGTCCACGCGCCCCAGTAATTGCTCGAGACTCTCCATGCGCTTAACTTGCGAAGAGAGGCGCCATGCAGCATCAATAGATAGCGCGGGATCATAACCGACGACCTTCATTCCTAAGGCAAGAGCTACATCGGCTACGAGTGAGCCAATGGCGCCAAGACCGACGATGCCCAATGTTTTACCCATGAGTTCGCGACCTGCGTAGTGCTTTTTCTCCTGCTCTAACAGTTTCGCCATTTCATCTGAGTCGCTCATTTCCGTTAGGGTATTTACGTAATCGCGCCCTTGCAGAATGCCTCTAGAGCCTAGCAGTAAGCCCGCAAGCACCAGCTCCTTGACCGCGTTGGCGTTAGCTCCTGGCGTGTTGAAGACAACTACGCCTTTCTCCGTAAACTTGGAGACGGGAATATTGTTGGTGCCGGCGCCGGCGCGTGCGATGCCGAGCACTGATTCAGGCAAGTCGATGTCATGTAACTTTTGACTTCGTAGCAGAATCCCATGCGGTTGGCTCTCTTCTTCAGACACTTGATAAAAGTCGGCGGGGAAACTCGATAGGCCTCGCGATGAAATTTTGTTGTAGGTTCTAATATAAAACATGATGTAAGCCTTTTAGTGTGTGCTGGTGACGTGGGTGTAGGCCCAGCCAATCCATTGCATGAGTGAGGCAATATCGGCGCTCTCTACGGTTGCACCGCCCCAAATACGAAGGCCCGGAGGCGCGTCTCTATAGGCACCAATGTCGTAACCTACCTGTTCATCTGCTAGCAGGGCAATCATGGTCTTTACCTGTTCGGGGCTTGCGTCAACGGTTAAACAGATACTGGTATTAGACGTTATTGCGGCGTCGGTTGCTAAGAATTGTATCCAATCGTGCTGCTCGACATAACTCGACACCGCCGCAAGGTTAGCTTCAGATCTTTTAATACAGCCCTCTAAGCCGCCAACAGACTCTACCCACTGCAAAGCGTCCAAATAATCTGCCACACACAGCATGGATGGCGTGTTGATGGTTTCGCCTTTAAAAATACCCTCGATCAATTGCCCTGCCTTAGTTAAGCGGAAAATTTTAGGCAGTGGCCATGACGGAGTGTAAGACTCAAGTCGCTCGACTGCACGCGGGCTTAGGATAAGCATGCCATGGGCGCCCTCGCCACCGAGTACTTTTTGCCAGCTGTAGGTGACAACATCGAGCTTATTCCAGGGCAGGTCCATCGCAAATACCGCGGAAGTGGCGTCGCAAATAGTGAGCCCTGAACGCTGGCTCGAGATCCAATCGGCATTGGGGACCTTGACGCCGCTCGTTGTGCCGTTCCAAGTGAACACCACATCATGCTCTGGATTTACATCCTCGAAGTTTGGCAGCGAGCCGTAGTCCGCACTGAGATGGCGAACGTGTTCAAGCTTAAGCTGGTTCTTGATGTCTGAGGCCCAGTCGCCACCAAAAGACTCCCAAGATAAAACATCAATGGGTCTGGCCCCCAAGAGTGACCACATGGCCATTTCGACGGCTCCTGTGTCTGATGCCGGGACAATGCCAATTCGGTAATCGTCCGGGACTCCGAGGATCTCTGCAGTTTTATCTATCGCCAACTGCAGCGTCTTTTTGCCAATTGCAGAGCGATGCGAGCGCCCCAGACTCTCAATCACTAATGATGACAAATCATAGCCGGGCCTTTTGCTGCATGGTCCCGATGAGAAGTTTGGATTGAGCGGCTTGGTACTGGGTTTCATAGTTTTTTCCATTGCTGACTTGTCATACTAAATTGGCCGAACAAAATTGATTGATCTAAATTGATTCAAGCCAGGAGGCGACTGCTTGCCCGATTTCAATGGGTGAGTCCTCCTGAATAAAATGTAGGCCTTGAACGGTGACCTCTTGCTGATTGGGCCAGCGGCGGCAAAACTCCCGTTGCTTGCCCACCAAGATAGATCCAGGCTCGGCGTTGATAAATAGTTTGGGCAAAGCTGACTGGGCCATAAACGCGCCGTACTCTTCAACTAACGCTACAACCGCGGCAGGTTCGCCTTCAATGGGAATTTGTCGCGGCCAGTTTAACGTAGGCTGGCGATCCTGGGCCTCGATAAATGGCGCTCTGTAGGCTTCCATTTCTTTATCTGTTAATTCTCGAATGATAGAGCTAGGTAGTACCGCTTCAATAAACATGTTGCGATTAAGAATCAGATCTTCGCCTTTTTCAGAACGAAAGCCTTTGAAGATACCGCGCGCACTGTCTGGCCAGTCAGCCCAGCTCACAGGACACACTATACCCTCCATGTAAGCGATGCCTTTCATTGCGCGTTCGTTACGCATAGCCCACATAAACCCAAGTGCGCTGCCCCAATCATGAATGACCAGCGTCACATTGGCGGTCACATCAATTGCCTCTAATAGACCCGCTACGTAGCTGTAGGCAGTTTCCAATGTGTAACGATCAGCGCCAAGAGTGGAGGGTAGCTTATCGGAATCCCCATGGCCGATGAGATCGGGGATGATCACGCGCCCCGAACTAAGGAGTTCCGGCGCGACGTTTCGCCAAAGAAATGAAGACGTAGGGTTTCCATGTAACAGAACAATGGGATCGCCAGTCCCTTCGTCGACGTAAGCGATTTTATGGCCATTAACCGACGTGAATTTCTTCTTGTAGGGCATTACTTCGCTGAACATGACGCTTCCCGGCGTAAGGTGGTTGGTGCTCTGGGTGAAAGGAGAGAGGCTATTGTACTTCGGTAACGGGTTTTCAGATGTCTTTTTTCACTATTCAAGTGCCCTTTATCACCAGATTTCTGAGCCCTATGCCCGTGAATCCTTCAATGGCCTTGTTGGGCTCACATGCCATGGCTAGCAGAGTATTGTGTATAGTGGGGTAATGCGTATTTAGAGCGACTGTTATGTGAGGGTCAGATTGACACCTGGCTCAACGACGCACTCGCGAATTAGCCTGCGCCGCACGCAAAGTCTTCCAAGGCTTGGCCGGCAAGTCGATAAACCATCCATTCCGACTGCGGTCGAGCGCCGACAGACTCATAAAAGTCGATCGCGGGCTTATTCCAATTAAGGACGCTCCATTCGAAGCGTCCGCAGCCTTCGGCAACCGCAATGCCTGCTAAATGCTGCAGGAGCAACTTACCTGCTCCGCGACCTCTAGAGCTCGGTGTGACGTACAGATCCTCGAGATAGATCCCGTGTTGACCGAGCCATGTTGAGAAGTTAAAAAAGTACAGTGCGAAACCAATGGGCGTGTCCTCCTCCCAGCATAAAATGGCAAACACTTTAGGTGCTGGGCCGAACAACGCCTTACGAAGATCATCGTGGGTGGCGACAACCGCATCGGGCTCTCGCTCATAAACGGCAAGTTCCTGAATGAAGGTCATGATTTGCGCCACATCTTGCTCGCGCGCGATAGTGATTTGAAAAGTGCCGGACACACAATCTCCTTGTTTGCCAATGGTGGTTATGTTGACGCTCGCGCTCGGTCAGCAGACACTTGAGCATAGCGAGTGACGGCGACTTCGAACGCTTAGACGCGCACAATATAACGGTAAACCAATTCAATAGGTGGGCTTTTGACAGCAATAAATCCTGTAACACTCAGCGAACAAGTAGCGGCCAATGGGCGACTATATTCTGAGCAGCTCGCTATCATCGAGGCGCCTAACACTGTCGAGCTGATAGGTAGACACCCTTTGCGTTTAACGTGGTCGGCTTACGACCAGTTGATCGATCGTCTGGTAAGCGGCTTGCGCCGAGCCGGTTTGAGGATGGGCGATGTTTTTATGGTGCAGTTACCCAATACGGCAGAGCTTTGT
>CAJQLP010000079.1 GCA_905479205.1 uncultured Luminiphilus sp.
CCCGTCAGTTTTACTGCCTTGCAATCGCCATTAAAGGCCATGCCTTTTGAGCAGCAGCTATCGAGTATGCGTGCCGAGAATGCTAAAGGCGCCAATATCGTTGCCCAAATTTCTATGCGTGGTACTGGCTTGCTACTCAGCTGGCAGGCGACCTTCAACCCATTTAGCAACAAGCCGAGTTGGCAGGCGATTAAGGATGAGCCTTGGGCGGTTCAGTATGCGAAGCTGAAAGATCCGGCCTTTAAGGCGCAGCTACTAGCGGAAGAAAATTTACAGTTATTTGGCGATTTACAGTTGCTTGCCGACATGTTGGCATCGGCGTTTAGCATGCAATATGAAATGGGAGAGGCGTTTAATTATGAACCGACACCTGAAGAGTCTATCGCCGCAAAGGCTTCGGCGCTGGGTGTTGATCCTGCTGAATACGCCTACGATATTATGATGCGCGATGAGGGTTCAGCATTTATCTATTTTCCTCTGCTCAACTACGCAGATGGCAATCTCGATTTTCTGGAATCAGTGCTACACAGTGATGATTGCATCAATTCGCTGTCTGATGGTGGCGCGCACTGCGGCACTATATGCGATGCGGCAGCTCCGACATTTATGCTGGAGCATTGGGTACGTGATCGTGCTGGTGCTCGTATATCCCTTGAGAATGCTATCAAGCGCCAGTGTCATGATACCGCGATGCTTTATGGTTTAAGCGATCGTGGTCTGATCGCCGAGGGTTATATGGCGGATTTAAACGTCATCGACCTTGATAACATCAAACTCAATAAGCCTTGGGTGGCCAACGATTTGCCGGCTGGCGGTAAACGTTTACTCCAAACCGCAGAAGGTTATCGCGCTACCATTAAGTCCGGCGTTCTGACGTTCAAGGATGGCCAATTTGTTGGCGCAACTCCCGGTGGCGTGATTAGAGGTCCTCGTCCGGCGCCGACCATTGCCAGCCACCGAGCTCCTGCCAGCGGTTGACGATTCCGCAAAATAGCGCGGCGGTTTTTTTACAATCATATTCGGCAGAATGTGCTTCCGAATTGCTGAATTGAATGCCTGCTCGTTTGCAGGCTTGAGCGAGGACTGTGTGGCCGTAGGCCAGTCCCGCGAGCGTAGCAGTGTCGAAAAATGAAAAGGGGTGGAACGGGTTTCGCTTGATATCACAACGCGCTGCGGCGGCGTTCATAAACCCTGCGTCAAAGTGCGCGTTGTGCGCAACCATAACGGCTCGCGTGCATCCTGTGTCGCGAATTTCCTTTCGCACGCGACTAAAAATATCTCCGAGTGCAATCGCTTCTGGCACCGCATCGCGCAATGGATTTTCTGGGTCGATGCCGGTGAACTCCAGAGCTGAAGGCTCTAAATTCGCTCCCTCAAAAGGATCCACGTTAAAGCTTAGTGTTTGGCCGGGCTGTAACTCCCCTTCGTCGTCCATGACGAGCAAAGTAACAGCTACTTCGAGTAGGGCGTCAGTGGCCGCGTTGAAGCCACCTGTTTCCAGGTCGACCACCACGGGTAAAAAACCACGAAAGCGCTGGCGAATGAGGCTATCGTTATTCTCGCTCATGAGGCTATCCGCCAGCGTAATGTTTCACCGGCCCGAAGTGGTACTAGTGTATCGGCGCCCAGTGACAATGTTCCGCTGACAAGGTTGGGTTCTTGCACCAAAGTGATTGTGTCGGTATTGCGGGGCAGGCGGTAAAAGTCTGGGCCATAGTGGCTTGCGAACCCTTCGAGCTGTTCCAGTGCACCTTCATCTTCGAATACTTCGGCGTACATTTCGATAGCCGCATGGGCCGTGTAGCATCCTGCGCAACCGCAGGGAGATTCTTTTTCGCTGCGGGCATGCGGTGCGGAGTCGGTGCCCAAGAAAAAGCGTGGATTGCCCGATGTGGCAACTTTACGTAGGGCATCTTGGTGAATGTTGCGCTTAAGTATGGGTAAGCAAAAATAGTGTGGGCGCACGCCGCCGACCAGCATGTCATTGCGGTTAAACATAAGGTGATGAGCTGTTATGGTAGCGGCGACTCCCTCACGTGCGCCGACCACGAAGGCTACTGCATCGGCTGTGGTGATGTGCTCAAAAACAACTCTGAGCCCTGGAAAGCGATCTACCAGAGAGGCTAAGTGCTGCTCTATGAAGAGCCGTTCGCGATCAAAAATATCGACATGACTAGTGGTAACCTCACCGTGTATTAATAGCGGTACATCGTACTTTTCCATGGCCTCAATCGTTGGGTAAAGCGCCTCAAGGTCATTGACGCCCTCCGATGAGTTAGTTGTAGCGCCAGCGGGATACAATTTTACACCGTGGACATGGGCCGATTCGGCCGCTTGGGCTATTTCCTCTGCTGGTGTTTGGTCAGTCAGGTAGAGGGTCATTAGTGGGTCAAAGCTGGCATTTTCAGGTGTCAGTGCCGCTAAAATTCGCTCACGATAGAAGTGGGCGTCTGCTACGGTTCTCACCGGCGGTACCAAGTTGGGCATAACAATGGCGCGATGGGCCCATCTTGCCGCATCATTCGCGGTTCGAGGCAGTGCGTTACCGTCGCGGAAGTGGATATGCCAGTCATCTGGACGTGTAATCGTGAGGGTCTTCATGGTTTCGTTTCCTAGTCTGAACCCGTAGTCTAACAGGGCAGTGCTGGGCAACGCTGCTCAGCAGGCGTAAACTTCGCGCTTTGTGCAATATTTTCATTAACTTTATGGATTTTCCAAACATGTCATCAATTAACAAAGTAGTGCTCGCGTATTCAGGCGGTCTCGACACCTCAGTTATTGTCCGGTGGTTACAAGACACCTATGGCTGCGAGGTTGTCACTTTTACCGCAGATATTGGGCAGGGCGAGGAAGTTGAGCCGGCACGGGCAAAAGCAGAGGCCCTTGGGGTCAAAGAAATCTACATCGATGATTTACGTGAGGAGTTTGTTCGAGACTTTGTCTTTCCAATGTTTCGAGCCAATACGGTCTACGAAGGTGAGTACTTACTAGGAACCTCAATTGCTCGTCCGCTTATCGCTAAGCGGTTAGTGGAGATTGCTAATGAAACGGGCGCTGATGCAATTTCCCACGGTGCGACGGGCAAAGGCAATGATCAGATCCGCTTTGAGTTAGGCGCTTATGCATTAAAGCCAGGTATCCAGGTTATAGCCCCTTGGCGCGAATGGGAGCTCAGTTCTCGCGAATCCCTCATGGCGTATTGCAAGGAGCGTGATATCCCCGTGGACTTCGCTAATGCCAAAAAGAAATCGCCTTATTCGATGGATGCGAATTTACTGCACATCTCCTATGAGGGTGACATTCTTGAAAATCCTTGGAACGAAGCCGAGGAAGATATGTGGCGGTGGAGTGTTAGCCCTGAAGCTGCGCCTGATCAGCCCGAGGAAATAACGCTGACTTACAAGCAGGGAGATATTGTGGCAGTTAATGGCGAAGCCATGAGCCCAGCGACAGTACTTGAAACCCTAAACAAGCGCGGCGGCGCTCACGGGATTGGTCGAGCTGATTTGGTTGAGAATCGCTACGTAGGAATGAAGTCTCGTGGCTGCTACGAAACTCCCGGCGGCACTATTATGCTTAAGGCTCACCGGGCCATTGAATCACTGACTCTTGACCGCGAGGCGGCGCATCTTAAAGACGAACTTATGCCGCGCTATGCCAAGCTTATCTACAACGGCTACTGGTGGTCACCTGAGCGTCGCATGCTTCAGGCTGCGATTGACGATACCCAGACCTATGTCAACGGCGATGTGCGAGTGAAGCTTTATAAGGGTAATGTGATTGTTACAGGACGCCGTTCAGTCGATTCATTGTTCGATGAGAGTGTTGCGACCTTTGAAGAAGATCAAGGCGCGTATAACCAAAAGGATGCGGAGGGCTTTATCAAGCTCAATGCACTTCGGTTACGCATTGCGGCCGGAAAAGGTCGCGATCAGCGGTAGCGTTTAAATAATGAGGAGTAGGAGTAACGATGAATAATACTGCTGAGCAGGCTCAGAACGATGGTGTCCACAGTGAATGGTTTGATGTCATCGTTATCGGCGCTGGCCTTTCGGGGGTTGGTGCCGCTGTTCGTCTACAGCGCGATTGCCCCGACCGCAGTTTCGCACTGATTGAGCGACGTGAGGCGATCGGTGGTACGTGGGATTTATTTCGTTATCCAGGCATTCGTTCTGATAGTGACATGCACACCTTGGGTTATGACTTCAAACCCTGGCAGGCTGAGAAATCGATCGCCGACGGTGAGTCAATAAGAGACTATGTAAACCAGACTGCGGATGAGCATGGTATTCGCGAGCATATTCGGTTTCAGCAAAAACTCGTTGCTGCGGACTGGTGCGGTGAGCGAGCCGAGTGGCGATTGACTGTCGAAACGTCATCGGGCGAATCCCGGTATTATCGCTGCAACCTTCTGTTTATGTGTTCGGGTTATTACAGCTACGATCACGGCCATGAGCCCGATTTTTCTGGCAAAAATGATTTTCAGGGTGACTGGGTGCATCCCCAATTTTGGCCAGAGAGCTTGGATCATAGTGATAAGCGCGTAGTGGTCATTGGCTCCGGTGCGACGGCTATGACATTGGTGCCTAACATGTCAAAGACAGCGGCAAAGGTGACTATGCTGCAGCGTTCACCCACCTACGTTACGTCGGCGCCTTCTGTTGACAAGCTCGCTAATTGGCTGCGATCAAAATTACCCGAGCAGCTTGCATATAATTTAACGCGCTGGCGTAATACATTACGGCAACAGATGTTCTACAAGTTATCGAGAGTTGCACCGAGTGTCTTGAAAACGCTGCTACTAGGTAATGTGCGTAAACATATTGGGCACTTGGTCGACGTTGAGAAGCACTTTACCCCGAGTTATAACCCTTGGGATCAGCGCTTGTGTCTTATTCCTGACGATGATCTTTTTGATGCGATTAAATCGGGCAAGGCGGATGTTGTCACCGATCACATAGAATGTATTACGCCTACAGGGATACAGCTGAAGTCCGGTGAGCACCTGGACGCTGACGTGATTGTTTCGGCCACGGGTATTGAGTTAGTGATCTTGGGTGGGGCGAACTTCACTATAGACGGTGAAGCGGTCGATTTCGCTAATGAGTGGACCTATAAGGGCATGATGTGTTCAAACATTCCCAATATGGTTCAGACGTTTGGTTACATTAACGCCTCTTGGACGCTTCGCGCAGATCTAATCGCAAGCTGGGTTTGTCGGCTGCTTAACCATATGAAGAACAAGGGCTATAACACCGCGACACCTCGTTGTCCCGAGACGCTGGCTACGACAATGCCTAAGCGATTGTGGATTGATTGTTTCCCTGCGGGCTATATGCAACGCGCATTACCTTATTTTCCAAAACAGGGTGATCGAGAGCCCTGGATTAATCCGCAGGACTATAGGAAAGATCGTAAGCTGTTTCGCGAGGCTCCAATTGAAGATGGAGCTTTGATCTTCGAATCTCGCTCACTGGCTGATACTCAAATAGCGTCCGAAACTACTGACACTAAAGTTGCATAACCGATGGGTCTAGACGACTTTAACCTGTTACATGAGGGTAATGATTTGCAAGAAACTGCGATTTATTGTCCTTATTGTGGCGAATCCATCAGTGTGCTCTTAAACGTCGAAGACGCCGGTCTAGACTACATCGAAGATTGCCAAGTGTGCTGTCGGCCGATTGAAATTTCTGTTTCTGAGGGTGCAATGGGTGAGTTAATTGCTCAGGTTAGGACGGATAGTGAGTAATTTCGGTAGATCTAAAAAATCGATCGATTTTTTTCATTTATTTCATTTTATTGTTCAGCATCATTTTGTTACCGTGCGCTCAATCTGTTAACCAACTCTATGAGGTGAAAAAATGTCAGCACAACAAGTACCTAATGTAACGTTCAAAACGCGAGTTCACGATGCCTCTGTAGAAGGCTCAAATCCTTATCGATGGCAAGACACCACTACCGCGGACTTATTCGCGGGTAAAAAAGTCGTCGTATTTTCACTGCCTGGTGCTTTTACGCCTACTTGTTCGTCTAATCATTTGCCACGCTATGATGAGCTTTACGGAGAATTTCAGAAGCAAGGCGTCGATGCCATCATCTGTGTTTCAGTGAACGATGCGTTCGTCATGTTTAAGTGGGGCAAAGAGCAAGGCAATGAAAATATTTTCTTGCTGCCTGATGGTAACGGTGAGTTCACTCGCAAGATGGGTATGCTGGTAGACAAAGCTAACCTAGGCTTTGGTATGCGTTCATGGCGTTATTCTATGCTCGTCGACGATTGCAACATCGAGAAGATGTTTATTGAGCAAGGGTTTGAGGACAACTGCCAGAGCGATCCGTTTGAAGTATCAGATGCAGACACTATGCTCGCTTATTTGCGTGGCGAAAATGTCGATGACACTACTGTTTCAGAACCACGTAAGGCCTTCGAGGGTTAATCGGTACGGTTGATCATTGATTGAGAAAAGCCGCATTTCGATGCGGCTTTTTTTTAGGCCTAGGTTAATGAAAATCACGAGAGCGTATTGCTAGATCCGCTAATGCTTCACTGTGGTCCTCGAGAGAGCCTGCAATAACGTGGGTTACGCCTTCACGGCTTTCAACTGTGCCCTTGATGACTAGTAACTGACCGGTCATAAGAGCCAGTCGATAACGCTCTTGGACGCTGGGCCAAACGACAACGTTATGATTGCCGGTTTCATCTTCAAGCGTGAGAAATACTACGCCTGAGGCAGTGCCTGGTCGTTGGCGACACGTAACAATGCCTGCAATACGTACGAATCGGTGATTGCTTAAAGTCAGTACATCGCGCTGAGACTTACAGCGGTTGAAAGGTGCTTTTTCACGTAACAAGGCAAGAGGATGCTCGCGCAGCGTTAGGCCAGTGGTCTGGTAGTCTGCCAAGACATTTTCGGCAACCGTTGGAGAATCCAATTTGACGCCATCACTCAGGTCATTCGTATTACCGCATTGTGTGTTGTTGAACAGCCCGTTATTTTTATCTAGCCCCATGATTTTCCAGTGCGTCTGATGGCGATTGCCACTCAGGCTTGCCAATGCATCTGCAGCTCCCAACGCTTCCATATCCCCGCGCTCGAGTTGAGCGCGATTTCTTAAATCACTAATACTATTGAAAGGTTTTTGTTGTGCGGCTTGAGCAGTCCGTTGCATTCCTGCACTGCTTAATCCTTTAATAATACGTAGTCCCAACCGAATAGCAGGTTGCCCGTTATCGGGCATGCCGAGTAGCTGATGATCGCATTGGCTGTGGTTAATATCGGGCGGCAGTACACTAATACCGTGACGGCGAGCATCTTGAATGAGTTGTGATGGTGTATAAAAGCCCATTGGCTGGCTGTTGAGTAGGCCGGTATAAAACGCAGCAGGATGGTGGCATTTTAGCCATGAAGACACATAAGCCAGAAGGGCGAAGCTGGCCGAGTGTGACTCTGGAAAACCATAGCCGCCAAAGCCTTTAATCTGCTCAAAGAGCTGTTCTGAGAACTCCGAACTGTAGCCATTGGCCAGCATGCCATCTTTAAGTTTTTTCTCGAAAGTTAGTAATTTGCTGTCGCGGCCCCAATTAGTAATCGCTCGCCGTAACGCGTCTGCTTCACCACCCGTAAAGCCTGCCGCAACCATGGCGAGGCGAATCACTTGTTCTTGAAAAATAGGGACTCCCAAGGTGCGTTCAAGTACTGAGCGAATAGCATCATTAGGGTAGCTGACGACTTCTTGACCATGTTTACGGCGCAAATAGGGGTGCACCATATTTCCTTGAATAGGCCCGGGACGAACAATCGCTATCTCAATGACAAGGTCATAAAAGCGCTCTGGCTTGAGGCGCGGTAGCATGGACATTTGCGCTCTAGACTCGATCTGAAAGACGCCAATTGAATCAGCGCGCTGGAGCATTTGATACGTTGCTCGGTCTTCTCGGGGTATGCATTGCAATGAATGGATATGCGGGTGATCCCGATGTACTAATGCCAGTGTTTTTCGTATCGCGGAGAGCATACCTAAAGCAAGAATGTCGACCTTGAGTAATCCCAATGACTCGATATCATTTTTGTCCCACTGGATCACAGTTCGATCTTCCATGCTGGCATTTTCTAGTGGCACTAGATTCGACAGCGGTCCTCGGCTTATAACAAAACCACCTACGTGTTGGGAAAGATGGCGCGGGAAACCAAGAATCTCTTGCACTAGCTGTAGAAACAGTTCGGCTTGCCTGCCGTAATTGCTGACCCCCTGTTGTTCAAAGCGCTGTTTTAACTCCCGCTCTCGATTCCACCATGCTAATGATTTTGCTAGATCATCGATGAAGACAGGGTCAAGCCCAAGTGCTTTTCCGACATCGCGAACGGCGCTTCGCGATCGATACGTGATAACCGTTGCCGCTAATGCGGCACGGCGGCGACTATATTTTTGATAAATATATTGGATGACCTCTTCGCGACGCTCATGTTCGAAATCTACGTCAATATCCGGTGGTTCATCGCGCTCTCTTGAGATAAAGCGCTCGAACAAGAGTGAAATTTCCTCGGGATTTACTTCAGTAATGCCGAGGCAGTAGCAAATGACCGAGTTGGCGGCGGAGCCGCGACCTTGACAGAGAATACTGCGCTCCCGAGCAAAGCGAACGATGTCAAAAACAGTGAGGAAGTAATATTCATAGCTAAGTTCAGAGATAAGCGCCAGCTCTTCATTGATGCGTTTCTGAATAGCGTCAGGAATTCCCTTCGGCCAGCGTTTAGCTGCCCCGAGCGCCACTTCCTCACGCAGGTAGCTATTGGCATCGAAGCCTGCGGGAACTACCTCTTCGGGATACTCATAACGCAGCTCATCCAGGCTGAACTTGCAGCGTTGCGCTATACGTAATGTCTCGCTAATAAGTGAAGGAGGGTAGAGTCTTAAAAGTTTATTGAGGCCTCGTAAATGCTGCTGGCTGTTAGCCATGCGCCGCTGTCCTAGACGTTGCACTGTCGTGTGTAGGCGCAGCGCTGTTAGTACATCATGGAGCGGCTTGCGTGTCGCGCAGTGCATTTGCACATCACCACAGGCAACCATGGGAATATTGAGTTCTTGAGCTAATTGCCAGCGCTGTCGAAAGAATCGAACTTCATCGTTACCCAGTAGTCGAGCTGCGCCAATCCACACTCTGTCACGGCAGAGTCGGGCTAGCTGTAAACCAAAAGGACGCTGCTGCTCACTGTCATCGGGCAGCCAAATAATGAAGCAGCGCTTTAAATGGAAAATGATATCTCTTAGGTGTGTGGTGTATTCGCCTTTTGGGCTACGGCGACGGGATCGACTAATTAGCCCCGAGAGCTCACCGTATGCTGCTCGGTTCGGTGCCAGAGCAATCAAACGTAGCCCTTCAGTAACGTTAAACTCGCTACCAATAATGATTTTCAAGCCCAGATCTTTAGCCGCTACATGCGCCTTCACCACGCCGGCTAGGGAGCATTCGTCAGTAATAGCTAATGCTGAATAGCCACATTGTGCGGCACGAGCTACCAGCTCTTCAGGGTGAGATGCACCTTTAAGAAAGCTAAAATTAGTTAGGCAATGAAGTTCGGCGTAGGGCATGGACGATTTTAATTATACTGTATATATGTACAGTATAATTAAAAAACTGGTTCACTGCGCGTTAATATCCCTGTGTTTTGTGTTGCAGACGCCTCTTTTAAAGCCGCAGGCGCTTCCTTGCCTGTTAGCGTATGCGAATACTGTCAATATGCGTGATTGCAACATAAGCTGGTAATGAGTGCATCACATGGCCGAAAGGATACAACGGAGTTTTTATGTCGCATTACGTTAGAACGATTCAACGAAGTATGGCGTCTTTATATCGCAGTTTACGCTGCGGATTATTATTGGCCGTTTCTACGGCGATAGTTACTGGGTGTACGGGTATTCCCGATGGCGTAACGCCGGTGACGGGTTTTGAAGCCGAACGCTATTTAGGGAAGTGGCATGAAATCGCGCGCCTTGACCACAGTTTTGAGCGCGGTTTAGTTGATGTGACCGCCGTGTATGAGCAGAGTGAGGATGGCAGTATTCGTGTACTTAACAGCGGTACTGACAGCGAGTCCGGTGAGCGAGAAATAGCCGAAGGTCGGGCAGTCTTTGTGGGCGATAGCGACGTGGCGCATTTGAAGGTGTCTTTCTTTGGGCCGTTCTATGGTAGCTATGTGGTTTTTGATCTTGGCGGTAATTACGAGTACGCTTTTGTTGCCGGATTCAATACAGATTACCTATGGCTACTAGCTAGAGAGCCTCGTATTTCTGATAATTTACGTCAACGGTTTGTGACTCAGGCTAGGAGTTTGGGCTTTGACGTTGATAATCTGGTTTGGCTTGAGCCCACGAACTAAGAGTGGCGTTGAGTGTGTATTCAGGGATCAGCGTGAGTAAGCTAAAGCCTGCTCAGGGAAGTATTCCATGCACATACCAGAGGCGGGTGTGTCGATCTTGATAAAGCCAGAGCGGTTGCCCATCGTCCTGCCGAGCAACGTAGTAATCGCGGCTTGTCGGCTGGTGCCACCAATTATCCTCGATGCGCTCTGGTCCGTTTATGAGTTCTAGAGGACCATTCCAATACAGTAACCCCTGCTCTTGCCTTATAGGTTGCGGCTCTTGCATAAGCCAAAAAGGTCGCTGCGAGTAAGCCCTATATTTTTTGACAGACTCGGGATTGGTATAGCTTGCATACAAACTGTCCTCAGGTAGGTGTGCATCTCGAAGTGCCAGCTGATTGACAGCACGTAGCCCCATTCGGTTACGCAGACGATCTACTAAGTTATAAAGAGATTCGTTAGCGCGTCGATCACAGAATAAATCGTCAGCTTGTGTCGGCAGTTCTTGAAGGTTCTTAACGTGTAGTCCTAGCCCTTCAATGTCCTCAGGGATGGTGAGATTCTCTAAGTACAGCAGCGATAGCTCAAGCCAGCGCTGCGTTGAGCGATGAGCCTCACTACTGTGTACTTTGAAAGTGTGAGGCTCTCCACGCATGCGCAGCAAGCACCAATCGATGGTGTCGCAAACACGCTGAATATTGTTTAAGTAATGATTCAAGCCGCCAAGTAATCGCTCCATAGCCGGGTGTAGTTCCACGCTGTTACGAATATCAAAGCCGAACCATAGCTTGTCGTTAAACTCGACTGGCGGTATGAAGTCTTTTCGAGCATCGTCACTGGTGCTGCGTGCGCTACTTAGCCAGTCGATAAATGCCTTGCCGCAGCGACGTCCAAGTGCGCTCGCCGGTATTTGAAATAGCTCTGCAAAGGTTCGCACACCGGCTTTATGCAGATTATCGATTGCGCGACCGAAAGTTTGCTTGGGATCGCTTGTGATGAGGTCTATGGGTAGTACGGCCAAGCGCTCATCGATCGGTCTATGATAATCGAGAGCCCAGTCTGGATCGGAGTAACTTAATAGCCAGGCGGCTCGCCGATTATTTGCTAGCCCGATGGCTGAGGTGTAACCGCGATAACTTAAGTCTTGCTGAATACGTTTAAGCAATTCGTGAACACTGCGATAAAGTTGTAGGCAGCTGCCAATCTCTAGCTGCAAGCAGTCGTTATGCCACTGTTCTAGCGTCGGAGTTATGCCATAAGCCCATGACTGCATTTGCACCATGACGCTTTGTTCACTCTGACTATCACGCTCGATAAACTGACCGGTATTCGTTATCGCTTGAGTGGGATCTGCCGTTTTTGAGGGCTGTCGCTCTAATAGCGCACTTGCTGTCTGATGGCTCTGACCTGGGCGTATGCCATCAATGTACGCTGCATCGTTCGCTGTCACGACGCGCTGCCGCTCGATGACAATGACCGGGCATTCATGCTCTCTCGATAACGATTCGAGGGGAAGCTGTGGGAAGCGAAGGCATAGCCAAAGAGACATATATGAAAACCAATACTGTATATATATACAGTATTGGTTGGTGGGGCGGTAAGCAAGTACTAATCGACCTAAACCTACCGTTTCGGGGGGTTGGCAGTGGTGTCATTGCGCGACATTATATTCAACTCAGGATTCATGTTCAGAAGTCATCGGTTTTCGCGCCGATGCAGTATTAAGTCCATATTTACATCTAGGAATAAATGGTGGCCTAGCCTTTTAGAGTGGGGTGGTTGTTATTTTTCTGGATGAGCTTTTTAAATAAATCAGCGCTGCTTTTTATAAGGGCGACTTATAAGGGCGACTCATGAGAGCGATAGGGAGGTAATTTATTTTGATGATTAAGCATTTTATGCCCGCTGCATTACTGGCGAGTGTCATGATAATGGGATGTTCTGAGCCGTCTGAGCCGAAAAGCGTTGTGCAGGCAGAGTCTGAGCAATCTGCAGACAGCGCTATTAGTGCTGAAGAGCAGCGGCTTAATCAGTTCTTTGCTGATAGTTTCGCTGAAGATTTAGCCCGTAGGCCTTTCAATGCCAGCTATTTAGGCATTAAAGATAATCACGATAAGTGGAACTCAGTATCTGAGTCTTTTCAAGACGCAACGCGAGTGCTTGCCGAAGAGCGCTTGGCGGCTACTGCGGATGTTGATCTCGAGCAGATCAGTGCCCCTCGTCAGCTATCTCTAGATCTTTACCGCCTTAGCATTCAGCGACAGCTCAAGATGGATGATTTTCGGCACGAAGATTATGTTATGCATCAATTCAGAGGTCCTCACACAAGCGTGCCCAGCGGACTCATTAACGTTCACCAAATTGGTGATGTGGCAGATGCTGAAGCCTATATCGGCCGTATCAATAATGTATCTGTGTATTTTGACGAGGTTATTGAGCAGTTAAATATTCGTTCCGATAAAGGACTGTTTTTGGTGGATTGGATGTATCCACAAATTGTCGCTTCTGCGAACAATGTGATTACTGGTGCTCCGTTTGAGGAAAGCGACAAAGATTCAGCAATTTGGGCCGACTTTCAGGAGAAAGTTGCAGCGCTGGCCATCGAATCAGCGGAAAAGCAGCGGTTACTCGATGCTGCTCGCGAAGGACTGATCAACAATTTAAAGCCTGCTTATGAGCGCTTAATTGCCACGATTGAGACTCAGAGTGAAGCAGCTCATACCGATGACGGTATTTGGCGTTTCGAGAATGGTGATGAGTATTACCAGGCGTTGTTGAGTTGGTTTACTACTACAGACCTCACTGCCGATGATATTCACAATTTAGGTTTGGCCAACGTTGAGCGTATTCAAAATGAAATGCGCAGCGTTATGAAAAGCGTTGGATTTGAAGGCTCTTTACAAGAGTTTTTCGTTGATCTGCGTGGAAACGCCGATATACGTTATCCGAATACCGACGAAGGCCGCGACGCATACTTGAGCGATACGCGTAACGCTATTGATGCGATGCGGGCCAAGTTACCCGAGTTCTTTGGCATCCTGCCCAAGGCTGAGCTCAAAGTTAAACGCGTGGAAGCGTTCCGCGAGCGTAGTGCAGGTAAAGCGTTCTATCAAAGCCCTCCACCCGATGGCTCACGTCCTGGTATTTACTATGCCAATCTCTATGACATGAGTTCCATGCCAAAAACGGATTTGGAGGCGTTAGCCTTCCACGAAGGCGTGCCGGGTCATCACCTGCAGCTATCCATTGCGACTGAGCTGCAAGGTGTGCCGGAGTTCCAGCGTTATTTGCGTTTTACAGCATTTTCCGAGGGGTGGGGTTTGTACTCGGAATATCTGTCTAAGGAAATGGGTTTTTATCAGGATCCTTATTCAGAGTTTGGTCGCCTCGCTATGGAGCTTTGGCGAGCAGCACGCTTAGTGGTTGATACGGGGCTGCACTCTAAGCGCTGGACGCGTGAAGAGGCCATTGCTTACCTTATTGAGAATACGCCCAATGCTGAGTGGGACTGCACCAAAGCGATTGAGCGCTATATTGCCATGCCGGGGCAGGCGACAGCGTACATGGTGGGTAAGATTCGTATCTTAGAATTGCGTGAGATGGCGCGAGAGTTATTAGGCGAGCAATTCGATATTCGTGAGTTCCACGACACAGTGCTCGGTAGCGGCCCAGTGCCTTTGGATGTACTCGAGGCTAATATCAAGGCAATGATTGCCGCGAAATCGTAACGGCCTCTGACGTATCGGCCAGCTGCCCCCATTGTGCAGGTGGCCGATATTATCGTCGATTGTATCTAGCGCGCTTCAGGTGGCCTATCAGCCAATATGAATGTCGGTAGCAAGAGATATGGGTGCTGTCATTGAATTAGTGATCAAGCAGCTCTCTTCCGATTTTTGCAGCAGTCTGGCGAGTTTATCCTCCTGAGATCCTTCAGGTGCTGACAAGCTGACATGGAGCTCAATAGCGGTAAAAAGATTCTTGCGATCAACGCGATCTAGTGTGCCCGTAGCTTTGCAGCTAATCGCTGTCCAGTCTACTTTGGATGCTTGGGAAATGGCTCGAAAGCTCAAGACGAAACAGTCGGCAACAGCAGCCATGAGTAGGTCTTCTGGGCTCCATTTGTCGCCTGGGCCACCGAAAGCTGCAGGGGCATCAGTCATTATATCTTGCAGGCCATCTCGGCTTACACTGACTTGTGATTCATTGGCATTGCCGTTAGCGGTGACAGTGTAGTGGTGTGGAAAAGCATCCATAATGTGCGCCTTATAAATTGGTATTTATTTAGGCGCTTATTTTAACCTACGAGAGATGGCAAGCCCAGTATAAATTCCAGGTGAGCCCGTCGCCCTAGGTTATCGTCGCTCAAGCAACGGGAGATATGAATCGGCCTTGTGCTGTTTGCCGGTGCTGCACCGGGAGTTCCCACAGTTGTGGTTGCTCGGGGATATCATGGTCAGTAGTTAACTTGATGCCGGTTGTTTGCTGGCCGCCTCGTTGTTTTAGGATGTCGACGGTTCGGTAACCGCTCATCATTAAGCGTAAACCTGCGGGTGTATGTTGCTGAGCCACATCGGTGGCGCGGAACAAAACGGCCAGCGTGTCATTCTCAGCTGCCGCTAATTGCAGCTTACGCAGCTCCGCATAGCGGTATTCACTGGCGCCGAGCCAGCTAAATACTACGCTGCAGGTAGAGCTACGCAATGCTTGCTCCGTTGCCCATAAGCGATCTTCACGGCTCTTGGGATGTACCATGAGTATTTGCTGGGTATCGATGCCTCGAGCGGCCAGAAGTGGTGCGTAGGGCATTTGTGGGGCACCAATAAATGCTTGCCAACGGCCTTGCTCGCTCAACATTTCCATTGTGGGTAAGAAGAGCCCCATTGAGCCCATGCCACAGCTATCGCTAAGCACTTCGATACTGCCCCGCTGAGGCCAGCCGCCGAGTGTGAGCTGCTTGTCCAGTTCAGTAAAACCGCTAGGTAGTGCGTCAACGCCGTGCCAGTCACTATTGGCGGGGCGGCTTAAAATAGCGACATTATTAGGGCCTTCTAGGCCGCGCCAGGTATCGGGGCGGCGTATAATATGTTCTAGGGGGTCGCGCATGCTGTGCTCCAGTGTAGATTTTTTACTCGTGTTGTTCACTGTTCGTTGACTTGCTTTGTGGTGAAAAGCGAACACCTGTTAAAGTACTGTATAAATAAACAGTATTCCTAGTTGGGTTTAAAAGCAAGAGGGGTTTTCTTGGAGAGTCGTGAAAAGCGACATGTGCGACGATCGGCGCTCACAGAACCGGCGTTTAAACGCTATTTCCCCGCGAGCTGGTTTTCGAGCTTGGGCTCATGGATGCTACGCTTTTTGCTCGGCTGGTCTGCGTGGGATCTCACCGAATCCGCTACTTGGGTGGGTATCGTCGCCGCCTTAATGCTCGCGCCTGCTTTTGTCTTATCGCCATTTTTCGGTATTGTCTCCGACCGGGTTAATCCACGTCATGGGCTTATTGTGTCCATGGCTATACACGCTGTGATTGGTTCCATCGGTGCATTAGCGCTCGTTGTAGACGCTTACGATGTCACCTTGTTGCTTGGTCTTTCGCTTGCATTGGGTGGTGTTACGTCGGGTCATAGTCCTATGCGGTTAGCGCTTATCCCGCTGCTTGTTCATCGAGAGGCGCTACCCAATGCGGTGGGACTGTCAGCGATGACATTTAATGTCGCTCGTATCTTAGGGCCTGCTATTGGTGCTTGGCTGCTTCGTAGCGCAGGTCCCGCTGAAGCATTTGGTCTCTCAGTCATTATGTTTGCAACATCGGGGGTTATCCTTGCCACGCTGAGCGGGGTTGGCCAGCGAACACCGCGCCCAAGGGAGCCGTTTGCTCAGCAGTTCAAGGCTGGTTTGAACTATGTACGCCATCATCGAGGCATACAATTAGTGTTCGCTTTCACGGCTTTAAACGGTTTGGTAGGGCGTACGGTGATCGAGCTTCTGCCCGCACTCTCGGGTACATTTTTGGGCGGCGGGCCAAGCGAATTAGCGACACTGACAGCAAGTGCAGGTGGGGGGTCTATCGTGGGAGGTCTCATCGTCAGTCGTCAGAGCGCAGATTTAAAGCGCCTATTACTGATAGTTAGCCTCGGTATTTTAGTCGCCGCACTACTCATGTTGAGCTTGCAATGGATGCAGGATGTAGTGCGACTTAGCCTTGTTATTGCCGCCTTAAGCTTATGTACCACCATGGCGGGTACCGGAAGCCAAACTCTAACGCAGTTATCATTGTCCGATGAGTATCGTGGACGAGTACTCAGTTTGTGGACCTTGCTTGCTATGGGTGCGCCTGCCATTGGTTCGGCGATCTATGGTGCCTTGTCTGATCAGTTGGGTTTCGTTGTTGTGCTCGGGATGGCCGCGGTTTTAGCGCTTATCTGCGTGTTAGGGCTTTATGCGCTGCGGCGCCGGGTTTTGGAATGACCACCAAGCGCGATGAGTAATAGCAGTTGCTCTAGGAGAACCCACGGGTCGTCTTTAGAAAAGCCCTTAACTGCGCCGTCTACCTGAACAGTTAGCTGCTGAAGCTTTGCCAGGCTTACACTGTCATGGCGCGTTAGAGCCTTCTGAACCAAACCTGCGCGATTACGCCAGACACCGCGCTGAGTTAACGCTTGATTGAGCGAGATTCCCGCTTGAGTATCTTCGTGAAGTTGGATGAGAAGTTTTACATCCCGCGCAAGTGTCCAGAGTACAACAGGTGGAGCCGAGGCCTCTGCTTGCAGGCCGCGCAAAGTACGAATGGCGTTTCGCGCGTCACCATCCATGGCTGTATCGGCAAGACCAAAGCTATTAAAACGCGCATTGTCGGCGACGCTGGCAATTATCGTATCAACCGTCACTGTGTTGTTTTCGGCGAGTAACTTTAACTTTTCGACTTCCTGGACCGCTGCGAGAAGATTGCCTTCTACGCGCTCAGCGAGCAGGGATAGCGCCTCGGGTTGCACCTGTAATCCTGCGGCACTCATGCGCTGGGCCAGCCAGCGCGGGAGTTCGCTCGCGCGCACAGGCCAAACCTGAATCACTACTCCCGCGTTATCAAGACCCGTGTACCACTTTGATCGTTGGGACTGTTTATCTATTTTCCCGGCAACTATAAGCAGAATGTCGTCGCTGTTAAGTGCCAGGTATTCCTGCAGCGCTTTGCTGCCCTCGGTCCCAGGCTTTCCTGAAGGTAGACGTAGCTCAATCAATTTACGGTCTGCAAACAGCGACAGTGCCCCGGCACTCTGAGTCAGCTGCTGCCAATCATTGCTATTCGCGCCTATGTCAATTACTTCTCGCTCTAGACAGCCCGCCGCGCGGCTCGCTGCACGAATGGCATCGGCACACTCCTGAATGAGCAGGGGCTCCTCGCCGCTAAGCAGGTAGCAGGCGGCAGGTCCCTGTTTAAGATGCTGGGCGAGCTGTTCAGGCCTGAGTTGCATTAGTTATTCAAGCTGTGGCCAATGCGGCGGATAATTTGTGCGGCCAGATCGACATACATTTCCTCTCGAAGTAGGCGTAATTCCTCTGTTTTGCCGACTACGTTTTGAGGGTCGTTGAGAAATTGACGCACAACGCTGGCGTCGCTCTTGGGGATCAGAACATCGTCTGCCCGATTAAGACTGATATGGGTACTCATAGTGAGTTCAACTTCTGCAGAGCGGGCTTGTGCCGTCAAGGAGAGATTGCGTTGCTGAAACTGCTCAGGCCCTAAGCGCAGCACCAATGTCGCGGCCTCTGGTTCATTGAGAATCGCGCCTGCGAGCTTTAGCTGCTGACTAATGGCCGCAGTGAGCTCATTACGAGGCTCGTTACTTATCAGTCGAATACTTTGTCCGATAAGCGATGGGTCTGAATTTTGGGCACTACCCTTGAGTTGAAAACCGCACCCAGTGAGCAGAGCACTCAAGAAGAGAATGATAGAAGCGCTGCGAAAGAGGTTAGCTAACATCAGTTGGCCACAATATTGACAAGCTTGCCCGGCACTACAATGACTTTGCGCACTGTATTGCCTTCAATAAAGCGCTGAACATTGGGCTCTGCAAGTGCCGCCGCTTCCACAGTTTCTTTATCCGCTTGTGCTGATACCAGCATTTTTGCCCGTACTTTGCCGTTCACCTGTATCACGATCTCCAACTCGTCTCGGCTTAACGCCTGTTCGTCGACGCTTGGCCATTGGGCTTCTAAGATAGGCTTTCCCGTTAACGTATGCCATAGCTCCGATGTTACATGCGGCACAATGGGGCACAGCATCAGCAGCGCTGCACGGAGAGCCTCGTCGACACATGCACGATCATTGTCGTCACTGACAACGTGCTTACTGACCTCGTTGCACAACTCCATGACCGCAGCAATGGCTGTATTAAACGTCTGGCGGCGGCCATAGTCATCGGCCACTTTGGCGAGTGTTTCGTGAGTTTTCCGGCGGAGGTCTTTTTGCTCTCGCGTGAGGTTGGCGCAATCGAGCGCAGGTGCCGCTCCGCTTGCAACGTGATCGCTTACGAGGCGCCACAATCGCTTAATAAAGCGATTAGCACCTTCTACGCCTGCGTCTGACCACTCTAGTGATTGGTCGGGTGGAGCAGCAAACATACTAAACAGGCGTACGGTGTCAGCACCATAGCGATCGATTAACGCCTGAGGGTCCACCGTATTCCCTTTGGACTTAGACATCTTGGCGCCATCTTTGAGTACCATCCCCTGTGTTAGCAAGCGTTTAAACGGCTCACTGCTCGTAACAAGCCCTTCATCACGCATAAGCTTGTGGAAGAAGCGGGCGTATAGCAAATGCAAGATAGCGTGTTCGATACCTCCGACATACTGATCAACCTCAAGCCAATAGTTGGCTTCATCATCGAGCATTTTGTCGGTATTTCCCGCGCTGGCATAGCGAGCGTAGTACCAAGAGGATTCCATAAAGGTATCAAATGTATCGGTCTCTCGTGTTGCCTGCTTGCCGCAGGATGGGCAGTCGACCTGATAAAACTCGGGCATTTTTTTCAAGGGTGAGCCAACGCCCTCAAAGGCTACGTCTGTGGGTAATACGACTGGGAGGTCGTGTTCGGGCACTGGCACCGCGCCGCAGCTATCACAATTGATAACAGGGATCGGTGCGCCCCAGTAACGCTGTCGCGAGACCCCCCAGTCTCTGAGGCGGAAGTTGACTGTTTTCTCTCCCAAGCCTCGCTGCTCCAGTTTTCCGACGATGGCATCGAAAGCTGCATGGAAGTGCATGCCGTCAAACTCACCCGAGTGAACAAGTGGCCCTTTCTCCGTGTAGGCTGACACACTAAGGTCAGCTGGGTTCTCGTCATTGCCCGCGATAACTTGCTTGATCGGTAAGCCATACTTAGTGGCGAATTCCCAGTCGCGCTGATCATGGCCCGGTACGGCCATTACTGCTCCCGAGCCGTAACTCATGAGAACAAAGTTTGCGACCCATACGGGCAGCTCCTCATTGCTTAGAGGGTGACGTACGGTCAGACCGGTTGCCATGCCGCGCTTTTCCATCGTGGCCATTTCGGCTTCAGCTACTTTCATAGTGCTGATTTCTTTGATGAATTGCTGAAGCTCGGGATTGTTGGCCGCGGCTTGCTCTGCGAGCGGGTGCTGCGGGGCGACCGCAAGATAGGTCGCGCCCATCAGCGTGTCGGGGCGAGTGGTGTAGACTTCTAACGCATCACCAGACTCTCGCTCAAACCGTAAATTTGCCCCTTCCGATCGGCCAATCCAATTGCGCTGCATGGCGATAACTTGTTCGGGCCACTGATCGAGCTGATCAAGGTCGTCGAGTAATTCTTGAGCGTAGGCGGTAATTTTTATGAACCATTGATTAATCGCGCGGCGTTCAACGGGGTTGTCACAGCGCCAGCACTTGCCGTCAACTACTTGCTCATTCGCCAATACGGTTTGGTCTGTTTCACACCAGTTAACGTCGGCTTCTTTTTTGTAGGCAAGGCCTTTTTCCATCAGACGAGTGAAGAACCATTGCTCCCAGCGATAGTACTCGGGCGTGCAGGTCGTTACTTCTCGGCTCCAATCGTAGGCAAAGCCTAGCCGAGCTAATTGACTACGCATCTCGGCAATATTACTCATCGTCCAATCGGCCGGCGGAACGTTATTTGCGATGGCAGCATTTTCTGCCGGCAAACCAAAGGCATCCCAGCCCATGGGTTGCAGAACATTCTTACCTTGCATGCGATGGAAACGGGCGATCACATCGGCGATCGTGTAGTTGCGCACGTGGCCCATATGCAGCTTGCCGCTTGGGTATGGGAACATGGCTAGGCAGTAAAATTTCTCGCGGTTATCGTCACGTTTTGCCGTGTAAGCGCCGCTTGTAGCCCACTGGGCTTGTACGGCAAGTTCGATGTGCTCGGGATTGTATTCCTGATTCATAACGCTCTATCTGAATGGGTGCAAAGTGGGATAAACCCACGGGGCTAATAAGAGATCGTAATTGTAGCAGCAAAGGGGCTTTTAGTGCCCTGACCTAGTGCCGTGACCTGCGCGCGAAACTCAGCAGTATAAAGAGGCAGATAAGCAGCACGGGCCAGCTACCGGTCACCATGATCGGCGTATTACCTTGACGAGGCGTAATCTTGCCCTGCAGCAATGTTTCCACGGATTGATCGGTGGCTGCTTCAATATTGCCCGCAGGATTAATAATTGCCGAAACGCCATTATTGGTTCCTCGCAGCAATGGGCGGCCTGTCTCTAGCGCACGAAAGCGCGCCATTTGTAGATGCTGAAGCGGCCCAATTGAATCCCCAAACCAGCTGTCGTTACTCACGGTGACTAAAAAATCAGCCCCCCGGCTGTTTTTCGTCACAAAATCAGGATAAACAATTTCGTAGCAAATAAAGGGAGCAATTTGATGGCTTCCTGCCCACAGCACGGCTTGCTGCTCGGGGCCCGGCGCAAAGTTCGACATTGGCAGGTCGAAGAATTTGATCAGCCCTCGTAGCCATCGCTCTAAAGGGACGTACTCGCCGAAGGGCACTAGCTTTTGTTTGTGGTGTTCGCCATGCCCCAGGCCGATAGCCATAATGCTGTTGTGCCGGCCGGATGCTGCGCGTATGGGTATGCCCGTGATGAGTGTTGTCTCGGTCGCGATGGCGTGATCCCGGATTTCTCGGAGATAATCACTGACCTGGTGTCGATAAGCCGGTAATGCGGACTCGGGCCAAAGTAGAATATCGGCAGACGTGAAGGCGGGCAGCGAGGCTTCACGGTATTGATTAAGATGCTGGTTAAATAACCGTCGATCCCATTTTTCTTTAAGAGGAATATTAGGCTGGTAAATAGCCACGGTTAATACCTCTCCCGAAGGCTGTGTCCACGACACATTCTTTAACCCTTCGCCGGCCGCCCCGATTATGGCGATTGAGGTCAGAGCTAAAGTCAGTAATCGACGAGCTTTACCGGATGCTAAAAACAGTGCAACGCAGGCACTGCCTAGGCCCACGAGCCATAACGACGCGCCATACACCCCAATGATGGGTGCCCAGCCAGCCACGGGCGTGTCGAGGCTGGCATAGCCTGCATACAGCCACGGAAAGCCAGTTAACAGCCAGCTACGCAACCACTCGAACAAAACCCAGAGCGCGGGAAAGGCGAGTAAAGCGGCCGACCAGCCGCGCGGCTTAAACCAACGCGCATAAAGGGCGCCTTGCACTGCAAACAAGATCGCAAGCCCTGAACAAAAGAGCGCAGTCAGAAGCGTCGCGAGCCAGGGGGGGGCGCCGCCATAGACGTTTATCGAGACATAAACCCAAGAGGCGCCAACGCCGAAAAATCCGAGGCCGTAACGCCAGCCAAGCCAGACTGCGCCATGGGGTGTGTCACTGTGCAACAGTGCAGCGAACAGCGCTGAACTGAGTGGCACCATGATCCAAATATCGAAGGGGCTCAGGCCTAGGGGGAAAAGTGCGCCGGCAATAAGAGGCGCCAAAAACCGGAGCAACCCCGAGCCATGCCAGCTCATGAAGCTAGTCTTCCTGGCTCGTAGGCGTTACCCGCAAGCTCAGCAAGCGACGCTGATCGGCGTTAACAACCCGAAACTCAAAGCCATCAAACGTTGTTGTGTCATTGCGCGCAGGCACATGGCCGAAGGCATTCACAACCAGGCCGCCAATGGTGTCAAATTCTTCGTCGCTGAGCTCGACATCAAAATAATCATTGAAATCGTCGATGGGCGTTTGCGCCTGAACGAAATAATCCGAGTCACTGATCTTGCGGATATTACGTCCTTCGGCAGTATCAGTTTCGTCTTCGATCTCGCCGACAATCTCTTCGAGTACATCTTCAATAGTGACAAGCCCGGCAACACCGCCGTATTCATCGATAACAATGGCCATGTGATTTCGGTTCTGGCGGAATTCACGCAAAAGAACGTTTAACCGCTTACTCTCAGGTACCACCACCGTGGGTCGCATTAATACTCTGAGATCAAAATCGCTGTCACGACTGAGTATTAGCGGCAGTAAATCCTTAGCGAGCAAGATGCCAACGACGTTGTCGAGGCTGTCATCGATTACGGGATACCGTGAATGACCCGCGTGCACAATCTGTGGCAATGCTTCTTGAAGGTCTATATCCGCTTTGATGACGACCATTTGCGCTCGCGGAATCATGATGTCCCGCACTTGCATGTCAGACACCGACAGCGCGCCCTCCATAATTGTGCGGGCATCTTCATCAATAATTTCATTTTCTGCTGCTAGGCTAAGCACTCCCTTGAGGTCAGAGCGACTTTGAGGGACGCCAGAAAGAAAGTGGGTGAGTTTTTCAACCCACGATCGATCGTCGTTGTCGGTAGTATAAGAGTCGTTCACTGTGCTTAAGAATCCGTTACGCTGTAGTCAAAGTTGAGTGGTGTACATAAGGGTTAGGTAACCCTAATGCCTTTAAAATAGTAATTTCGAGTTGTTCCATTTGCTCGGCCTCATGGTCATCAATATGGTCAAAACCGAGTAAGTGCAATACCCCATGTACTGTTAAGTGAGCCCAGTGATGAGCTCCGATTTTGTGTTGCTCTTCGGCTTCGCGCACAACTACAGGTGCGCAGATGACGATATCGCCAAGCAAATCGCAATCGACGCTGTCAGGAATATCGGCAGGAAAAGACAGTACGTTGGTCGGACCTGCTTTAGCGCGGTAGGTATGATTCAGGTTGGCCATTTCATCTGAGCCATTAATACGCAGGCTTATCTCTGGCGAACTCGTCTGTGAAGCCACATACCCCGCGCCGTTGAGGGCTGCTTCGACCCAGCACCTGAAGCTTTCATCGTCAGGGCTTTCTATTCCTGGTTCACGATCGATGTGAATCAATGCCGTCATCGTTATCGTTGACCGCTAGTATCGGTAGCAGCTTCAAACTTGTCGTAGGCTGCGACCACGCGCTGTACTAAGGGGTGACGAACAACGTCTTTGTTGGCAAACCAAGTAAACGAAATGCCTTCGACTTGATCGAGTACTTGCGTGGCGTGGGTAAGACCCGATTGCTGACCGCGAGGTAGGTCGATTTGCGTCGCGTCGCCGGTGATCACCGCAGTGGAGCCAAAGCCAATACGCGTGAGAAACATTTTCATTTGTTCGCGGGTAGTGTTTTGGGCTTCATCGAGGATGATAAAAGCGTTATTTAGCGTTCGTCCGCGCATGAAGGCAAGCGGCGCGACTTCAATAATATTGCGTTCGAGGTACTTGGTGACTGTTTCAAAGCCCAGCATTTCATACAGGGCGTCATAAAGTGGCCGCAAATAAGGGTCGACCTTTTGGCTGAGATCGCCGGGTAAGAAGCCCAGTCGTTCGCCGGCTTCGACGGCTGGTCGAACCAATAATATTCGCCGTACTTCTTCGTCGATCAGTGCCTGCACGGCACAGGCCACGGCCAGATACGTCTTGCCCGTACCTGCAGGGCCGATACCAAAATTAATGTCATGCCGGCCGATTGCCTTTACATAGCCCAGCTGGTTGTGCCCTCGAGGTTTGATCGAAGCGCGCTTGGTGCGAATGATCACGCTGCCATTGGAATCGTCGCCGCTCCCAATATCGTCGTCGCCGGCATGCATCAGATGCTCGAGATCCGATTGCTGTAAAGACAGGTGTATGGTTTCTGGGCTGAGACCGACGCCATTTTTGACGTCGCCGTAGAGCGTATTCAGCAGTGCGGCAGTAGCATTGGCAGCGGGTACAGTGCCGCTCACCGTAAAGTGATTACTTCGGTTGCGAATGACGACGCCCAAGCGCTCTTCTATCTGACGCAGGTGGCAGTCTAGCTGGCCGCAGAGACCTGCCAGATGACGCGCGTCATTGGGCTCAAGTGTAAAGCTGATTTGTGAAGCCTGACTCGACTCCGCTTCTGGGTCGGTGGGCTGCATGTCGGTGTCCAACGCCTGTTTGGTCACTCTTGCTGTCTACGGGGGAAAGTAAGATACAGGGGTTTGCACGTGAGTCAACCTGCGAGAGGATGAAGGAATCACCCTCACACTTGGATGCCGCGCAGCGAATTAGGTAGCGCCTGCTCGATAACAACCTCGGTAAACTCGCCGATTATACTGTGATCGGTGCAGTGAAAATTCACGACACGGTTGTTTTCGGTCCTACCTGCGAGTTGTCCTGGGTCTTTTTTGGAGACGCCAGTCACGAGAACGCGCTGTTTTGTACCCACCATGGCATCGCTGATAGCGCGTGCTTGTTGGCTTATTCGGCTCTGGAGAATTTGCAGTCGTTGTTTCTTGACCGATTCCGGAGTTTCATCCGGTAAATCAGACGCCGGAGTGCCCGGACGCGCGCTGTATATAAAGCTAAATGAGTTATCAAAACCGATGTCTTCGATCAACTTCATTGTTGCAGCAAAGTCTTCTTCAGACTCGCCTGGAAACCCAATAATAAAGTCAGATGACATAGAAATATTGGGTCGAATTCGACGCAGCGCTCGAATTTTAGACTTGTACTCCAGTGCCGTATGGCCCCGTTTCATGGCCATTAGAATACGGTCTGAGCCGCTTTGTACGGGTAAGTGAAGGTGGTCGACGAGCGCTGGTATTTCCGCGTAACACTGAATAAGCGCATCGCTAAATTCTACAGGGTGGGATGTGGTGTACCGAATACGTTCAATGCCGGGCACTAAATTAACCAAGTGCAATAAGTCGGCGAAATCGGTAATTTCATCGAGATGATTATTGCCGCGGTAGGCGTTGACGTTTTGTCCGAGTAAATTGACCTCTTTGACCCCTTTTTCAGCGAGGCCGGCAATTTCTGCAATGACATCGTCAACCGGTCGGGACACTTCCTCGCCGCGGGTATAAGGCACAACACAAAATGTGCAGTACTTGCTGCAGCCTTCCATAATGGATACGAAAGCGCTTGGGCCATCGACTTTAGCGTCGGGCAGGCGATCAAATTTTTCGATCTCTGGAAAGCTAATATCGACAACAATTGGCTGACCGTCACGGCGCGTATCGATCATTTCAGGCAAACGATGCAGCGTTTGCGGGCCGAAAATGACGTCGACAAAAGGAGCGCGCTTGCCAATTTCAGCGCCTTCCTGACTCGCGACGCAGCCACCTACGCCTATGATCAAGTTGGGGTTTTTCTCTTTCAGGGGCCTCCAGCGGCCCAGCTGATGAAAAACTTTCTCCTGCGCTTTTTCGCGAATTGAGCAGGTATTGAGCAGCAGAACATCCGCCTCCTCGGCGTTGTCGGTGGTCACAAGACCATGGCTTTCACCCAGCAGATCTGCCATACGAGCCGAGTCATACTCGTTCATTTGGCAGCCATGGGTTTGCACGAACAATTTTTTCGGGGTGGCTTCGCTCACGGGGATTTGGTCATTCATTTGTATAAAAGGGAGGCAAGTATACCGATATTGAGACAGATCAACGAGATCTAGGCTGGCCTCAGTGGCAGTAAGTGGTAACATTGCGCCCCTTTTTATGTTCAGCGCCACCCGCAAGGGATGGCATCGAGGAGCGCATGGCTAGTCAGCCGGTCTACAAAGTGATTTTCCATAATGGGAACCAGGTGTTCGAGCTGTTTGCTCGACAGATTTATCAGAGTGATATGTGGGGTTTCATTGAAATTGAGGAGATGCTTTTTGGCGAGCGCTCACAGCTACTTGTTGATCCGTCAGAAGAGAAGCTCAAAACCGAATTTGCCGGCGTGAAGCGCAGCTATATCCCTCTCCAATCGGTGATTCGTATCGACGAAGTCGAGAAAGAAGGCTCGGTGAAAGTGACAGAAGGTTCGAGTGACTCCAAGCGCGGCAAAGTCACCAATTTTCCCATGTCCAGTGTGCCGCCATTCTCCGGCGGTGATGATTAATCGCGCCGATTTCGACGAGCTTGTAGCTGTATAAGTTGCATTAACAAAACAGCGTGGCTCAACTAATCGCCCTTAAACAGGGCCTGAGAATCCTAAATCACTAGGGTGCGTCGGCGACTAAAATCGCGCGCTGCGGGGCGGGGTAGCCTTCTATGGTTTTTCTGCTATCCGTCGGGTCTAAAAACTGAGCAAGCGAATGGAACGTCATCCAGTCAGTGCTGCGCTGCTCGTCCGCCGTGGTATAGCCGCAATCAATCAGTTCGACGTTCTGGAACCCAAGCTTTTTGAGCCAGCCTACGAGGGCGAGAGTACTTGGTAAAAACCACACGTTACCCATGCGAGAATATCGTCCAGCGGGGACAAGTACTGAATGTGCGTCACCGTCAATGACCAGAGTCTCCAGAATTAATTGCCCTCCGCTTATTAAGGCTTCCTTTAGCTCGTTAAGATGATCCATGGGTGAGCGCCGATGATACAAAACCCCCATAGAAAATACGCTATCGAACGCTTTTAGCGGGCGAGGTAAGTGTTCCATTGCGGCTGGCAAAACGTGGATATTGGGCTGTTGTAAGTATCGTTGTAATGCTTTGAACTGCAGAACGAAAAGCGGCGTCGGCTCAATGCCAATAACTTCATCGGCACCTGCGCCCAACATACGCCAGCAGTGATAACCGCTGCCACAGCCTACGTCCAGAACACGTTTTCCTGCAAGTGGTCTTAACCCGGGCAGCAGGCGATTCCATTTCAAGTCCGAGCGCCACTCAGTGTCAATATGAACGCCAAATAGATTAAAGGGACCTTTACGCCAAGGCTGTAAGCCACGTAAGGCACTCTCCAGCTCAGCCCGTTGGGCGTCACTTATTTCGCCGAGACAGCCGACCTCCGATGCATTGAGTTCGATGGTCGATGGAACGAGCTCGGGAAGCGAGCCCAACGCCTCTCGCCAGCGCGGTATATCACCGTATCTACTGGCCGACATGCCCCGCTCGAGCTGCTCGGCCAGCAGCAGGCGCCATGGTTCAAACGCTGTATTGCGCCAGCGTTCGTTGAGGGTGTCAAAATCGGCTTGTAACTCGGGCAGGATGGTCATGCTACGGCGATGAGCGAGGCAAAATTAAAGCACTGAAACCAG
>CAJQLP010000080.1 GCA_905479205.1 uncultured Luminiphilus sp.
TATCTGAGCGCACCCCACCCGCGTCATCACCTTCGGGCCACCAAGTAAATTCGTCAGGATCGTTATTGTAGGATCGGAAAGCATCGCAGTAGCCATTGCGATACAATTCTCTGAGCCACATCTGTTCGATATCCGAGAAGCCAGGGATATCGACCCGGTTGCCGGCCTCTTCTGCATCGATGGGCTTATTAACGAGCTCCCAGCCTCCGCAAACAATGAAATCTCGACGCTTGTTGCGTACTTTTTGTAGATGACCACCAAGGTCCTGCATAAATTTGAGCTTATCGTTCATCGCTGCGTCCGGGCCTAAGCCACTGGGCATCAGCAGAGAGCCTACGCTGAAATTGCTGTAGTCAGCTTGAATATATAAACCTTGAGAGTCGTAATCTATAAACCCCAACCCTGACATAATAGCTTTGGGTAGGTCGCGGCAATAAATAGCTACGCCATTCTTGCGATGATCATCGTAGTGATCGAGGAAGTAGGCATTGTATTCGCGCGGGAAAAACTCATCACTTGTTAACGAGTATTCTGAGCACCGAGTGTCCTGCAAACAGATAATGTCTGCATCTTGCTCCATAAGCCATTTGAAAAGCCCAGCATCTCTCGCTTGTTCAAGGCCTTCCACTACTAAACTGATGACTCTCATTATTAGCCCTATCCCCGTATCCTGCTATGATACGGTATACGGTGCGTTGCGCTCCATTGGACTGTGATGTTTTTTAAGATTCTTTAATGTTTTTTTTGTTGCGGGGAGCAAAATATGTCATCTGACACGATTGAGAACGCAAGAAAAGCGTTCATCGATCTCGCTGTTCGCTGTAATGTCTTGCGCTTTGGCGAGTTTGAGTTGAAGTCAGGCCGATTAAGCCCGTACTTTTTTAATGCGGGGGGATTCTCCACAGGTTCGGCGCTCGCTACGCTCGGTCGCTGCTATGCCGATGCCATCGCCCACTCGCCTTTGCTCCCCGATATCTTGTTTGGCCCCGCTTATAAAGGCATTCCTTTGGTCGCAACCACTGCGGTCGCGTTAGCGGAGCATCATGGGATTGATCTCCCTTATACATTTAACCGCAAAGAAGCCAAAAGCCACGGTGAAGGCGGTAGTCTGGTTGGCGCACCGCTTGAGGGTAAGGTTATAGTCGTCGACGATGTGATAACAGCAGGCACAGCGGTTCGCGAGTCGGTAGAACTGATCAAAGCAGCAGGCGCTGAGCCGCATGGTGTGGTGATTGGTCTAGATCGCTGCGAGCGCGGGCAGGGCGCGCGCTCGGCGGTGCAGGAAGCCAGTGAGGATCTTGGGATGGCCGTGATCAGCGTAATCAACATGCACAATATTATTGCTTGGCTTGAAACACAGGAGGCCTACATCAGTCATCTTGCGGCTATGCAAGCGTATCGAGATCGCTACGGTGTTTAGTGTGCGTGGGCGGCATATCGTTGCGGTGCTGGCAGTTTGGGCTGCTTCGCCACTCGTTCAAGCGGCCAATTTTTATCGCTACACAAACGACTACGGCAGTATCGTCGTTGATTTTCGTGTCCCGGCTGAGTACGTTAATCGTGGCTACGAAATCTTAAATGATGATGGCATGGTGATTCAGGTTGTGCCTCCAGCACTCACTTCCGAGCAGCGCAATAACGAGCAGGCTCGCCGCAAGCGCGAGCTTGATGCTAGTTTGGAGCAGAGACGATTACAAGAATGGGACGAGTCATTGCTGCGGCGCTACTCGACTGTTGAAGATATCGAAGCGGCTCGAGACCGAGCACTCCGCGACTTGAAGATCCGAGTGTCTATTCTGAAAAGTAATCGCCGCAGCCTCAGACAAAAGATTGAGAATGCTCAGGCCCGTGTCGCAGAAGCTGAGCGTGTAGGTGGTAAACCTTCAGCCACTGATCTCGATATGATCGAAGAGACTAAACGCGAGATTGACAGCACCGAACGCGCAATTGCTGACCGTGAAGCCCAAATTGAAGCGGTTCGAGCGGACTTTTGGGCCGATTCTCAGCGTTTCAAGCAATTAAAGGAGGTTGTAGAGCTGCGGCGCTCCCTCGAATCACCCCAGCGTTAGGCGGGTACTGGACGCATTATATCGGCAGTGATGATGGCCCATTGATCGTTCCAACCCTCAGTTGCAGAGCGTTTAAATCGACTGCGGACAAACTGCGAGATGCGCCCCTCAGCTGTGGCCAACATGAGGCCGGCAGCGTCATTTAAAACAATACTTGTACGGATCTTTTCGTTGAGTTCGGCTTGCCGAAGCGTTGATCTTAGCTGTGTTTCTAGGCGATCAAAAAGTTGTACCACACGTTGATGTAGTCGTTCGGGTTCACCGGCTAACGCCTCGCCGTGTAAAATTCGAGTAATCCCAGGATTGCGTTCACAAAAGCCTAAAACCAGCATCAATATGCGATTGCATGTTTCGATGGCCGGTTGCTCATCCGCCACAATTAACTTAACGCGGGAAAAAATGGTTTCTTCTGAGAACTCTATTAACGCCTCAAACATTTTTGTCTTGGAGGCGAAGTGGCGGTAAAGGGCCGCCTCGGAGACACCCACTTGCTGAGCGAGTCTTGCGGTCGTTATTTTAGATTCCGGGCCTGCCTCAAGCATTGCAGCAAGAGCTTGCAAAATTTGGTCACGGCGGTCAGAGCGGGGTTGGGGCATAGGTTGGTTCGCTATTAAAAGAGCATGGCACTGATGCTAGCCAGTCACAGCGGCCGGCGCAATGCTCAACTGTTGTTAGATAAAGAACTATTGGTGATGAGTGTACCAATACCAGCGTCGCTGAAGATTTCTAAGAGCGCTGCATGGGGTACTCGCCCATCGATAATATGGGCGCTGGTCACCCCTTCTTTGACCGCTTCGAGGGCGCACTGTATTTTCGGGAGCATACCGCCACGAATTACGCCTTTATTGATAAGCTCATCTACTTGCTCGGTGGATAGGCCGGTTAACGTATGCCCTTCGGTATCAAGGAGGCCTGCGACGTTAGTGAGTAGCATCAATTTCTCAGCTTTGAGTACCTCAGCTACTTTCCCTGCCACAAGATCTGCGTTGATGTTGTAAGTTTGCCCATCCGCCCCGCCGGCGACGGGTGCGATAACGGGAATGTAGTCACTGTGACTGAGCATATCCAGCACGTCGGTGTCGACGTGGGCGACCTCGCCTACTTGGCCAATATCAATATCATTTTGTGGGCCAAATCCGCCTCGCAACTTGCGCGCGGTCAGTAGCTTTCCATCTTTACCGGTTAACCCTACCGCGCGGCCGCCATTGCGATGGATACTATCAACAATTTCTTTGTTGACGCTGGCACCCAATACCATCTCGACCACGTCCATAGTACTTTCGTCGGTAACGCGCATGCCGCCGACAAACTCGCTTTGAATTTCTAGACGCTCGAGAAGCTTACCGATTTGCGGACCGCCACCGTGGACGATAATTGGGTTCATACCCACTAACTTCATAAGCACGACGTCACGAGCAAAGCTCTCGTGAAGTTGCGGATCTGTCATAGCGTTGCCACCAAATTTAATGACAATCGTCTTTCCAGTGAACCGCTGAATATAGGGTAGAGACTCCGTAAGGACTCGAGCAAAGTCGCCCGCAGCGTCGAGACTCAGTGACATAAGATAGCGCTCCCCGGTCGATACCGGCCTGTATAAATAACGTTAAAAAGGTAGCTCGAGATCGGGCATCTCTTTAGCTATCGCCTCGCGGAAGATAGCCTGAACATGCTTTAGCCCCTTCGCACCTTGACCTTCAAAGCGCATGGAAAGCGCTCCTTCGTTGGATGCATTCCGCACTAAGCCCCAACCGTCAGGATAGTCTAACCGAAGCCCGTCCAGCGTTGTAATTCTTGCGCCAGGAAAATCTGCGGTCGTGGTCAGTTTTCGCATCAGCTTCTGTCGCGTCGCTTTATCGGTGGCCAGGAAAAGCTCCGGCGTGCTGATTGACTGTGGTAGGGCGTCTACCATCATGTCGTAGCTAGCGCTTGCTGCGGCTAAAACTTCGAGTAGGCGAGCGGCTGTATACAGGGCATCGTCTAGTCCATGCCAGCGCTCAGAAAAGAAAATATGCCCGTCGAAATCGCCACCCAAAATGGCACCTGTCTCGAGCATCTTCTCTCTGACGAATGCGGGTCCGCTGCTCGCTAAAAGGGATCCACCACCAGCGCGAGCGATAAAAGGACCGAAATGCTGGGTAAACTTTACGTCATAGACAATATTTGCGCCTGGGTGTCTCTCCAGAACATCGCGTGCTAGCAGCATAAGCAATAGATCATTGTCCACTGCGCGGCCTGTTTCCGTTACGGTGTGAATGCCGTCGCCGCCATTGTCGAATAACAAGCCAATATCGGCCTGTTCTTCTCGGACTCTCTTCCCAAGCTCTTCGAGTGACGTGCTCAATAGCCGGTCATCGGGCTCCACACCATCCTGCGGCTGGTTAATCAAAAGCAATTCACAGTCGAGAACCTCAAACAGCGCTGATACGACGTGAGCGCCGCTCCCAAAATCGCAATCGATGACCACTTTCAAAGGTAGCGGTAAGACAATATCGAGAGCAATGTTATCGATATAAGCGGGCGCTAAGTCTTGTTTGGCGGTGCGGCCCGATCCTTGAGGTCTTCGCCCTGAACGGATTGTGGCAAGGATGTCTTGAATATCACTGCCTGCGAGGAGCGTTTGATTAAAAATGATTTTAAAGCCATTAACAGACTGCCCTGCGTTGCCTCCGGTAATCATAATGCATGATTGCGTGGCGCTGTTGTGAGTGGCGTAGTGAGCGAGAGCTAGGGGTACCTGCCCAATATCGACGACGTCTTTGCCACACGCGAGCAGCGTTTTAACGAGTTTTGTGCGGATTCTTGCGCTGCTAGGGCGCGCATCATGGCCAACGGCCAACGCTTGAATATCTCGGTCGTCGGCTATTGCAGCTATTGCAGCTGCAATTTTTTCGACCATGTCGTCGGTGAGTTCGGTATCGGCTATTCCGCGAATACAATCATTTAAGAATATATGGTCAGGTAATCCATCGTCGCTTGTGCCCCTATCCTCAGCGGTTTCATCATCAATCTCCACAACGTCTGCCGTGGGTGACGAGGTGCTCATAACGCGAGCATCGTCCGTAATGTTTTGCTCTGGGTTCTGACTTGCTTGCTCAGCCGACTCAACGCTTTGACGCACGCGGGTGACCACTTGTCGCCTCGACTTATGGCTTAGTTGCCGCAGCATTTTAGCTATGGGTATCAGGGCCGATATGTCTAGCTTGAGGGGTGCTTTATTGTCGGTTGAAGCAAGAATAGCGTGTGTGTCTCTTTGCAATATACGACTTAAGCCCGTAACAAGTACGCCAAGGCCTATCGCTCCTGCACTCAATGTCATTACTAAGACCGCGAGAATTCCCGACCACCCTGGAAGAATATCCGATAGCCAATCGTCGTTGGGTGCAAATTCGAGGCGCCAAGCAGTGCCATCGACGGCGGCGCTTGCCAGTGCTTTCTGTTCGGATAAATTGCCCGCTATCACTGGTCCATTGCCGCGCGACAATGTCTGCACTAATTGGTAGCTGCCTTCATTATTAGTGCTTTCAACCAAATCTGAAATTCGCTGATTACTGAGTTCTGCGAGCACCACGCCCGCTGCGGGTTCACCAAATGTTCGCGCTATTAATACATGGGTATTTTGCGGTTTAAGCACAACTTCAGGGGGTGGCTTTTCGCCAGCAAAAGCTCGGCGTATAAGATCGACCCCTATGTGAGATGAGATCCCATGTGTTCCTGGCGTGAGGTTAATCGTACCCATTTCATCGAGAGGTATGAGGGTTATCCCCACACCATCCAATGGCGTTAGCGCATGCTCTCGTAGGCTGGTCTCGGTCGCCCCAGGTTCGATGGTTGCAGTAATAGCGTCGACTTGCGCCACGAGATCCGAGACATAGCTAGAAATTAGTGATGCTTTAGCTTGGGTGATTGATTGCGCGACACTCTCAGCACTGTTGTTACGCATGTTTGGCTCGCGTATGGCAACCAACCATCCTAAAGAGAGTAACGGTGGCATCAGAGTGATAAGCACGGCGCGGATTAATAGTTTCTTAAGGGTGGTTTCATCTGCCTGTACTTCAATATCGCTCGCCGCTTTGGCTTCATCCTTCACTATTGCAACTCCTTATTATTTTATTGGCTTGGCGCTGCCTTTCACGTTAGGTGAGGTTCACGTTAGGTGAGGTGCAAAAATCTCTAAGAGCTGTTGCGATATAAGTTGCTTACTTCCGATGGGAAGATCAGTAAGTCCGCTCCGATCAACCACGCTGACACAGTTAGAATCACTATTAAATCCGATGTCGCCTCGCGAAACATCGTTGGCGATCACAAAATTGAGATTTTTCTTAATTAATTTACCCTGAGCATGTTCGAGAACGCTCTCGGTCTCCGCCGCAAAGCCTACAACCAGCTTTGGGCGCGCTTCCAAATTTGCAACCATCGCAATGACATCGGGATTTTTTGTGAGTGCTAGCGAGATTTCATCGTCAGACTTTTTAATCTTTTGGCAGCTGGCGTCTGAGGGTCGGTAGTCCGCAATGGCCGCGGCACCTATAAATAAATCTGCGTGAGCGGCCTCTTTCTCTGCGACGGCATACATCTCCAGAGCGCTGATGACGTCAATCCTATCGACATTTTCCGGCGTGGGGAGGTTCACCGGGCCGCTAATTAGGGTCACGTTTGCACCCGCTTCGCGCGCTGCTCGAGCGAGAGCAAAACCCATTTTCCCCGAGCTATGGTTGGATAGGTAGCGCACGGGGTCGAGCGCTTCTCTGGTTGGTCCGGCGGTGATCACTACTCGTCGACCAGCGAGAAGCTGGCTATCGAAGTGCCCCGCTAACTGAGTAACTATTAATTCTGGGTCAAGCAGCCGCCCTTGGCCGATATCACCGCAGGCTTGCTCACCTGCATCAGGGCCAATAATTGTTATCGACCGACTGGCTAGCGTCTTGATATTGCTAGTTGTACTGGCATTAGCCCACATTTGCTGATTCATAGCGGGTGCAACCATAACCGGCGCCGGTGTCGCTAGGGCGACGGTACATAAAAGATCGTCTGCGCGACCCGCGACCAACCGTGCTAATACATCTGCCGTCGCGGGTGCGATGAGTAATGCATCGGCCCATCGTGCAAGTTCAATATGCCCCATGCCTGCTTCAGCCGCCTCGTCGAGCAGCTCTGTATGTACCGCCTCGCCCGAAAGTGCCTGCAGAGTCAGTGGAGTAATGAACTCAGTGGCGCCGCGGGTCATGATGACTTTTACGCGGGCGCCGGCTTTACGCAGTAGGCGCACTAGCTCCGCCGACTTGTAAGCGGCTATCCCTCCGCTGACTCCGACGATGATATTTCGGTTAAATAGGTGTCCCATTGGCTCAGAAATTCATGAAAACTCCCGCTAACACTAGCACTTGGGGGTTGTTTTGGACACACATAGTCATATGAAAGATAGCCGAGATCTTCTTGGGCTCCACCTCGTTGCGAAAATCATAGGCACTCATACGGTAGACGTTGAGCGCGAGTTCAATCGTCACATGCCTACTCACTGGGGCTCGGTGGGCGAATGGGTTAACGCATTGATTCACGGACGAACAAAAGCCGGCGGTTTAGATGCTCTGCAATTGCATCGGCTCCATGCGGCACTGGAATTGGCCTCGCTGGTGGCTTACGAAGAATTGTGCGCAAGACCGGTTCTCAATACGCCGCTAGATTGTGAGCATTATTTACGCTGTCATTTAGGAGGGCGGGAGAGAGAGCTTTTTTGCGCGGTATATCTCAACGGTCGCAACCGAGTACTTGCCTGTCACGATTTGTTCGAAGGCACGGTTGATGGTGCCGCGGTATATCCCAGGGACGTGGTTGCGGCAGCGCTAAATTGGGGCGCAAGCGCCGTTATTGTTGCCCATAATCATCCCAGCGGATCTCTTGATCCCAGCGAGGCCGATCGGCAAATTACGCATCGTCTAAGGGACGCGCTATCGCTGGTGGACATCAGGTTACTCGACCATTTAATTGTAGCGAGGGGTGGAATTTACTCCATGGCAAGCTATTGCGAGGCGGGATTCTAGGTTGGCCTGTTGCAGTTCCTTTATTGCTCTGGTATAAAGCGCACCCTTTTTTCAATTGCTGACAGGGTTGTACCATGTCTCGAGTATGTCAGGTCACCGGCAAGCGTCCGGTTACTGGAAACAACGTATCACACGCCAAGAACCGCACCCGTCGTCGGTTTTTGCCTAATCTTCATAACCACCGCTTTTGGGTTGAGTCTGAGAAGCGCTTTGTATCTTTGCGGGTTTCTAGCAAAGGCATGCGCATTATTGACAAGCTTGGTATTGAAACCGTGCTTGGCGATCTCCGTGCCCGCGGCGAAAAATTTTAAGGAGCCAATATCATGCGCGAAAAAGTTCGTATGAATTCATCCGCTGGAACCGGTCATTTCTACACGACTGACAAGAACAAGCGGACTACTCCCGAAAAACTGGAAATGAAAAAATATGACCCAGTTGTTCGTAAGCACGTGATGTACAAGGAAGGCAAAATTAAGTAAGTTTGCCCGGCTAAACGCATCTGAAAACCCCAACTCTGTTGGGGTTTTTTGTTTATAAGGCTTTATTTATGTACTCACAGCGCGCGCGCTTTCGAAGCGTTATGATGGTGTTCGCTGTGTCTTTAGAAGCCGTGATCACGCTATGCCTGAATTGCCTGAAGTTGAAACTACCCGCCGCGGTATAGAACCGCATATAACTGGACGAGAAGTACGGCAGGTAATTGTGCGCGATCACCGTTTGCGCTGGCCTGTGCCGCCTGATTTGTCGGAACATTTGGTTGGCCAGCAGCTTATTGCTGCGCGCCGGCGAGCCAAATATCTATTACTCGATACCGCTTCAGGAACGGTCATGATCCATCTTGGTATGTCGGGCTCGCTACGAATCATGCCGGCTGATACCCCAGCTCTCTTTCATGATCACGTCGATATCGTGCTCGATGATGGCCGGTGTCTACGCTACAACGATCCTCGGCGCTTTGGTAGCTTCCACTGGCTGTTAAACGATGATCACGTACTTTTGCGCCATTTGGGCCCTGAGCCGCTTTCTGATGATTTCACGGGGAAGTACCTTTATCAGCGTTCGCGTGGCAGAAAACTTGCGGTTAAACAGTTTTTGATGGATGGCAAAATTGTTGTCGGTGCGGGCAATATCTATGCTAACGAGGCGTTATTTTTGGCGGGCATTAGGCCTGACCGTGCGGCCGGCCGAGTGAGCCTAGAGCGCTACGAAGTGTTGGCGATGAGGGTTCAAGAAATTCTAGCGGCTGCAATTAATCAAGGTGGCACGACGTTACGCGATTTTGTCGGTGGGGATGGTAAGCCAGGCTATTTTGCGCAACAGCTGCGAGTTTATGGTCGAGGCGGTAAACCCTGCAGAGTATGCGCTACGACCCTGAAAGAGATCCGCCAAAACAACCGTGCCACAGTGTTTTGTCCCACCTGTCAGCGTTAGCTCTTGAATTTTTCAGTCAGCGCCTCTGCCACTGCAGGCGCCACGAAGGGCGTTATATCGCCTCCTAGTGATGCAATTTCTCGGACAAGAGACGAAGATATGTAAGATAAGTGCTCAGCAGGGGTCAAGAATACGCTTTCGAAATCAGGTTTGATGGCCCTGTTCATATTGGCCAGCTGAAATTCATATTCGAAATCGGCTACTGCGCGCAGGCCGCGAAGAACACAGTTAGAGCCCTGCTGTGTGACAAAGTCGGTGAGCAGAATATTGAATCCCGCCACTTCGACGTTGTCCAAATGTGAGAGCACTCTGCGGGTTAATGCCACGCGCTCCTCAAGAGAAAAGAGCGGATTCTTGCGCTCGCTCGATGCAATAGCAATCACCACTTTATCAAACAGTCGAGCTGCACGTTCGACGAGATCAATATGACCATTGGTAATGGGGTCAAAAGTCCCAGGATAGACAACAGTATGTGTGCGCATTCCTTTGATTCCTATGGTTCATCGCGCGAAACTGTACACAAGCGATGGCGGCTAGACAATTGGTTATAACTATTTCACTTCCAGAAGTAGATAGCGAACATCGCCTGCTTTTTTATCTTTCCGTATTTCAAATGCATCGACGCCGTTTACCAGCGGCGCACGTGCACTCTGTTCAAGGTAAATTTGACTGCCTTGTGCTACTAGGCGAGCTTCGAGGAGGTGGCATAACGCCGCTTGCCATAAGTCGTCATCGAAAGGCGGGTCAATGAAAACAAGGTCATAGGGTGTCTCCGAAGACCATTCGATAGCGTTAGTTTGAATGACATTACTGCGCGTTGTGCCACCTAGCTGGTGCAGGTGAGTGATTAACGCCTGCGCTGGCGGTCGTCCTCGTTCAATAAAATCGCAATGCGCAGCTCCTCGCGAGAGCGCTTCTAAACCTAGCGCGCCGCTCCCGGCAAACATGTCCAAGCAGTGCGCTCCCCGAATAGTGGGTGCAAGCCAGTTGAACAGCGTTTCGCGGACGCGGTCAGCTGTGGGTCGAAGTCCTTCGTGATCGGGGAAATGGATAATACGCCCACGCCACTCACCACCAATTATTCTGACTTTGCCTGTGTTTGCCATCTTTACGTTTTACTCATTTCTGTCCGGGTGGGGCGAGTGATAACATGCTCTTGCTTTAGTTAACATACCCTGGCATCACGCCTAATGAGCAAGAATTCATGAAGTTGTTTAAACGTTGGCAAAAATCTGCAGGTAAAGCCGCTGAGCATGGCAACACAGAATCGAAAATAGACTCAGCGGACGCGCCGACCGCAGACCTTGAAAATAACGATACAGAAAGCGCCAGTAAGCTCGACATGTCACCCATGGACGTCGTGGAGGGTGATGCCGAGGCCGCTGTTAGCTCGGAATTTGTGCTGCCTACCCCAGCGCCTGAAATGCCGAGTGAGCCAGTGCGAGAAAGCGAGAACGCTGCTCCAGAGATTGGCTTTTATGCGCGTTTAAAGCGGGGGTTGAGTCGAACAGGGAATCAGTTGTCGTCCGGCCTTGGAACACTTTTCCTCGGAAAAAAAGTTATTGATGATGAATTGCTTGAGGAGCTTGAGTCGCAATTATTGATGGCGGATATGGGTCTTGAGGCGACTCAGCGGGTAGTTACCGATATCACTGGGCGCGTATCACGAAAAGAACTCGCCGACGGTGAGGCGCTCATGCAGGCTACCAAAGCGGCGTTACTCGACATCATTCGCCCTTGCGAACAATCGTTAGAGCCGATGGGTGTCGCTCCCTTTGTTATCTTGGTTGTCGGCGTCAATGGTGCTGGCAAAACCACGACTATTGGGAAGTTAGCGCATCGCTTAAAAGCAGAAGGAAAATCAGTCATGCTCGCCGCTGGAGATACTTTTCGTGCAGCTGCGGTAGAGCAACTTCAAGCATGGGGCGAGCGTAATGACGTGCCTGTAATTGCGCAGCATACGGGCGCTGATAGCGCTTCCGTTCTGTTCGACGGTCTACAAGCTGCGAAAGCACGAGGAATCGATGTATTAATTGCTGACACCGCTGGCCGCCTACAGAATAAAGCCCATCTGATGGATGAATTAGAAAAAGTGGTTAGGGTTATGCGAAAGCTCAACCCTACCGCACCCCATGAAACCTTGTTGGTATTAGATGCGGGCACGGGTCAAAACGCCGTTTCCCAAGCAGAGCAATTTGATAAGTCGGTAGGTGTTTCTGGGATTGTGCTGACAAAGCTAGATGGCACTGCCAAAGGTGGGGTTATTTTTGCTATTGCGCAGAAACTTGCGCGTCCGATTCGCTTTGTTGGGGTGGGTGAGGGCGTTGAAGATCTCCGACCTTTTGAGGCGAAACCCTTCATTGACGCGCTTTTTGATCAGCGCGAGGCGAGTGAGCGTTGATTCAGTTTGACCGGGTCAGTAAGCGCTTTAGTGAGCATGATGCGCTGCGCGACCTTTCCCTCACCATAGACACTGGTGAAATGGTTTTTCTTACAGGGCATTCGGGTGCAGGTAAAAGCACTTTTTTACGACTCCTAATGCTGTTGGAGCGGCCTACTAGTGGCTCGCTGACGGTCAATGAGCGAGATACTCGCCGCGTAAAGCGCCGGGAGATCGGTGCTTATCGGCGTGATTTTGGCATTGTTTTTCAAGATCACCAGCTTTTGACTGACCGAACGGTCTTCGACAATGTTGCTCTTCCATTGGAGATCGCGGGTTTTGAGCAGCGTGATATCAATCGGCGCGTTCGCGCTGCCCTTGACAAGGTTGGGTTGCTTGATCGTGAGCGCGCGAATCCCGCAATACTGTCTGGGGGTGAGCAGCAGCGGGTGGGTATTGCACGCGCCGTCGTCGCGCGCCCCAAGATCTTGATTGCCGACGAGCCCACCGGCAACCTTGACCCACAATTATCGGCTGAAATTATGTCGCTTTTTCAGGCATTTAATCGAGTAGGCGTCACGGTGGTGATTGCCAGTCATGATTTAGCGCTGATTTCTCGGCTTCGACATCGCATCATCACGCTTAAAGATGGGCGCTTGGTGGGCGGTGGGGGTTTGGCGTGAATAACGGGCGCCGCTTGGGTGTTGGGCCCAGACCTGTGCTGTCCGCGTGGATCCATCATCACCGCCAAGCAGCGGCGGATAGCTTACAAAAAATGCTGTTTGAGCCGGTATCGACATTTCTAACATGGCTTGTTGTTGGGATCGCTTTGGCATTGCCTGCCACACTGTTGGTGTTACTTAGCAATGCCAACGAGTTAGCTGAAGGTGTCAATATACCCGCGCGTTTCTCACTATTTCTCGACGAGTCGACGACGTTAGAGCAAGCCGAGGAGACCGCGCGAGCAATAGAGCGTCGAGTAGATATATCTCAAGTCACCGTACTCGATCGAGTCACGGCACTTGCCGACTTTGGCGCTGAGACCGGCTTGGAGTCGCTTATTGAATCCCTCGATAGCAACCCGCTGCCCCACACACTACTGGTAGAGCCTGCCGTTCACATCGACGCTCGTCGCATGGATGAGCTGGCTGTCGCACTGGCAAATGTTCCTGGCGTAATCGACGTTATCTTTGATACTCAGTGGTTAGCGCGCTTGGAGGTTACGCTGGTTTTTATTGAGCGATTAATCATTGGACTGGGCTTACTGATGGTCATGGGTGCGGTGCTAATTCTAGGCAACACTATTCGGTTGGCGATTGAAGCCCGGCGTCCAGAGATAGTTGTTATTAAGTTGATTGGTGGTGGCGATGCATTCGCGCGACGCCCTTTCCTGTACACCGGATTATGGTGCGGTATTGGCGGCGGTGTACTAGCCATAGTCATGGTCTTTATTTTTTTATCCTTGCTCTCGGGCCCTGCGAGTGCACTGCTTGCGCTTTACAGCAGTGAGCGTCAGTTTCAAGGCCTTAGCTTTGTGGCGGCGCTGCAACTTGCTTTGATCGGTGGAGGGCTGGGTCTTCTAAGTGCTTGGCAGGCTACAGCGCTGCACTTGAGGCGTATCGAACCAAGATAACTTATCGAAAAAGCCCCTGTTAAATGTGAACTTTTTCTTGTTAGCACTCTCTGAATGAGAGTGCTAATATAGGAGTCATAGATAGGAGGACCTCGCTATGAAAGAGCCAAAAAACGCTATCGCTGTGGGTAATGCCGCCGCGCTAAGCATGGTGCCAGGCGCAAACCTTGCGGCCTATGTGCAGGCCGTTAGTGCGATTTCCATATTATCTGCCGAGCGCGAGCAAGCTTTGGCAGAGAAATTGTTTTATGAGGACTGTGTTGACTCTGCAAGAGAGTTAGTACTTGCTCACTTGCGATTTGTTGTCCATATCGCCCGCAGTTATTCCGGTTATGGCCTTCCCGAAGCGGACCTAATTCAAGAAGGCAACGTTGGGCTCATGAAGGCGGTTAAACGCTTTGACCCGACCAGAGGCGTGCGCCTCGTATCCTTTGCAGTGCATTGGATCAAAGCGGAAATGCATGAGTACATCCTGCGTAACTGGCGAATTGTTAAAGTAGCTACTACCAAGGCTCAGCGTAAACTATTCTTCAATTTACGCAGTGCTAAAAAGTCGTTGAGCTGGTTAAGTGCCGAAGAAACTCGGGCTATTGCCGCCGATTTAGGCGTTGATGAGGTCGAAGTTCAGCGCATGGAGGGTCGTCTGACCAGTCGCGACGTGGCATTTGATTTGCCCTCTGACGCTGATAACGACGATGCTTGGCAGGCTCCTCAAAGCTACTTAGAAGACTTGTCGGCAGATCCCGCTCTAGCTGTTGAATCAGCAGAATTTCGTCAAGACAGCGACGAGCGTCTTCATACTGCGCTGGCTTCTCTTGATGAGCGTAGTCGTGACATCGTATCTCGCCGCTGGCTCTCAGAACAAAAGTCAACGCTACATGAACTGGCTGCGGAGCACGGGGTATCGGCTGAACGTATTCGTCAGCTCGAGTCGAACGCGATGAAGAAGCTTAAAGCCGCTCTCGCGGCTTAAGAATGACGGTGGCTGCTTCGCGCTGGCCGCTCATTGCCGCGGGTTTACTCGGTACTAGTGGCGTCGCTGCCGGCGCCTTCGGCGCGCACGCGCTTAAATCGTGGGTCACCGCGCCCATGCTTGACGTCTGGAAGACCGCCGCCCACTACCAACTCATTCACGCATTAGCTTTATTGGCATTAGGTCTGGCCTGCGTCTGTTTCCCGCCCTTACAATTACGCCGGACGCTCGTTTGGGTGCAGAGCTGCTGGTTAGCTGGCAGTCTTCTATTTTCCGGTTCCTTGTATCTTTTGGTACTGACCGGGTCGGCAAGCCTTGGCGTGATTACTCCGGTAGGCGGATTGTTTCTGATCATCGGTTGGCTGCTGCTTACGGTGGCCGCGTTAAATTTGCCCACAAGTCATTGAATCCCCGTTCGGAAAACCCTGATATGAGAGAGCCCCGTCGAATTCGCAGCTTTGTCATGCGTGCTGGTCGTATGACTGAAGGACAGCAGCGGGGCTGGAATGAGGGTTTGCCTCGCTACGGTTTGGAAGTTTCTAGTGGTAGCTTGGACTGGGATAAAACATTTGGCCGCTCAGGTAAGCGGGTAGTCGAAATTGGCTTTGGTATGGGTGACTCGCTGTTTGAAATGGCTCAGGCGGCGCCCGAATCACAGTTTATCGGTATTGAGGTACATACCCCGGGTGTTGGCCGGCTGCTATCACAGGTCCTTGATTCGGAGCTCGATAATGTCCGAGTGTATGCTGAAGATGCCGTGCCGGTTCTTCGCGACTGTTTGCCCGATGGGAGTATCGATGTCCTACAGATATTTTTCCCAGATCCTTGGCATAAGAAGCGCCATAATAAACGCCGGCTGATTCAGCCTGAATTCATTGCAATGGTAGGTCCAAAAATTGCGACCGGTGGAATTATTCATCTTGCCACGGACTGGCAGCCTTACGCAGAACACATGCTTGAAGTGATGGAAGGCGCTGCTGGATTCAGCAACGTAGAGGCCCCTGGTGCTTTTTCAGAGCGCCGAAGTTTGCGACCGGAAACCAAATTTGAGCGCCGTGGCGCTCGATTGGGACACGGCGTTTGGGATCTTCGGTATCGCCGATCTGAACAATGATGTTAGTTTTCTTCGGGTAGAAATGCTGCCAAGACGTTGTTGAGAAAGCGAAATCCGTGTTCGGTCGCTTTTAGGCGCTGAGCGGGATTTGGCGCCAATAAAGAGTCGCTAACCAGTTTATTCACTGTGGGCATTAACTGTGCGATTGAGACGCCTGTACGTGCTTCAAAAAGCTGTGTGTCGACCCCTGACTTCAAGCGCAAAGCATTGAGCATGAACTCTCCGCTGAGGTGTTCTGGTTTGATCTCGGTAGCAGACGCTTCCCGTCGATTGGCTACTGACGATAAATAGTCTTTGGGTAAGCGCGTTCGCTGGGTGCGAATGACTTCTCCTTTAGCGGTAGTGATCTTGCCGTGCGCCCCCGCGCCAATACCGAGATAATCACCAAACTGCCAGTAGTTAAGGTTGTGCAAGCTCGCCTGTTCCGCTCGGCACCAAGCGGATACCTCATATTGCTCGAAGCCCGCGCTATTCAATACCTGCTCACCAGCGTCTTGAATGTCGGCGAGGGTGTCTTCTATGGGAATGTCGGGTGGTCGTGACCAAAATACGGTGTTGGGTTCGATAGTGAGTTGATACCAAGAAAGATGCCCACCACAACGGTCAATACCCTCATTGAGGTCAGCGAGTGCCAATTGCTGGGTTTGATCGGGTAGGCCGTGCATTAAATCGATATTGAAGCGATCAAAGTGGCGTGCAGCTAGATCACACGCTAATCGTGCTTGTGCTGCATTGTGCACGCGTCCCAAGGCTGTTAATTGATGCTTATTAAAGCTTTGTACGCCGATACTTAATCGGTTGACGCCAGCCATGCGATAGCCGTGATAGCGCTCAGCCTCGGCGCTACCGGGGTTACTTTCCAAAGTGATCTCGACGTTATCGCCAAGCCCATACAGGTGGTCGATGCCGTCCAGCAGAGCCGCAATACTGTGGGCGCTGAATAAACTGGGTGTGCCGCCGCCTATAAATATTGAGCAAAGGGAACGCCCGTTCCCCCAGTGGCGTTGGGAAGCTAAATCAGCGAGTAGCGCATCAATATAAGGCGCCTCGAATGCTGGGTCGAAGTTCTCATGTGAGTTGAAGTCACAGTAAGGGCACTTACGCTCGCACCAAGGGATATGAATATACAGCGCGAGAGGAATCTGGGAGACATCAGCTCGCAATGGCGTTACGCAGTTTTACTACTGCTTGTCCTCGATGTGAGCGCGCGCGTTTCTCTTCAAGACTAATCTCAGCGGCGGTAGAGGCGAGCATTGGTATTTCGAATAATGGGTCATAACCAAAGCCTCCTGTTCCTCGCGGAAAAAGCGCAATCCTACCGTGCCAACGTCCCTCAACCACGATCGGAGCGGGGTCTTGAGCATTTTGAAGAAATACCAAGACACAAAAATAGTGGGCGTTTCTCTCATCGCCTACTAAGGGGGACATCGCTTCGAGTAACTTGGCGTTATTGCCCGCATCTCCCAGTCCTGAGTATCTGGCAGAGTAAATGCCGGGCGCGCCTCCGAGGGCCGGGACCACTAATCCAGAGTCATCGGCAATAGCCGGCAGACCTGTTTCGGCAGAGGCATGGCGAGCTTTTATGAGTGCGTTTTCAACAAAAGTAGGCTTATCTTCGACGGCATCGCTAACATTAAATTCACTTTGGGGTTTGAGTGTGAAGCCGGCGCCAGCTAATGCGTCTTGAAGCTCCCGCAACTTACCCGCGTTGCCACTGGCTAAGACTACTGTATTACTCATATAAACTCTCGCTGCCTTTATTTAGCGATCTTGATTCCACAGCTGGGTCTTGAAATCGTAGGTATAGGTCTTGTCACTGCCTTCGGGTTGAAAGCTGAATTCAAAAAATCGCCATTCGCTGTTGATGAATTCAAAATCTGCGATGTAATAGGTAGCACGACCCTCGCGAATTTCTTTAAAACTAAGCTCCTTGCCGTGAATAAAGTCCCATGTTCGGCCTTTAATAGACATCGGCCGGCCTGCGGTCTCTCCCGCATCGGCGTCGCGCACCGAAAGCGTCAAAATAGCTTTGTCATCACCGCGGGTAATTCCGTATTGGGCGGCGATGTCGGCCGACAGGAACGTGGTGTAAACCACGCTGCGATGCAGTTCAAACCGATCAAACCGCTCTGATTGTTGCGCTACTGCGCTGTATGACAGTAAAAGCCCGCTCAGTAACGCGATTACGTAGTGCGACTTCGAATGCGGTAGACCGCAGTAACGCCAAATAAATTGGGTAGCCAGCGAGCTAAAATTCCCTGGCTTTCGGCGGCTATAAAGTCGCGAGCTATGATTTCGATGTTGAGTTCGTCGCACAGTGCTTCAAAGTCCTTTAAGGTACAAAAGTGTATGTTGGGCGTGTCATACCAACTGTAAGGCAATACGCGCGATACTGGCATTCGGCCCATCACACCTAGGTAGACGCGACATCGCCAGTGCCCAAAGTTAGGAAAAGTGACGATAGCTTCGCGCCCTATCCTAACCATGTCATTGAGCACTCTGTGCGGCCGGTGGAGTACCTGCAGTGCCTGGGCCATCACGACCGTGTCAAAGCTCTTGTCTGGGAAGTTGTCTAGGCCTTGGTCGATATCTTGCTGAATAACGTCGATATTGAGTCGCGCAGCAGCAATGAGGTTTTCGGGATCAAGCTCGATCCCTAGGCCGCGGACGCCACGCTCTTTTTCCAATGCGCTGAGGAACATCCCGTCACCACAACCTAGGTCTAGTACACGGCTGTTGTGGGCAACCCAAGAGACAATATGGGTAAGGTCGTAGCGCATTACACCTCCACCTGCCGCATCCAAGCATCCATCAAATTCAAATAGTGGGCGTCATCGAGAAGAAATGCATCGTGGCCACCTTCGGTCGCTATCTCGGCGTAAGTCACTTTCTTACCAGCTTTTAGCAGCGCATCGCTAATTTCTCGTGATCTCGCTGGAGCGAAGCGCCAGTCACTAGAGTAGGACACCACTAGGCAGCGAGCTTGAATCGCACTCATTGCTTGAGTGAGATCGCCATTATAGTCGGCGGCAATATCGAAATAATCGAGTGCTCGGGTCATTAAGACGTAGGTGTTTGCATCAAAGCGTGTCGAAAATTGGCTGCCCTGGTAGCGCAGATAGCTCTCTACCTGAAATACAACCTCTTCTTCATTGTTGGGAGTGAAGCTGCCTTCGCGCAACTCTCGACCAAACTTATCGCTCATGCCATCGGCAGACATGTAAGTTAGGTGTCCAACCATGCGTGCTAGAGCTAGACCCCGTGTGGGTACCTTTTGCTCAAGCGCATAATGCCCCTCATGCCATTCGGGATCTGTGAGAATGGCGTGCCTAGCGATCTCATTGAACGCGATATTTTGGGCGGTTAATTTCGGCGCGCAGGCAAGCATTACGCAGTTCGCTACCTCTTCTGGGTGTTTGACCGCCCATTGTAACGCCTGCATTCCGCCTAAACTTCCTCCGATTACTGCAGCCCAGCGATTGATGCCAAGCCGCTCACCAAGGCGACGCTGTGATTCAACCCAATCGGCGACCTGGACTGCTGGGAAATCGGGCCCCCAAGGCATGCCCGTTTCAGGATTGATCGATCGCGGCCCTGTACTGCCGTCGCAACCCCCAAGATTATTGAGGCTCACTACAAAAAAACGATCGGTATCGATAGGTTTGCCCGGCCCAATGAGCAGGTCCCACCAACCGGGTTTTTGATCTTCAGTACTGTGGAAGCCTGCCGCGTGATGATTACCACTTAGAGCATGGCAAATCAGTATTGCATTTGTGCCCGCGGCGTTGAGTTCGCCGTAGGTTTCGACAACCAGCTCATAGCCGCTAAGCACCCTGCCACAGACCAGGGCCAATGGCTCAGCAAAGCTCTCAGTAAATGGCGTGACAATGCCGACACTGCCGCTCTCGATCATTGTCAGATACCCATGACGAGGTTGATGGGTAAGCCAGTCGCCACAGCCACATGCCGCAGCGCTATCTGGATAACATTAATCAAGATAAACAAAAGAATGGGCGAGAAATCTAAGCCGCCCATGTTCGGCAGTAGTGATCGAAAGGGGATCATTACTGGCTGAGTTATTTGATAAAGCAAGATTATGGCTGGGTGCCGGCTCGCAGGCGCTATCCAACTGACAACGATCATCGCAATTAGCGCCGCAAGATAAGTATTTACGAGCAATCCCAGGATGCCTAACACTGACCAGACTAAAACGATGAATGGGTTGGGTGGCATAAATCCAGACAGCATAATGACTGCAGTCATACCGGTAGCTTGAACAATAAGTGCGAGCACTATGATCGATAAATCAACGCGTTTTCCTGTGGGAATCACTTTGCGTATCAAGCGCAGTGGCGGGTTGGTTACTCG
>CAJQLP010000081.1 GCA_905479205.1 uncultured Luminiphilus sp.
CGGCCAAAAAGGCTCCTGCTAAAAAAGCACCTGTCAAAAAGGCTCCCGCTAAAAAAGCTCCGGCCAAAAAGGCTCCTGCTAAAAAAGCACCTGTCAAAAAGGCTCCCGCTAAAAAAGCTCCGGCCAAAAAGGCTCCTGCTAAAAAAGCACCTGTCAAAAAGGCTCCTGCCAAAAAGGCTCCTGCTAAAAAAGCTCCTGTCAAAAAGGCTCCTGCTAAAAAAGCTCCTGTCAAAAAGGCTCCGGCCAAAAAGGCTCCTGCTAAAAAAGAACCTGTCAAAAAGGCACCTGCTAAAACAAAAAGTAAGAAAGCAGTGGCTAACAACGTGGCAAGGGCCGTTGGCGCCGTTCAGCGCTTTGAGAATTTCAAGCCCTACAAGCCCGCTCGAGGCGAGTCCTATATGAATGAGGAGCAACTTGAGCATTTTCGCCAACTATTGCTCAACTGGCGGGCAGACCTCGTTGATGAAGTAAAAGGGACTATGACCCATTTGCGAGATGAAGCGGCGAAATTCCCTGATCCAGCGGATCGAGCGACTCAGGAAGAAGAGTTCAGCCTCGAGCTGAGAACGCGAGATCGAGAGCGCAAGCTCATCAAAAAGATCGACAAGACACTCCTGCGTATTCAAGAGGACGACTACGGTTACTGTGATGCCTGCGGCATCGAAATTGGTGTCCAAAGGCTCGAAGCAAGGCTGACCGCGACGATGTGTATCGACTGCAAGACGCTCGCGGAGATTAAAGAAAAGCAAGAGCTCGGGTAACGCTCGAGTCTGTTGCGCAAACCATGTCAGAACTTGGTGCGGACCCTCTTTACTTAGATCGTTATGTAGGTCGATTCGCTCCGTCCCCAACCGGCCCGCTGCATGCGGGCTCGATGATTGCGGCCCTTGCAAGCTATCTCGACGCCAAACGAAACGGGGGTCTCTGGCTTGTTCGCATTGACGATATCGACCCCCCACGAGAGATTCCAGGCGCAAGTGAAGGCATTTTAGGGACCCTCAAGGCTCACGGCCTCCATCCCGATGCAATCGAATACCAAAGCCATCACAGTGATAGGTTTACTCGAGCAATCGAGCAACTCAAACACGAAGGAAATGCGTTCTATTGCGGATGCAGTAGAAACTCGTTAGGCGCTGGAGGAGTCTGCGTCAGCACTTGTCAGCGCCAAGGTCACAGCAAAACGCTCAATACTAGCTTGCGCGTTATTGTTCCGGCGGGCGCGCAAATCGAGTTCGATGATGTTATTCAAGGCAAGCAAACATTTGAGCTCGGCAAGCAGCACGCAAATTTTATTGTGCGCCGTAAAGACGGGCTTTTTGCCTACCAATTGGCGGCCGCCTGTGACGATGGCCAAGGGATCACTCATGTCATACGGGGCTGCGACCTCCTGGAATCGACCCCGAGGCAACTGTTTTTACAAAACTTATTAGGGCTATCGTCGCCCCAGTACGGTCACTTGCCATTGGTGTATGGGCCAGATGGCCACAAGCTGAGCAAGCAGGCCGGCGCGCACGGTGTCAACAACGCGACACCCTGCGCTAATTTACGCACAGCGGCCGAGCACCTCGGCATACCAAAAGCGCCAAACTCGACAGCAGAACCGACGCAGCTGATCGATTGGTACATCGAACACTGGGATCGAAATCGTGTACCAAGGTAACATTTTCCCGGTTTTGTTACCGAGTGAGTTGCGATAAAGTAACGGTCACCCATGGCAACAACTGTGCGGAGTATCAATCCATGCCTCACGTTCTTCTCGTCGACGATGAAGCCTATCAACGACAGTCCCTCCGCAAAATCCTTGAATCTCAGGGGATTAAGGTGGCCGAAGCAGGAAGCGTCGCCAGTGCCAATGAGCAATACGATCTACTCACATTCGATTTAGTCATCACCGAACTGCAATTACCGGGGGATGCTGGCAGCGAGCTGATTGGCTTAGCACATCCCGTGCCCGTTGTTGTCATGACCAACTACGCGAGCCTACGCTCGGCTGTTGAGGCGATGAAGCAAGGCGCTGTAGATTACCTAGCCAAGCCTTGTGCCGCCGATGATCTACTGGCTGTCGTTCACGAGGCATTGGCACAACATCCTACGGTCAAGAATAACAAACAGATAGAAACTGACGCCTCGGAGAACAGCTACTTCGAAGGCGCCTGCCCTCTCCTCGCAAAGCTCTATGTCAACGTCAGAAAAATTGCGCAAACGGACTCGACCGTTCTTATTTTAGGCGAGACAGGCACTGGCAAAGAACTCACGGCGCGGCGAGTCCATGAATCAAGCCCTCGCGCCAGCCGTCGCATGGTTGCTGTTAACTGCGCCGCCATCCCCGATACGCTTATTGAGTCCGAACTATTCGGCTATGAGAAAGGCGCATTCACCGGCGCCAACACCAACCGCATCGGCTTAATTGAAGCGGCAGATGGCGGCACATTGTTCTTAGACGAAATAGGCGAACTTCCTCTGGCAGCACAGGCGCGACTACTCCGATTCATTCAAGAGGGTGAGATTAGGCGCATCGGTGCAGTCACCAGCAAACGAGTGGACGTAAGACTCATCTGCGCGACACATCGAGACCTTGCCCAGCTCGCTCAAGACAACGAGTTTCGGCAAGATTTGTATTATCGTATTAACGTTCTGCGCCTCGTTATCCCACCTCTGCGTGCGCGAGGGAATGATATTAGAGCTATGGCTGAGTGGTTCGCCGGCACCATAGCTAGACGACTGGAACAGCCAGAGAGACGCTTAAGTGATCATGCCTTGGAGTCGGTGTTGCGTTACCAGTGGCCAGGCAATGTTCGTGAGCTTGAGCATGCCATTGAGCGCGGCGTGGTCATGGCGGAGGGCGCGGAGATCGAAGTCGCCGATCTCGGAATACAACAAGCGTCTCCGATAGCTCGATTAGTTCCAGCGGACCGTGGCCGCGCCACGTCACCCGCACCAAACCCCGAATCACAGAGCGATACCAGCGCGGCCACGGATGAAGAGCTCTCCCTAGAAGATTACTTTCACCGGTTTGTCATCGAGCATCAGGAGTCGATGTCAGAGACACAGCTCGCACAAAAGCTGGGGATTAGCCGAAAATGTCTTTGGGAGCGCAGACAGCGTTTTAATATTTCGAGAAAAAAAGCGCCCAAACAAAAACCCGCTTAAAATCACACCTGACAAGCGCCACGATAGGTAACACCGAGGGTGATGAAAGGTAACAGCAGGAACACTCAAAGCGCCTATTTAAATACCACCCTAAATACCACTTAACCTAACCTACTGATTAACAACATATTTATTCAAGTGGCACGACTCATGCTACCTTAAGAGCAGAGCCAAAATAACAATAACCGGCCAAAAAACAATAAAATGTGTCACAACGGACCTGGATGGGGAAGGAAACTTCCCCATGTTTATTTATAGAGTCCAATAATTTCAAAAAGTTCCTCTCTGTCAAAGATTACTCTCCCCACCGACGCCGTAACTTAGTAGACTGCTCGCCACGTCAGCCTTTACTTAAAAGGACGTTCATTGAGGGTCATAGACAAAGCCAGTCACGGCATCGATCAGGCAGCTATAAGTCGCGCAGCCCTGAGTGTTGTTCATCGCCTACGAGAAGGTGGCTTCGAAGCTTTTATTGTGGGCGGTGCGGTTCGCGATCTGCTAATCAACGGGCAGCCAAAAGACTTTGACGTTGCTACGAACGCAACACCCGAGCAGACTAAAGCTTTGTTTAGGAGCGCCCGGATCATCGGCCGCCGCTTTCAGATTGTCCACGTGCGACAAGGCCGAGAGATTATTGAGGTCACTACCTACCGCGGGCATCATGACAGCGATGAAGCCAAACCCTCGACAAGCAAACAATCGGAAAAAGGCCTGCTGCTGCGGGACAACGTTTACGGCTCACTCGAAGACGACGCAAAACGGCGAGATCTCACTGTTAACGCAATGTACTACGACCCCGATGATGAAAGCGTCCTCGATCAGCAAAGCGGTTTAGAAGACATTGAGGCCCGCCTCATTAGAATTATTGGCGATCCCGCGACGCGATACCGCGAAGATCCTGTACGAATGCTCCGAGTAGTGAGGTTTTCAGCGCGACTTCAATTCGATATTGAATCAGAGACGGCTGAAGCAATAGCTGTTTGCGGGCCGTTGCTCAGCGAAATCCCTGCCGCACGGCTGTTCGACGAATTTCTCAAATTGTTTATGTCGGGACATGCGAAAAGCACGTTCTTACTCCTGTGCAACTACGACTTACTCCGCTACCTGACCCCAGAGGCAGCTGAGAGGATCGCTAAGGAACCACGATATAAGCAGATGGTTACAGCGGCGATGCAGAGCACTGATCAGCGCGTGCGAAAAGATCGACCCGTAACTCCGGCCTTCTTACTCGCAGCAATGCTCTGGCCAGCTGTTCAGCCTCGCTACGAAGCGCTGGCTCAAGCTGGTGAGCCACAAGCGCAAGCGATGAATAGCATCGGCCAACAAGTTACGGCCGAAACTTGTCTCCACACAGCCATTCCGAAGCGTTTTTCAATCCCGATGCGTGAAATGTGGGAGATGCAAGGGAAACTTGAAGCACGAAAGCCTAAGCGTATCGTCGACATCATGAGTCAGCGACGCTTCAGAGCAGCCTATGATCTGCTTTTACTCAGAGAACAAGCTGGCGAGCAACTCGACGATTGCGGTGTATTTTGGACAGAACAACAGCAGCTAAATCCCGATGTTGTCGGCACTGCACCGCCCAGAGAGGACAGCAAACCCACTCGCCGACCACGTAGACGGAGACGCCAGTGAAGTGCGCCTATATCGGCTTAGGTGCCAATATTGGCGACCCAATTAAGCAATTGCAGCAAGCTCTTGACGCTTTGTCACTCGCGCCAAAAACGCGAGTCACAAAGACAGCAGCCGTGTACCGCTCTGCACCCATGGGGCCACAAGACCAACCCGATTTCTACAACACCTGCGCCGCCCTAGACACGCAGCTAAGTGCGCACGAACTATTGAGTGAACTGCAGAACATTGAAAGAGCCATGGGTCGAATCAAGCGACGCCATTGGGGTGAGCGGTGCATAGATCTGGACCTACTCCTTTATGATCAGCAACGCCATAACTGCCCCATATTAACGCTGCCGCACCCTGGTATTGGTGAGCGTGACTTTGTTCTTGCGCCTCTTATAGAGCTTACTGGCGGTGATTACATAGTTTTCGGCAAAGATTCTGTTGGCGACATGTTCAAGCGCCTTAAAAATGTATCTGTGACCAAACTGCCCGCAACGCTGTCGGCAGTCAGTCCCAGCAAGGCTTGCGCTCATGCCAACTGAAAGCGCCCTAACACTTGACCTCAAAGGACGCGCTCTGCCCGGCTATATAGCAATCGAAGGCCCAATTGGTGTTGGTAAAACAACACTCGCGCAGCGCTTAGCTCGCCTATTTAACTACGATACTCTGCTTGAAGATGCCCATGAGAACCCCTTCCTAGAGCGCTTTTATCAAAATAAAGCCGACGCGGCATTAGCAACACAGTTATTTTTTCTCTTTCAGCGAGCTCAGAAGATTCAAGACTTACGCCAGAATGATATTTTTGAACCTGTTCGAGTGTCAGATTTTCTCATCGAGAAAGACCCGCTTTTTGCTCGCGTTAATCTGGATAGCGATGAATATGCGCTCTATGACAAGGTTTATAAGCAACTGACGATAGATGCGCCTGCGCCTGACCTGGTGATTTATTTACAAGCATCACCCGACCGCTTGCTCGAGCGTATCGAGCAACGTGGAGCCGCGAACGAACACCGTATCGATCGACATTACTTGGAACAACTGAATGAGGTTTACAGCGACTTCTTTCACTACTACGATGCCGCTCCGTTACTTATCGTCAACGCCAATGAAATTGACTTAGCAAAAGGTGACACGGATTTTGTCCAACTCGTTGACTACTTATTGGATATTCGCAGTGGTCGACACTATTTCAACCCGACATTCTTCGGGTAATCTGGCATTCTTAACGACGATGTTACTGAAATACACTCTGGGGACCAGCAATGAGTAAGCGCGTAACCATCAGCACACTGGATGCTATGAAGGCGGCAGGCGAAAAATTCGTCATGATTACCGCTTACGATGCGACTTTCGCGCGTTTGGTCAGCGAAGCGGGCGCGGAAACCATCTTGGTCGGTGACTCCCTTGGCATGGTGCTACAGGGCCATGACACGACGATACCCGTCACCTTGGACGATATGGTCTACCACACAAAATGCGTGGACAGAGCTCGCCCTCACTCCCTCATTGTTTCCGACATGCCCTTTATGTCCTACGAAACCACAGAACGCGCATTAACGTCTGGCGCTGCGCTGATGCAGGCCGGCGCGCAGATGATCAAAATGGAAGGGGGTACTTGGCTTAGCGACAGTATCCATCAGCTGGTGGAGCGAGGAATACCCGTGTGTGCTCACCTTGGCTTAACACCTCAGAGTGTGAACGTGTTTGGCGGTTATCGTGTTCAAGGGCGAACCCCGAAGGAAGCAAAATCCATTCTTGCTGACGCCGTAGAAATTCAAGATGCCGGCGCCAGCATATTGCTTCTTGAGTGCGTGCCAGAACACTTAGCGGCAGACATTAGCTCCAAACTCGATATCCCAGTTATCGGTATTGGCGCAGGTGCGGGCACCGACGCCCAGGTACTGGTACTGCACGATTTACTTGGATTGTCTGAAAATACCGCCAAGTTCGTACAAAACTTCATGCTCGAGCAAGGGTCGGTGCAAGAGGCACTCAAGGCGTTTGTAGAGGCGGTCAAGTCTGGCAAGTATCCTCGCGAAGAACATGTCTACAAGTAAGTCGAAGGCAACTCAGATTGAAAATCATTGGTAGCAGCGCCGAGCTAACCGCCCACCTAGCGGAGATCAAAGCAGGAGGTGCGACCGTAGCCTTTGTGCCGACGATGGGCAATCTACATGCCGGTCACTTGTCGCTTGTTCAACAAGCAAAATTACGAGCGAACATCGTTGTTGTATCTATATTTATCAATCCAAAGCAGTTTGGGGCTAATGAAGATTTAGCGTCATACCCCCGCACGCTGGATGAAGACTTGAAGCAGCTCGATGGGCTTCAAACCGATGTTGTGTTCACACCAAATGACAAAGACATTTATCCTGAGGGGGTTCAATCTCACACCGTCGTCACCGTTCCTGAGCTCACCAACGTACTTTGTGGCGCTAGCCGCCCCGGGCATTTTGACGGCGTCTCAACAGTCGTTTGCAAACTCTTAAACATCGTGCGGCCGGATGTCGCCCTTTTCGGGGAGAAAGACTTACAGCAGTTGCTACTCATCAAAAAAATGGTGTGCGACTTAGCCATGGGCATTGAAATTGTTGGTATCGCAACAGCGCGCGCTGACGACGGGCTGGCATTAAGTTCACGCAATGGCTACTTGAGTGCTGACCAGCGTACTAAAGCACCAGAGCTTTATCGTGAACTAGAGCGCGTTCGTGAAGCTATGGCCGCTGGGCGGCGTGATTTCGATACCCTTTGCGGTGAAGCAATACAGCGGCTCACCAAAGCGGGGTTTAAACCCGACTACATAGAGATAAGGCGGCGAAGTGATTTAGCGTCAGCACAGGCAGAGGATACTGAAGTGGCTATCTTTGGCGCTGCAAGCCTTGGTAGTACCCGCCTCATTGATAATAGACAAATGGACCTCAGTACTGCCTCTGCTCGGTAAACGTCAGCGATACTTCGCCAAAATAAGCAGCACCACGCGCCACAGCAACAATACGCAAAGCATCGTCACTCGCGATAGGCCCGGGCGCTAAAAACACCCAATCACGCGTATTAGTGGTTTGGCGCTGGGCGGCCAGAGGAGGACTATCACCGGACGACCGCAACCCCATCAACAGGGACTCTAAGGGTAACGCAGACTGAATATAGATAGCCCCTTCGTTGTCCATCGTACCCACCGTCAATGTCAGTATGAAATCTCCGTTGCTGACCCGGCATTCACCGCCTTCATAGCGGCAACCGGACCGCTCTAACAATGGGTAAGCCTGCCCTGATTCGGCAACCTCAGACTCGGCAAGATCACCGGCTAACCAGCCTACCGCGTACCAGCTCGCTATGGCCAGGATAGGCGCTACCAGCAGCGCTATGACAACATGCCGGTCGGTAAACACAGCCCTTTTTAACGCCGATTCAGCCATCGATTTAACACCTAACGTCGCGAGCGATCATTCATATCAATGATTAACGTGTACCACGTCTGAGCCCATCGGAACGCGAATATCTTCGACGAGGTCTCGAACTCGCTGAGGCGGCGCAGGTGTCCACTGACTAATTGCGATAGCCACGGCAAAATTAACCATTGCACCCACCACACCAAAGGCATTGGGCTCGATACCCAAGAACCAATTACTGCCCCAGTCTTCTAAGTATCGCCAGTCGGCAACAAACATGATGCCCTTATGCTGGAACACATAAAATAACGTGATACCAATGCCCGCCAGCATTCCGCCAACAGCTCCCTCACGAGTGACCCTTGTAGAAAAGATACCCATCATTAATGCCGGGAAAAGTGATGATGCAGCCAAACCAAAAGCGAGCGCCACCGTGCCAGCGGCAAAGCCTGGTGGATGCAAACCCAAATAGCCGGCACCCGCAATGGCCAGGGCCATCGCGCCACGAGACGCGTTGAGCTCAGCCTTCTCGGAGATGCTGGGCATGAAAGTACTCTTCAATAAGTCGTGCGAAATGGCTGACGAGATCGCCAGTAACAAGCCCGCCGCTGTCGATAACGCAGCTGCCAGACCACCGGCTGCAACCAGTGCAATAACCCAGTTCGGAAGCTGGGCAATTTCAGGATTGGCAAGAACCAAAATATCGCGATCAAGCGTCACTAATTCATTACTTTCAGGATCTGCACTATATTGAATACGGCCATCGCCATTTTTATCCTCGATCGCCAAAAGGCCTGTCTTCTCCCAATTGCGAAACCAGTCAGGGCGCTTATCAAGCTCTAGATACTGCCCAGGAGAGGGCTCAATGGTTTGCATAATATTCAAGCGCGCCATGCCGGCGACGGCCGGCGCCGTAGTGTAAAGAATAGCAATAAATACAAGCGCCCAACCTGCCGAACTGCGCGCATCCTTCACTTTAGGAACGGTAAAAAATCGGATAATTACGTGGGGCAAACCCGCCGTACCAATCATCAACGACGCGGTGAAAGCAAACATATTGAGGGTACTGATACGAGTCTGCGTTGTGTACTCGGGAAAGCCCAGCATTTGCACGGTTTGATCAAGTTTGTCCAGCAAAAAAGTATCGGTGCCCACCAAAGTACTTCCCAAGCCTAGCTGAGGAATGGGATTCCCAGTCAACTGTAAACTGATAAAGATTGCGGGAATGGTATACGCCAAAATCAGCACGCAATACTGTGCGATCTGCGTATACGTAATGCCTTTCATGCCGCCCAAGACGGCATAGAAAAATACGATGATCATGCCGGTATACAAACCGGTAGCGTAATCAGTCTCCAAGAAGCGCGAGAATGCCACACCGATGCCTTTCATCTGACCAATCACATAGGTCACCGAACAAATAATCAGGCAAATCACTGCAACAATCCGGGCCGCATCAGAATAAAATCGATCGCCAATAAATTCGGGCACCGTGAACTTGCCGTACTTACGCAAGTAGGGCGCAAGAAGCATCGCGAGAATCACATAACCGCCAGTCCAGCCCATCAAGAACACCGAACCACCATAGCCCATAAAAGCGATCAGGCCGGCCATACCGATAAATGACGCTGCCGACATCCAATCGGCCGCTGTGGCCATGCCGTTAGCAATCGGGTGTATACCCCCACCGGCAATATAAAATTCTTTCGTCGAGCCCGCACGCGCCCAAATAGCAATGCCGATATAAATGGCGAAAGTGAAGCCGACAACCAAGTAGGTAGTGAACGCCAAGTCCATTAATCGCGCTCCTCAACATTGAATTCTTTGTCGAGATTATGCATCGCGCGGGAGTAATAGAAGATCAACGCAATAAATGTATAAATTGAACCTTGCTGCGCAAACCAAAACCCTAATTTATAGCCGCCAACGTGGATCTGATTGAGGACATCTACGAGTAGCACGCCGCAGCCGAAGCTAACGGCAAACCATATGAGTCCAAGTTTGAACATCAGAGCTTTATTCCTACGCCAGTATTCTCGAGCACTGGCCTCTGACAAGTGTGACATTATTATTCTCCAGAGTTTTTAGGTCGCTAGAGCGTACATAATAGCTGCTAGCCCGTATTTAATACTAATAAGATAAATTAGTGGCACCAAAGTACAGCGCGAGCTTTATACTATTTGCACAAACTTATTTGATCGAACATGGAGATCATCGATGCCTGATCACGGCACTTATCCAATACCTCCCCAGTTTGCCAATGCGCACATCACCCCCGAAAGCTACGCGACCATGTATCGGCAGTCGCTGGAGGACCCCGACACATTTTGGGCGCAACGCGCAGGGGAATTCTTAACCTGGGATCAGCCTTGGACCCGACTCTCAGACAACGATATTAGCCAAGGCAAAGCCAATTGGTTTGTCGATGGCAAGCTCAACGTTTCGGTCAACTGTATCGATCGACATCTTCCAGAGCGCGCCGAACAAACCGCGTTAATTTGGGAAGGCGATGACCCTTCCCAAAGCTCACATATTAGCTATTCAGAATTAAAGAATAAGGTGTGCCGCCTCGCCAATGTATTGCGTGATCGAGGGGTTCAAAAAGGCGATAGAGTCTGCATTTATATGCCCATGATTCCCGAGGCTACCTACGCCATGCTAGCATGTGCCCGAATCGGCGCGGTGCATTCGGTGGTCTTCGGAGGCTTTTCTCCAGAAGCGCTACAGAGCCGCATCAATGATGCCGATTGCCGCATGGTCATTACCGCCGACGAAGGCGTACGCGCCGGCAAAAAGATCCCACTGAAAGCCAATGTCGATATCGCACTACAAAGCTGCTCAGACGTGGATTCAGTCATAGTCGTTAACCGAACAGGCGGCAGTATCTCTTGGGTTGAAGGGCGCGACGTTTGGTATCACGAGGCCACGGCCGCAGCAGCCAATGAGTGTGCGCCCGAAAGCATGGATGCAGAGGATCCCCTGTTCATACTGTACACATCGGGCTCTACCGGCAGTCCCAAAGGCGTTTTGCACACAACCGGTGGCTACCTACTTCAGGCGGCAATGACCTTCAAATATGTGTTTGATTACAAAGAAGGCGAGATTTGGTGGTGTACAGCCGATGTCGGCTGGGTCACGGGCCACACGTACATCGTTTACGGCCCGCTCGCCAACGGCGCAACCTCTCTTATCTTTGAAGGCGTGCCAACCCACCCCGATGGCGGCCGCTTTTGGGAAGTTATCGATAAACATAAGGTCAATCTGTTCTTTACCGCGCCCACGGCTATTCGCGCACTCCACGCATTCGGCGATGAGCTGGTAACGAAGCATTCTCGAGCGAGCCTCAGAGTATTAGGCTCAGTGGGTGAACCCATTAATCCCGAAGCCTGGGAGTGGTATCACTCGGTTGTAGGCGACGGACGCTGCCCAATCGTCGATACCTGGTGGCAAACCGAGACAGGCGGGATCATGATCACCCCCCTCCCCGGCGCTCACCCATTAAAACCGGGCTACGCCAGCTTTCCATTTTTCGGGGTAGAGCCCGTCATACTTGATGAGACAGGGGCGGAGCTTAGCGGCGCTGCAGAAGGCTACCTCGCTATTAAGCGTTCATGGCCAGGACAAATTCGCACCGTTTATGGCGATCACCAGCGCTTAATCGACACCTACTTCAGTACCTATCCGGGCTATTACTTCACTGGTGACGGCGCATTAAGAGACGCTGACGGGTACATCCGTATCACTGGCCGGGTCGATGACGTACTTAACGTGTCAGGACACCGAATGGGGACTGCTGAAGTTGAAAGTGCGCTTGTCGAGCACGAGCTCATCGCTGAAGCCGCCGTAGTGGGATTTCCGCACGATATTAAGGGCCAAGGTATTTATGCTTACGTCACCCCCATGGGAGGCGTAGAACCCTCAGAAACGCTTCGAGCTGAATTAATTAATCTGTGTGTGAGGGAGATTGGACCTATCGCCAAGCCCGATGTTATTCAGTGGGCCCCAGGCTTACCCAAAACGCGCTCAGGCAAGATCATGCGACGGATACTACGCAAGATCGCTGAAAACGATCTAGACAATCTCGGCGACACATCGACCCTCGCAGACCCTTCGGTTGTTAAAGACCTGATGGCAAATCGGGCGATAAAATAATTATCTAACCGCTTGCAGTATGATCCTGTGACTACCCATTAGACGCGGGCTAGTGAGCCCTGAAACAACACAGCACTGTAAAAAAAAGGCCGCGCCATGACTGGCGACGGCCTTTTTAAGCTTTAAGCACACTACAGATGGGCCAAGCCCACGCTGCAGATCGCTAGCCTTTACTCAGCGCTCAAGTCTTCAGGCTCTTCCTCACCTGTTGCCTCGGCTGAATTCTCTGCCACTTCTTTCATCGAAAGTTTGATACGACCGCGCTGGTCTACGTCGAGAACCTTAACGCGTACTGTCTGCCCTTCCGAGAGGTAGTCAGTAACATTCTCAACACGCTCATCAGCGATTTGTGAGATGTGAACCAAACCGTCTTTACCTGGCAGAATATTCACGAATGCACCGAAATCGACAATCCGAGCAACGACACCTTCGTAAATAGCGCCGACTTCAGCCTCTGCAGTAATAGCCATAATCATCTCGACCGCTTTATCGCGAGCGTGCTGATTTTGACCAAAAACTTTAACAGTACCGTCGTCATTGATATCGACAGTAGCGCCCGAGTCCTCAGTGATTTGACGGATAGTCGCACCACCTTTACCGATGATGTCGCGAATCTTGTCGGAGTCGACCTTCAACGCAATCATGCTAGGCGCATTTTCCGAGGTAATCTCACGAGGTTTCTCGAGGACCGCATTCATCTGACCTAAGATGTGCAAACGTGCCTGCTGTGCCTGCTCGAGAGCGACTTCCATAATCTGCTCATTGATACCTTCAATCTTGATATCCATTTGCAGTGCAGTAATACCTTCGGCAGTTCCCGCTACTTTGAAGTCCATATCACCCAGATGATCTTCATCACCCAGAATGTCGGTCAAGACAGCGAATTGATTGCCCTCTTTCACTAGACCCATTGCAATACCGGCAACAGGTGCCTTGAGGGGTACACCAGCAGCCATCAAGCCCAAGGAACCAGCACAGACTGACGCCATTGAGCTCGAGCCATTGGATTCAGTGATTTCTGAGACGACACGAATCGTGTAAGGAAATTCTTCTTCGCTTGGCAGCACAGCGGCGAGACCGCGGCGCGCAAGACGACCGTGACCAATTTCACGACGACCAGTAGCACCGATACGACCTGCCTCGCCCACAGAATAGGGAGGGAAGTTGTAGTGCAACATGAAGGGGTCGCGACGCTCACCTTCCAGTGCATCGATGATCTGTGCATCTCGGGTAGAACCCAAAGTCACTGCACCGATGGCCTGTGTTTCGCCACGAGTAAATAATGCCGAACCGTGGACCTTGGGAAGAACATCGACTTCGCACATGATTGATCGCACAGTGCGTGAATCGCGGCCATCAATACGTGGCTCGCCCGCAATAATACGCTGCCGGACAATATTCTTTTCCATGGACTTGAAGATGTCTTTGATATCGTCAGACGAAGGACCGCCTTCGACTGCCAATTTTTCAACAACCGCGCTGCGAATTTCGCCGACGCGCTCATAGCGAGATGCTTTTTCGGTAATGCGGTAAGCTTCACCTAGCGCCGCTTGAGCTTCCGCCTCAACAGCAGCTTGAAGATCCGCATCGACGGGCGCCGCTTGCCATTCCCAACGCGGCTTACCGGCCTCTTCGACCAGCTCATTAATCGCCTTGATAACCGTTTGCATTTCTTGATGCGCAAACAGTACCGCACCGAGCATTTGATCTTCGGACAATTCTTTCGCCTGCGACTCCACCATCAGCACGGCATCTGAAGTACCCGCAACAACCATGTCGAGTGCGCTATCCGCTAGTTGAGCATAGGTAGGATTCAAGATGTAGCCTTTGGCGGGATCAAAACCAACTCGAGCCCCACCGATAGGGCCATTGAACGGGCAACCGGAAATTGCCAATGCAGCTGACGTACCAATCATTGCAGGAATATCTGGATCAGTATCCTTATCCGCAGACATAACGGTACAAACGACTTGTACCTCATTCATGAAGCCATTCGGGAAAAGCGGACGGACCGGGCGATCAATCAGACGCGATGTCAGCGTCTCTTTTTCGCTAGGACGACCTTCACGCTTGAAGAATCCACCGGGGATTTTTCCAACAGAATACGTTTTCTCGATGTAATGTACCGACAAAGGGAAGAAATCCTGGCCGGGTCGAGTTTGGCGCGCTGCAACGACGGTACACAACACACTGGTGCTACCCATGGTTACAAGTACTGCGCCCGAAGCCTGGCGCGCTACGCGACCAGTTTCGAGGGTGATTTCTTGATCACCGTACTGAAATGTTTTTCTAACTACGTTCACTGACTATCTCCAAAAAATGAAACGGCCGGCATATAGCCGGCCATTGGGCTGGTCATTACCGACGCAGGCCGAGACGCTTGATCAAATCGACGTAACGCGCCACGTCTTTGCTTTTCAGGTAATCCAGCAACTTTCGGCGCTGGTTGACCATACGAATTAGGCCACGACGGGAATGGTGGTCCTTAGCGTGTTCCTTAAAATGCGACTGTAATTGCTCAATATTCGCCGTTAACAGGGCGACCTGAACTTCAGGTGAACCTGTATCACTAGCTGACTGCTGGTAATCTGTAACGATCTGAGCTTTAGTGGCTGCATCTAACGCCATAGTACTTTCTCCAACCTGCTTGATTAATCGAGCCCGTCCGTGCAGGTTTACAGACGGGTCCGCTGAGTGTTCTTGAGTGGTTAACGAACCACTAATCGCCGCGGTGTAACGCGGCCGTCATCGAGCATTTCACCAATACCCAAAAACAGGCCTGACGCCGCATAGGCGCGCACCATACCATTCCTTGGGCCATTTGGCACTAGTACCGCCTGCCCCTGTTTCAGGTAGTAAGTGGCAGAATCACCTAGCTCAACCGACGGTAGTGCATCAAGAGGCCCATCCATCGGTGCCAGCAAAGCATCTAACGCATCCTGCCCCTGTGCTGCGCAAGCATCGAGCATGTCTAAGGTCACCGCCTGCGCTAGGCTATAGGGGCCGGCAATATCACGGCGCAATGCCGACACATGCGCCGGCAGATTCAGCGCAGCACCTAAGGACTCTGCCAAGGAGCGAACATAAGTGCCCTTACTGCAGCGTATCAGCACATCCGCTTGCGCTACAGCTCCCGGTCTGAAAGCGAGCAATTCAAAATGGTGAATGGTGACGTTTCTGGACTTGCGCTCGACTTCAATGCCGGCGCGCGCGAGCTTGTATAGCGGCTGACCATCGCGCTTGAGCGCAGAATACATGGGCGGTATTTGCGAGATAGGACCACGCAAAGACGCCATAGCCTTGTCTAAACTCTCAGTATCGACCAATGAAGCGTCCGCTCGGGCGGTTTCTACCCCCTCTGCGTCGAGCGTATCGGTGCCAATACCAAAAACAAAGGTACTTAAATACCCCTTATCGGCATCAAGAACGTACTGAGAAAATTTAGTCGCCTCGCCAAAACATAACGGCAGAACACCTGTAGCTAAGGGATCTAAGCTACCGGTGTGTCCCGCTTTGGCCGCATCAAACAAGCGTTTAACTCGCTGCAGTGCACCATTGGAGGTCATACCACTGGGCTTATCAAGCACCAGGACACCGTCCACCGAACGACCGCGTCGTCTACGAGCCACGATCACTCGTCCTCGGAGGTTTCCGCTGAGTCAGTATGACGTACGGAGTCAGCCTCTGTCGCGTCTCGAATCAGTGCTTCCATGTCACGGCCGTGGCCAACACTTTCGTCAAACCGAAAATGCAGCCGAGGCACGGTTCGCATGGTGGCAGATCGCGCCAACTGCGAGCGAAGAAAACCTGCGGCCTTGTTAAGCACGTCAGTCGTTTCTTTAGACGCTTCGATGTCGTCTGTTCCCAGCTGGGTATAAAACACCTTTGCGTGAGACAAATCTCGGCTCACATCGACACCCGTAACGCTGACCATATCAACGCGGGGATCACGCAGCTCACGCTGAATAAGCTGCGCTAATTCCTGCTGGAGAAAATCCCCTACTCGCTGTGTACGACTGTATTCGCGCGCCACGCTAGCCTCAGAGTGTCCGTGCGACTTCGTTCACATCATAGACTTCGATGAGATCGCCCACTTTAACGTCGTTGTAATTCTTAACGCCGATACCACACTCCGTGCCGTTTCGGACTTCGTTCGCATCATCCTTGAAGCGACGTAGTGACTCGAGCTCACCTTGATAAATCACAACGTTATCACGCAAAACACGGATAGGCTTCGAGCGATACACGGCACCCTCAGTCACCATGCAGCCCGCAATAAGGCCAAACTTAGGTGACCGGAAGACATCGCGGACTTCGGCGATTCCTACGATCTCTTCGCGCAGCTCAGGCGACAACATGCCTGTCAGTGCCGCTTTAACGTCATCGATCAAATCGTAGATCACGTTGTAATAGCGAACTTCAACGGCCTCTTGCTCAGCAACACGACGCGCACCAACATCAGCTCGCACGTTAAAGCCGACAATAATTGCCGAACTCGTCATTGCTAGAGAAACATCCGATTCGGTAAGGCCACCGACACCGCCTGACACAACATTCACTTTGACTTCATCGTTGCCGAGGTCGGCCAAGGCGCCTTGCAGGGCCTCGAGTGAACCGCGCACATCCGCTTTGATAACCAGATTAAGCGTTTTCCGGTCACCGGCAGTCATAGACTCAAACATATTGTCAAGCTTCGCCGCTTGTTGGCGAGCCAGCTTGTTAGAGCGCATTTTTTCTTGGCGGAAGTCAGCGATTTCACGCGCACGCTTCTCGCTCTCGACTACTGCAACTTGGTCACCTGCATCAGGTGTTCCATCGAGGCCGAGAATTTCGACGGGAATACTAGGCCCCGCACTTTCTACCGGCTTACCGTTCTCATCGAGCATCGCGCGGACGCGACCATACTGCAGGCCTGCAAGAACGATATCACCCTTGCGTAATGTGCCTGCCTGCACGAGCAGTGACGCGACGGGACCGCGACCCTTATCGAGACGAGATTCGATCACAATACCTTGAGCAGGAACATCGGCAGGCGCCTTCAGCTCAAGCAATTCAGCTTGCAGCAATACCGCGTCAAGCAGTGCGTCTACGCCCTCACCGGTGTGGGCCGAAACATTGATAAACTGATTCTCTCCGCCCCACTCTTCCGGGATAACCTCTTTCGCTGCCAACTCGTTCTTCACGCGATCGGGGTCTGCGGCTTCTTTGTCGATTTTGTTAACCGCAACAACGAGAGGCACTCCTGCCGCTTTAGCGTGCTGGATCGCCTCTTCTGTTTGAGGCATCACACCGTCATCGGCAGCAACGACCAAGATAACGATATCCGTCGCCTTGGCTCCGCGAGCACGCATTGCGGTAAACGCCGCGTGTCCGGGCGTATCTAAGAAAGTCACCATGCCCTGATCGGTCGTGACGTGATAGGCACCAATGTGCTGGGTAATACCACCGGCCTCACCGCTCGCTACTCGCGAATGACGAATATAATCAAGTAGAGAAGTCTTACCGTGATCAACGTGCCCCATTACAGTCACAACCGGTGCACGAGACTCAAGCGTTCCTTCATGACTGGCCAGCGTTTCTTCCAGCTTATCTTCGAGTTCGTCAACGCTAACCAAGTTGACTTTATGTCCTAGCTCTTCAACAACCAGCGCCGCTGTGTCTTGATCAACCATCTGGTTAATAGTGGCCATCACGCCAAGCTTCATCAACTCTTTGATCACCACTCCGGCCTTAACAGCCATTTGCTGTGCAAGATCACCAACCGCAATGTTCTCTGGCAGATTCACGTCGTACACAATCTTTTCTGTGGGCTGCTCAAAGCCGTGCTTACCGTGCTCCTCATGACTGCCTCTCTTGGCACGTCGACCACCACGACGGCGACCACCTGCTTCTGCGGCCTCTAGGGCGCTCAGCGAGAGGTTATGTCCACGCTGCTTACCACGTGCACCGGAAATAGAGGACTTGTCTAGACGACCGCCTTTACCCTTCTTGCGGGCAGGCTCATCCTGTACGGGGGCATCATGCAATCGCTTAGGCTTACGATCAGCGCCAGCACCAGCAGACGACGGGGTGGCTTGATCTTTCGCAGTTTTTGCCGCCGCAGCTCGCGTCGCCTTCTCTTGCTCTTCACGCAGAGCTTCGGCTTTCTTTGCCTCGACGACCGCGTCTAGGTCGCTCTTACGCTTTGATTCTTCAGCTTTACGACGAGCAGCCGCTCGCTGCCGAAGTACTTCTGGATCTACGTCCGCAAGGTCTTCTTCAGGCTCGGGCTCGGGTTCAGGTTCGGGCTCAGGTTCAGGCGCTACTGGCTCATCTACTGCATTATCTGCCGCACTATCTACTGCACTAGGAGCTTCAGTTTCCGACGCGCTTTCTACAGCAGGCGCCTCAAAAACGGCTGCGTCATCAATGAGAGTCGCATCTTGCTCCTCTACCATCTCATCAGTAGCTACGCTCTCTGACTCGTCACGCTTGACGTACGTGCGCTTCTTCCGTACCTCGACGTTGACCGTGCGCCTGCCCGCACCGCTCGTGCGCAGTGTGCTCACTTGCTTGCGCTTCAACGTGATTTTCTTGGGCGCCTCTGCACTATCACCATGACTGCGCTTTAAGAACGCCAAAAGCGTTTGCTTGTCTTCTTCTGAAACAAGCTCGTCGGCCGCTGCGTGAGGCAAGCCGGCGTCTTTCATTTGAGACAACAACCGCTCGACGGAAGCTCCTACCGTCGTTGCTAGTTGTTCTACTGTCGCCTGAGCCATTTGATACTCCCTGATCCGTTTGGGTTTGCGTCGTTAAAAAAAGCGTTTTTTTAGGCGCCTTCTTCCTCCGCAAACCAAGGTGCACGTGCTGTCATTATCAGCTCCGCCGCACGCTCCTCGGTCATTTCTTCAATATCCATTAGGTCGTCAACGCCTTGCTCCGCGAGATCTTCCATGGTGACAACACCACGACCCGCAAGCACAAACGCAAGATGACGCTCCATTCCATCCATGCTCAACAAATCTTCTGCTGGCTCGTGAGCGCCCAGCTCCTCTTCAGAAGCAATAGCCATCGTCAACAACGCGTCTTTTGCTCGGGCTCGGAGCTCCTCAGAAATATCTTCATCGAAGCCTTCGATCGACATCATTTCTTCGAGCGGGACGTAAGCGACTTCTTCTAGCGTGGTAAAACCTTCATCAACTAGAACGCCAGCGACATCCTCATCGACATCGAGGGCTTCCATGAACGTTTCCATCACCTGCACTGTTTCCGCTTCTTGCTTCTCGACGGCCTCATCAACGCTCATCACATTGATAGTCCAACCAGTCAGCTCTGATGCTAAGCGCACATTTTGGCCGCCCCGACCAATGGCCTGGGCTAGGTTGTCTTCCGCTACCGCCACTTCCATTGTGTTGGTATCTTCATCGACAACAATCGACTCAACTTCCGCAGGAGACATGGCATTAATAGCCATCTGTGCGGGGTTGTCGTCCCACAAGATAATATCGACACGCTCATTATCGAGCTCATTGGAGACCGCCTGAACCCGCGAACCACGCATACCCACGCAAGCACCCACAGGGTCGATACGCTGGTCACCGCTTTTCACGGCAATTTTGGCACGAGAGCCAGAGTCACGTGCAGCAGCACGAATCTGAATAACGCCTTCAGAAATTTCGGGCACCTCAATTTTAAAGAGCTCGATAAGCATTTCTTTGCAAGATCGAGACAAAATCAGTTGAGGACCACGCGACTCAGAATTAATTTCACTGAGAACAGCGCGTACGCGATCGTTGATACGAAATGTCTCACGGCCAATAAGCTCGCTGCGGGGCAGTAGGCCTTCCGCGTTACTGCCTAAATCGATAATGATATTGTCGCGAGTCACTTTCTTAACGATTCCAGCTAACAGCTCGCCTATTCGATCGCGGTACTCGTCAACGATCTGGGCGCGCTCAGCTTCTCGGACGCGCTGGACAATAACTTGCTTGGCGGTCTGAGCGGCGATACGACCAAAATCGACATTGTCCACGATCTCTTCGTGCACATCGCCCACTTTAAGGTCGGCACTCGCTTCTTGAGCCTCCTCAGTGGTGAACTGAGTGCCTAACAGGGCTAACTCAGTGTCTGCTACGACTAGCCAGCGGCGAGTAGTAACGTAGTCACCTGTGCTCCGATCGATCTTGACTTCGATATCGGCGTCTTCGTCGTAGCGCTTTTTGGTTGCGGTGGCCAAGGCCAGCTCGATTGCCTCAAAGATGATCTCTTCCGAGACACCTTTTTCGTTAGAAACCGCTTCCGCGACCATCAAAATTTCTTTGTTTATCATACGTTTCCCAGCGTCCGGCTTTATTTTGCCGTGTCAGTAGATTTATTACTTTTGGCCTTACCGACCTCAAGGCGAGGTTCTACCTTTGCCTTGTCTATATGTTGCATGGGCAGCAGATACTCATGATCGTCTACCCGCACGACGACATCGTCGCCTTCGATCCCTAACAGCCAGCCGCGGAATTTGCGGCGACCCTCGAAAGGGAGGCGAAGTTTAATCTCAATGGGTTCTCCAACATACAACCCATACTGCTCGGGCTTGAACAACAACCGATCGACTCCAGGCGAAGACACCTCTAAAGTGTACTCACCTTGAATCGGATCCTCCACATCAAGCACAGAGCTTACGTGACGGCTAACCGTCGCGCAGTCGCCAACGGTTACTCCATCCTCACCTTCGATGTATAACCTAAGCGTAGCTTTGCGATTGGGAGAAATGAGTTCAAGTCCCCAGAGCTCAAAACCCAGCGAACCAATGGTTGGCGCGAGAAGCTCCGTCAATCGCGATTCTTTTCCTGACATCGCTGATTTCTCCTGCAATCCGCCAACGGCATTTTTTGCGGATACGAAAAAGCCCCAATAAGGGGCTTCACACGTGACGATATTCTGAGCAATAAACACCGTCGATTTGGTAGCGGGGGCCGGATTTGAACCGACGACCTTCGGGTTATGAGCCCGACGAGCTACCAGGCTGCTCCACCCCGCATCAAAAACCTGTAGTGACCGCCCCCTTGGCACCATCGTAAACACATTACAACGCTGCTGGCTGTCACCAAGACCGAACATATTGTCTCGATCAGAGGCGCAGGAGTATAGGGACGCGAACTCGCTGGGTCAACCTATTGCGGCAATAAATACCGTAAAAAAA
>CAJQLP010000082.1 GCA_905479205.1 uncultured Luminiphilus sp.
TTGGCGCATGGGCGGATAAATGGTTACGTGGGTATCAGATGGCGGATTCAACCCGCGATATGCGCAAGTCTGTCTATAACCGAGAATTGAAGAAGGTTTTTGGAAATCAGAAGTTGGCTGAGATTACCCATGAAGATCTATGATCTTTGACTGACGCAATAGTTGAGCGAGGTGCTCCAGCAACCGCTGTTCATGCACGCGAAGTCGTTTTAAACGTCTATCGTTGGGCGATTGAGCGAGGACAGAATGTAGAAAACCCTGCTGAAATGGTACGCCCAACCACTATAGCTAAATTTGTACCGCGTGAAAGAGCATTAACACCGTTTGAAATTGACCTGATGTACAAGTAGATGAATCGAATCGGGACTTCACCTCAATACCGCGCGGCGATTAAACTAGTGCTGCTCACTTTAGTGAGAAAGTCAGAGTTATCGAATGCAACCTGGGACGAAATTAATTTTAGCGAAGCCCTTTGGACTATTCCGAAAGAACGCATGAAAAGACGTAAGCCCCATTTGGTTTTTTTATCTCAACAAGCAATGGATATCTTTATTGCATTGAAAACATTTGCTGCTGGTTCAAAGTATGTGCTTCCGTCGCGGTACGATTCGGATACACCGATGAGCAATGCAACACTCAATCGAATTCTAACGTATACGTATAAAGCGGCTCAAAAAGATGGAAATCTGATTAACAAAGCACAACATAATTGCGATATTTGGGTGGCAGGTGGCGTAACATCAAAGAATATTCCAGCATTGATGAAGCTGGGTGTCACTGGTTTTATTGTCGGTCGATCACTCTTTCAGAACCAAGACTACTATACGATGGTAGCGGGGTTGAAAAAAGCAATTAGGTCTAGCGCTACTGTCTGAAATTGTAATGCCCCTATAGGCTGGTATATGGTAAATCGCATTCAGGGTAAAGCTAATAGCCTGATTTCAATGTCTTGACTATCACGCTGTTGGATACGTAAATATGAAACCGATAAGTTGCGATTTGCACGATTATCTTGAAATAGCCTGTCTATACAAAATTCAAGTTTATCTAACGTTAACCAATGGAGACAATCACAGCGGCATTCCAGTCACCACCAGGATCAACGTTGAAAGAGAAGAATGCCTTCAAATTCTGCCTGATTCTGGCAGTGAGAAAATCGACATACCGTTGCATCTGTTAGAGAAAATGAAGGCGATCACGCCAAATACTCATTTCAATACGATTGTTTTTGTTGAGCCACAATCATCAAGCTAAAGCTTCTGACAGTTGTTCGATAGATTTCGTAATCTCCGTTTTGTTGAGGGCTCCAAACCCAAATCGGACATGAGCAGGTGCAATTTTGTCGTCTGTATACAGTGTACTCAGGGTAGAGTCTTTATTCGGTAGACTCTCAAGCTTTTTGCCGTTGGCTAATTTTGAAATATCGACCCATATAGCCATGCCGCCGGTGGGTAGGCTAAAAGAAATTTTGTCGCCAAAGACTCTCTTAAATTCTTGCGCGGTATGATTCCTTCTGGATTCGTATTCTCTCCTTGATTTTCGGATATGGCGTTTGACTTCTCCCGACTCCATTAAACTGGATAGCACCAACTCTGATAACGTGTTGCCTTGTCGATCAATAAGCACGATTTCCTGTGCGGCTCTCTCTATAAATTGGGTGTCTGCGGCAATGTAGCCAAGCCTTAATCCTGGTGCAAATACTTTTGACATTGACCCTATGTGAACGACATTCTCTGAATTCGGCAGACTTGCTAATGGTGGAATTGGGTTGGTTTCATAGTGGAATTCATGGTCGTAATCATCTTCCAGCACTACAAACTTGAACGATTTAGACAGCTCTAACAAAGCCAATCGTCTATCCATGGGTAGACATACGGTTGTTGGGTATTGATGGTGTGGGGTGACGTAAATACCGGCGACGGTGTGTTTGTCCAATATCTCCTGTAGGTGGTCAATGTTCAGACCGCGGTCGTCGAGCCTACATTTCAAGACCTTAAAACCATTCGACTCAAATGCTGCTCTGGCAGGCAAATAGTAAAGGTCCTCCATGACGATGGCCCCTTTTTTAGGGTCTAGAACCCTTGAGGCTAGGTAAATACCCATTTGGCTGCCCCTGACAATACAGACTTGCTCAGTCGAGCAATTCATAAACCTATCACCGGATAGCATTTTTCTAACGGAGTCACGTAGCTCAATGCTACCTCTCGGATCTCCATACCCTAACTTTGATTGGCGGCTGAGATTAATGCACACCCGTCGATATGTTCGGGCGAGTAATTCGTAAGGAATAAGCCGGGAGTCCGGTATCCCGTCGTTGGTTGCGGGGATATTGTTATAAGGACTGAGGGCATCCTGATAGAGGATTTCAACCAATTCAGAAGGTAGTTTGGCCTTATGTGTGCTGCTGACTAGGTCTTTATTTATTGGCGATAGTCCTTGTTCCGGCAAAGTCTCGGAAACAAATGTACCAGACCTTGGCCGGGTAATTAACCACCCCTGAGCTTCAAGCTCTTCATATACAAGTTGGACTGTTTTTCTATTAACCCCCAGTTGTTCTGCAAGGGAGCGTGACCCCGGCAGCATGCTGCCGGGCGCTAGTCGCCCGTCTTTAATATCGGCTGTTAGTTTGTTTAACAGTTTTGAATGCAGGGTTTTGCCTGGGCTGTCTTCCAGCCAAAACTGCGTTTCCCATGGTCTCAACATACCACTTACCTTTTCTGGGCCATTAAAATTGTTAAATCTGGATCTTATTGTAGGGCCAGTTTATCGGTATCGTGCAGCCATTGTCAAAGCAGTTACAGAGGATGATAGGTATGAAGACAGCAACTACGACCAAAGACGAGCTAATGCAGAAAGCTGAAAGCGATATGCAAAAGCTGATTCAAGATATAGGCCTTACTGATCGTGAAAAGTTAGCAGTGACGTGCCGAATTCTCTTTGATAAGGGGCATGACTCAGGTTTGGCCGGACAGATTACCTGTCGGGGTGAACAGCCCGATACGTTCCTGACGCAACGGTTTGGCTTGGGTTTTGATGAAGTCACGGCTGAGAACTTGATCGCGGTGGATCAAGACCTTACTCCGTTGGATGGTGAAGGTATGCCTAACCCGGCCAACCGCTTCCACACCTGGATCTATAAAGAACATCCAGATGTGAACTGCATTATCCATACGCACCCGACCTACATTGCTGCGTTGTCCATGTTGGAAGTGCCCTTGGTGATTTCCCATATGGATACAAGCTGCTTGTACAACGATTGCTCGTTCGTAAAAGACTGGCCAGGTGTGCCTGTTGGCAACGAAGAGGGCAAATTAATTTCTAAGGCTCTGGGCGATAACCGGACGGTTTTCCTCGCCCACCACGGTCAACTTGTGACCGGCAAGACGATCGAAGAGGCGTGCAATCTGGCGGTGTTGATCGAGCGAGCTGCCAGATTGCAATTGCTGGCGATGGCCGGCGGCGAGGTAAAACCGCTGCCTCATGAACCGGCTCAAGAAGCCCATGACTGGGTCTCTACAGACAAACGCAACAAGGTCAATTTTGCGTACTACGTAAGACAGGCACTTAAAAACCACCAAGACTGTATTTGAGGAATACTACTATGAATTTATCTGGAATCATCGGCTACCCAGTAACGCCGTTTAGCAAAGACAACACCAGTGTTGATCTCGACAAACTGGGCAAAGTAATCGACGTGCTGCTCGAAGCGAAAGTGGATGCCATTGCGGCACTCGGCAGTGCGGGCGAAGCGGCGTATCTAAGCGAGACGGAATGGAAGCAAGTGGCTGACTATACCGTGAAGTATGTTGACGGGAAGATACCGGTTGTCATCGGCCTTGCCGAGCTGACCACAGCGCAAGCAGTGAATTATGCGAAATACGCCAAAGAAATCGGCGCTGACGCAATCATGCTGTCGCCTTTTTCTTATTACAAGTTGAGTGAGGACGAAATTTTCCTCCACTACGATACGGTGTCAAAGGCAACACCTCTACCCATCATGATCTACAACAACCCGGCAACGTGCGGCGTTGATATGTCCCCCGAGTTCATGTTGGAAATGATCAACAGCATTGAAAATGCCACCATGATCAAAGAAAGCACGGGCGACATCCAGCGCATGCACAAGATCTATAAGTTATCGAACGGTGAAGTCCCATTTTTCAATGGCTGCAACCATATGGCATTGGAGGCACTTAATGCGGGCGCAGTTGGTTGGTGTACAGCGGCTCCGTGTCTAATTGGTGATCAGCCGAAGCAGCTGTTTGACGCCGTTAAAGAAAGTAATACGGAGAAAGCTCAGCAACTCTTCTATCAGCAATATGAGTTTCTTGAGTACATCGTGACATCAGGTTTAGCGGCTGCCGTTAAATCAGGCTTCGGTCTTCAAGGCTTCGATGTTGGGGATCCCCGAAAGCCGTTGTTGCCACTGAACCATGATGCGAGGAAGCGTTTACTAGAGATGTTGGACAACTTGTCGTAGTCAAAAACAAGGATAAAGGCTTGCTGTTTTTCTCTACGAAAATTTCGGGTCTTTTCTCGTATTTGCTGTCGGTGCTTTTATGAAAGAGTCAGATACATCGAGCGTCATTCTTCGCCTGCTGACCGAAGCAGGTAAGGCGGGGCTTCATTGCCTGGAGCTTAAGCGCTTGTCGAGGCTGCCAGAAGATCTTTTCAACTTGGAAGCCACGCGCTTGTGGGATCAGGGGCAGTTGACCGGTGTTCGAGAAGACCGGTGCTGTGGCTAGGGTGTGCATTCATGTGCGTTTCTTACATGGCAGAAGATCGTATCTGGCGGCTCATAGAAACGGGCTGATGCCGTAAATTCAGTTTCTAAAACAATTCGTGTCAGTTGTGTGGTGACTGACTTACCGCTAGCGACTGAAGAGCGTCTCGAAAACGCAACTCTTGTCGCTGCAGGCTACCGAGTTATCGAGGTGGAGACGGATGAGCTCTTAGATAAAGTACAGCTACCATTTCCCCTGGATGAGTTGCCCCCAACTTTTTCAAAGTTTCGAAAGGCGGTTGAGAA
>CAJQLP010000083.1 GCA_905479205.1 uncultured Luminiphilus sp.
CCGTGCTCATTGGCGGGCGGTTGTCATCGCGTAAAGGGGTCAATAAGTTAGGTGGAGGCTTGGCTGCACCGGCACTGACAGAAAAAGACCTCAGCGATATCGCCGGTATGGGTGCAATTGAGCCCGACTTTGTTGCTGTGAGCTTCGTGTCTAGCCGCGAGGACATTGATCAAGCGCGCGGGCTACTTGCGGACGTCGGGCTAAGCCCTGCTATCGTAGCGAAAATTGAACGAGCCGAAGTGGTTGCTGACACTGCACTGCTCGATAGCATTATCACAGCGTCTGACGGCATTATGGTTGCTCGAGGCGATCTCGGTGTCGAAGTCGGTGACGCGCAGCTGATCGGAATCCAGAAAGATTTGATTTCGCGCACTCGCAAGCTCGATCGCGTTGTAATCACGGCGACGCAAATGATGGAATCAATGATTAGTAACAGCATGCCAACACGAGCCGAGGTGTTCGACGTCGCTAACGCCGTTTTGGACGGCACCGATGCGGTCATGCTCTCCGCCGAAACAGCAGTCGGGGAGTATCCTCTAGAAGTTGTCATGGCAATGGCGGATGCTGCGCTGGGCGCCGAGCGCCATCCTGTTGCGCGAACGTCACGATATCGCCTCGATCGGCAGTTCTCATCGACCCAGGAAGCTATCGCACTGTCAGCGATGTATGGAGCCAATCACTTTCCCGGAGTGCGCGGCATCGCGGCACTGACTGAAGCAGGCTCTACGCCAACAATGATGTCTCGATTGAGTTCAGGGCTACCCATCTTTGGTCTTAGTCGCCAATATAATACGCTGCAAAAACTTGCGTTATGTCGCGGGGTGATCCCACTGTATTTTGATGCGACCGCGTTCGCACCTGAGGACGTTGATGCGCGGGTGATAGAGTTCTTAGTGGATGGCGGATATTTGCACCGCGGCGACTTTATGATGTTGACCAAAGGCAGTGCCATGGGACTGACCGGAACGACCGATATGCTTAAAATTTTGCCGGTCGGCTAACTAAATCCGCGATTTTAACGCGTTAATTTTTTACAAATAAAATCTATTTTTGTTTTTTCGGAGTGCTACACTAAAATCCGTCGGATTCGCCGACATCGTTTTATGAAAAGTGTTCTCGGTCAAACGGTCGACTTATCATCAAGCGCCAAAACTGCCTACATCGTAGGTGGTGTAATTCAGCAACACAGGTAATTGAAAAATGGCACAAGTTACAGGAACCGTAAAATGGTTCAATGAAAGCAAGGGTTTTGGGTTCATCGAGCAGGAAGGCGGCCCAGATGTCTTTGTTCACTTCAGCGCGATTCAAGGTGATGGCTTCAAAACCCTCGCCGAAGGTCAGAAAGTTGAGTTTACGGTTACGACCGGACAAAAGGGTCCTCAAGCTGAGAACGTTGTTCCTGCTTAAGATCATACCCACAAAAAAGGGGCTCTTCTGAGCCCCTTTTTTATTACCTATATTTTTTGTTTAGATGTCTCTAGCCAGCTCTTCCTGACGCTCTTGCTCGCTCTGGATATACTTTAGCCACTGCTTAGCATACTTTTCGGACCGATCATCTTTAGCCGCAACGCGGAAGACCTTCCTAGCGTCAGAGTAATTGCCAAGATTGAAGTAGGCCATACCTAGCGCCAATCTAGCCTGGTCAGGCCGCTTGACGCCACCTTTCGCAAGACCCTTGTTGATCGCATCAACCGCTTGCTTAAACTGGTCTCCATCGAGATAGACGTTTCCTAAGCGGGTGTAAAGCTCGCCATCATCTGACTTGGCGGCGGCCTTCTCCATCATAGGAATAGATTTTTGAGTTTCCTGCGCCTGACGCCACGCACTACCGGCCAACTCATAATTCTTCGACTTTTCCTCGATGATTTCTGCCTTAAAGCCCTTGTCCATTACGAGCGCGGCAGGGAAAGGAACCTCAGCGTTAAGATACAAATAAGCCATAGTTACGAGGTCTGTGCTCTTGTCGAGCATACCCTGCTCATAGGCCGTTTCCATCATCGCTAGCTGCTTAGCGTCGTCTTTCTTCTCGCCATAAAGATGCGAGGCCTGCACCCAGTATTGCTTTTTGGGGTAATACTTCAACAGGACATTAAGTGTCGCTAATGCGTTGTCTGTGTCGCCTTTATCAAAGTAAAGGAATCGAGCTAGGTTGTACCACTGCTCTTTGGGCAACTTTCCAGCTACCTCGTACATATCAATTGCAATAGCGACGTTCTTAAGCGCTTTGTCGTAATCTTTTAGCTGGTAGTACCCTTGCGACAGCAACACGTAAGAACCCGCGTCGGGCTTCTCACTCAGATCGAACCACTCTAGCAACGCGTCAACACCCTGCTGCCACTGCTCTTGAACGAAAAACAGCTGCGCGATGGTCTTCTTGGTGTTAATTTCCATTGCAAGCGGAATGTCAGGCTGAGCAACCACCTTGCGGTAATTATCCAGTGCGCCTTTATAGTCTTCTGTCGAATAGCGTAAAAATGCGAACAGGTTGTAAACGTTAGCCAGCTCGTAGCTGTTCAACGCTTTTTTGCCCTCTGTCGAGATCATCTCATTGAGAATGACCTCCGCCTCTTTATATTGCTTGGCCTCTGCGAAAGTCTGCGCTTCTGCCAGCTTTTCGTAGACCTTGTTGCGCAACGCCGGGGTTCGGCGAGTCTCACGCTGATCTTTTTTCTTTTCTTGTGCAACCGCTTGCGGCACTAAGTCGAGTGACGTAATAGCGCGGTCGACACCGACAGACACTACCGACACAGCGACAGCAAGCACTGAGGTTGTAAATATACGATTAAACATTGATCCCGCCTCCGCCACGTGAGCTTACTGTTCTAGCTCGAACGTGAACTTATTTTGAACGCCAGCTACCTCGATGGGCGACCCATCAACAACGCGCGGCTTATACTTAAACTTCTCCGCAGCCTTCACAGAAGCGCGGTCGAAGATACCCTGTGGTTGACAATCGACGGCCTGCGGATCGCGAATAGCGCCGGTGGTCGTCACCGTGTACTCAACGATACAATAGCCAGTAATGCCGCGTGTTTGCGCTCGCCGCGGATAGATGGGCGCGACCTTAACAATTGGGAGATACTCGCCGTCACCTGACGACATTCCCGACGCGTTAAGATTCAGTGAAATCTTCGCTTGCGGCGCCATGTTGGCCGCATTCATATCGATATTTGAATCAAACTGAATGGGCTCGAGATCGGGTGGCGGTTCCTCAGGATCCTCAACCTTCTCGGGCTTTATTTCTTTCACATTGGTTTCGATGACCTTGTCAGGAACGACAATATCAGCGATTTTTCTTGCCGAGACCTCTTGTTGCTCGAAATCACGAGTAACAAGGCTCAGCATAATATAAAACAAGCCGATAGCGACTGGCACGGCCAGCAAGCCACCGACGATAACGCGCTTTGAGCTACTCATTACGATTAAGCCTCATCGTCCGTAGAGATACAGGGTGGCGCGGTCAACACCGGCCTTACTGCGTCAATTAGCTCTTCGACTGCGAACGCTGGAGTTTCACGGTCTACTTGAATGACCACATTCGCCTGGGGAGCCTCCTTCTTAGCCGACTCAGCGATTCGAAGCGATCGGTCTAGAGGCACTTTATTCTTGTTGTAGTAGATGTCTCCACGTGAATCCACTGCAAAAATAATTGTACCGCGCTCACAGGCTTCGGTTGTTGCAGCCTGAGGCTTAAAAATCTCAACACCGGGCTCCTTCACAAACGAAGAGGTCACAATAAAAAAGATCAGCATAATGAAAACAACGTCAAGCATCGGCGTTAAATCGATTTGGCTGCCATTGTCTTGAGCCTGACGGGGGCGTGTTGCTGCGTCTCGCATACTCATAGCATTATCCTCCCGCGCTCGCCCAATTCACTGCTCCCACTCCCGCTTCACGAGCCGCGTCAGCAATATCAACAACGACACCTGTCTTGGCACCCTTTTCAACCTTAATCGTTAACGGCGCCTCGGGATCCTCGGCGAGAACCCGCTGAATGTTTGCACGCACAGCGCGAACATCAACGCGTCGATTCTCCATCCAAATCTGGTTATCCGCCGCTACCTCGATAACGATACTCACAGAGTCATTAGGATCAGACTGCTGGTTATCGTCAGGGCGGTTTACTTCAATACCTGCCTCTTTAATGAAGGAGGCAACCACAATAAAGAAGATCAACATGATGAACACGACGTCCAACATCGGAGTCAAGTCTATCTCTGCCCCTTCGTCTTCTTGTTGTTTCGCAATCTTGCGCATGGGTACTTATTCCTCTTGGCGTCGAATTAATGATCCGACGTCAGTTGATCCTCTAGGAACTGCTGTTCGCGAGCGGCAATCCGCTGCAAATAGGTATTTGCAAACAAACCTGACAGTGCCGCAACCATGCCCGCCATCGTCGGGATAGTCGATCGCTCGACACCGCCCGCCATAGATTTGGCATCGCCACCACCAGTAACTGCCATCACGTTAAACACTTCAATCATTCCGGTAACGGTACCCAGTAGCCCCAGCAAGGGGCACAGAGCGACGCACGTTGAGATAACGTTCATGTTGTCGTTAATGAGTTCGCGACTGCTGGACAGTAACTTCATTCGGATCTGCTTGGCATTCCAAGATCGCCGCTCAGACCGCCCTTCCCAGGACTGCATCACATGATCACGGTCAGTTTTCCAAGAAGCGGTAAAATAGTACAACCTCTCGAAAATCAGCGTCCACATGAAGAAGACTAAGGCTGCGATCAGCCAGAGGACGTTCCCGCCTTTATCCATAAAGGCGAGAATGACATCAAATATTCCCGACATTGATCGGACCTCTTCGCCAGTGGATTACTTAGAGTGTTCCCGCTCAGCGTGCTCGGCAACGATACCCGTAGCCTGCTCATTCAAGATATGAATGATGCGCTGCGCTCGTCCGTTAACAACTGTATGCAAAAGAACAGTGGGAATTGCGACCAAGAGACCCAGAACAGTAGTTACCAAAGCCCCTGAGATACCGCCAGCCATCGCTTTCGGGTCGCCCGCACCGAAGATAGTGATCGCCTGGAAGGTTACGATCATACCGGTAACCGTACCCAATAGACCCATAAGTGGTGCTACCGCAGCAATAATCTTGAGTAGCGTTAAGCCCGCTTCAAGCTGCGGCGTTTCACGCAATACACCCTCTGCCATTTTCAGCTCGAGTGTTTCAGGATCCATGGCGGGGTTGTCCTCATGAACTTTGAGGACACGACCCAATGGGTTATTGGCGTTGGCTTTAGTGGCTTTCAACTGCGAACTTACTGCACCGCTAACCATCGTCAGCACAAAGAGACGGTATATTGCTAGCAAGAATGCAAACGCACCCACTGCAGTGATGGCGTAGCCCACGTAGCCACCCTGATGCCAGCGCTCTTCAAGCGTTGGGCTATCAATAATAGCGGCCAAGAAAGATCCTCCAGTAGGACCGGTGGGGTCAATACCAAACTGGTGTAGACCTGCCGACGAACCTGCCAATGAAGATGCTTGACCCGTAAAGCCGCCGTCAGGCTGGCGAGGAAGCTCACTCAGGTTACCATTCTGGTACGCCAAGTAGTTGCCATCGACGTCCACGACGTTGAACGCACCCACGCGAACGACATCTCGCGAAGAGATCTCACCAGAAGGTGTCGACACGTTGGCACTGTACTTAGCAATAACACCTTGCTCACTGATTTCGCGAAGCATTTCGTACCAAACACGCTCAATTTCAGTAATGTTTGGCAGCTGATCAGATCCGCTCATTTTAGCGATAAGGTCTTTTAGGAAGCCTTCACGCTCGGGATACTGTGCTGAAACTAACGAGACTTCAATATTGGAAGCCAGATCGCCAGAAGCGGCGGTCAAGTGGCCGAACAGCTCAGACAATGTACCCAAGCGCTCTTTCAGCTTCTCTTGCTTAGCCGCAATAAGTAACTCGTTTTCTTCAAATTGCTTCTCAAGCCGGGCTGAACGCTGCTCTTGACGAGTACGCTCCTGCTCGGCCTTCTTGAGTTCTGCAGCTTGATTCGCTTTGTTTTCAGCGAAACGCTTTTCACGTGCTGCGTTTTCAGAAGCGGCGCGCGACCGGCCCTGCTTAACTAAGTTAAGCAGCTGACCCATATTCTCGGCGGCAATTTCCTGTGGAGTGGGACCGACCGGCTCTTCCGGTGCGGCATCCTGAGCGATGGCAGTGAAGGAGGTCAGTACCCCCATTACAACCAGAGCTGAAGCTTTAACAAACTGCGCAGTCATCTTACTTGGCCTCCGGAGCCGCTATGGGCATGTTCAGCAATTCAATCGTCGCTTGTTTCTTAGCAATGCGGACGCCCTTGCGGACGGCTGCGGCGTAATCCCCGGCAGGCAGCGCCTCCCAAGTTTGTGTTTGTTTGTTCCATGCACCTGTTTCTGCACCGTCAGTGGTTTGATAAACCAGAGACACACGACCAATGCGCAGAATATCGACTTCGCGAGCAACACCGCTCACTTCAATTGTATCGCTGTAAGACTCAATACCGCGACCGTACTGTAGCTCAATGCTGTACAGCTCTAGCACCTGTCGGAACGCTTCCGCAGAGGTTACGTCGGAGCGATCGAGGTTGCTTCGAACGGCCTCAACGTTACCCATGCGAGTATCGAGGTCGAAAGGCATATCGAGCTGAACAAACTGTTCAAGACCGTCGAGCATCCGGACAACCAATGGAGGAATTTGACGCTGAATTACAGCGGCATCAGCGATTGATTGGTCAATATCAGCGATGCGTCGCTCTTGGTTGGCTATTTGGCGCTCAAGGCGGCCGTTATAAACCAACAAGCCATCAACCTGCTTCATTACCGTCTTGTAGTCGGACAGTAAATCTCGGGTCTCGTCAGCGAGTCGGTCAATCTTAGCCTGTGAGCCTCGAGCTTCTGCGGTGCGCTGCTTGCCCACCTCAAGAATGGCGTCAAGGGACTGGGCGCTGGCTGACGCTGCGACACCCAAGGCGCCGCCAGCGACACAGGCCGCGAGCAGAACAGTTTTGAATCGGTGCGTAGTCATGGGGTCGGTGCTTCCTCTAGTAGACAAAAACCGGTGGTAGGTGCAGTTGCACCATACTTTAAAATTATTTTCCCAGCGCTCATGGCTTTTAGCTTTTTTACTTCAAATGCGCTCAGGCAGAGATCACGAACTTTACCGGAGATGACAACCAAAACGCAAATGCCGCGTGGCCTGAGTTTCAGGAATTATTAATCGGGGGGCGAGACTAGCTCGGACGCACGAATTTCACAACACTAAAATCGTGGCTATTACGCTCCCCGGCAATAAAATCTTGCCGTTCTCGCTCTTCCCACCCGTCTAGCTGACTGACATCAAAATAAGCATCGCCCTGGACATAGCCATGTACCTGGGTAAGCACAACCTGATCGGCGATGGGGAGACATAAGCGATATATCTCGGCACCACCAATAACGCAGAGTGCGGTAGCGCCGTCTAAAAGTGCTTGTTGATCAGCGCGATCAAGGGCTGCGTCTAAGCTTTGAAACGCTTCTACACCGGGGGCAGACCATTCCGAATCTTTTGTCAGCACTATGTTTGTTCGTCCTGGTAAAGGACGGCCCACCGATTCATACGTTTTTCTACCCATTAAAATCGGGCAGCCCATTGTGGTCTGCTTAAAATGCTTAAGGTCATCGGGCAAATTCCACGGCAAGGCATTGTTTTTCCCTATCACGCCGTTCTCTGACGCAGCTAACACTAACACCATCGGTAACAATCTAGATCCACCCATCAGATCGCAACCGGCGCGGAAATATGCGCATCAGGTTCGTAACCAGTGACCTCGAAATCAGTAAAAACGTAATCGTACAGGCTGTCGGGGCGGCGATTAATGGCTAGTCGTGGTGACGGCTTGGGCGTCCGAGCCAGCTGCGTATTTACCTGCTCAGTGTGATTACTGTAAATGTGCGCGTCTCCGAGCGAAATAACCACGTCACCAACATCGAGATCAGCTTGCTGCGCAAGCATATGAGTCAGCAGCGCAACCGATGCGATATTGAAAGGGAGGCCGAGGAATACATCACTTGATCGAATATAAAGCTGCGCCGATAACTCGCCGCGATCGACGTAAAATTGATAGAGGAGGTGGCAGGGCGGTAGCGCCATTCGTCCCGCGCGAACATTATCCTGAGGGGATAGCGCCTCGTCGGGTAAATATTCAACGTTCCAGCCATGAAATAAAATGCGCCGACTCTCTGGACGCTCTTTTAAACACGTCAGCACATAAGCGAGCTGGTCGATAGTCTTACCGTCACGCGTCGGCCAGCTGCGCCACTGGGCGCCATACAGAGGCCCAAGATCACCTTCCTCTGTCGCCCATTCATCCCAAATGGAGACCCCATTATCTTTTAACCAGCGGGTATTGGTATCGCCACTTAAAAACCAAATCAGCTCATTAGCAACACTTTTAAAATGGACTTTTTTCGTGGTCAGCAATGGGAATCCCTGACGCAAATCGAAGCGCAGCTGACGCCCAAAAACCGATCGGGTTCCCGTCCCTGTGCGATCACCGCGGTCACTGCCGTTATCTCTTATATCTCGCAATAAATCTAAATAAGCCTGCATAAATTTCTCGTAACCAATAACGTTAATATTCAGAATTGTTGTGGGTTAGCGTGCTTCTTGGTGCCCGCTCGTAAAGACCACACCATCATCACAATGCCCACCGCCAACATCGGCAGACACAAAAGCTGGCCCCGGGTCAGCCAACCGAAAGCCTCAAAACCAATATGGGCATCGGGCTGACGGAAGAACTCGGCTAAAAAGCGCAGTACACCGTAGCCAGTCAAAAATAATCCAGCAACCGACCAAGTTGGTCGAGGCTTTTTGCTGAAGAAAAATACAATCAGGAACAGTAAGCAGCCCTCCAGAGCAAACTGATAAAGCTGCGAAGGGTGGCGCGCTAACCCTAGCGGATCCGCCGGAAAAACCATGGCCCAAGGAACATCAGCAGGCCGCCCCCATAATTCTTGGCCTATGAAATTACCTAGACGACCCAATGCCAAGCCGAGAGGCGCCAATGGCGCCACAAAATCAGCAAGAGAACCAAATTTGATTTTTTGCCGGAAGCTGAAAATAGCAAGCGCAGCAATTACACCGAGCAATCCTCCATGAAAGGACATCCCGCCCTCCCAAACACGAACCAACCAGAGCGGGTCGTCTGCAAAGCGCTGTGCGCCATAAAATAGAACGTACCCGGATCGACCGCCAACCACGATGCCAACGGCTGCATAGAAAATAAGATCGTCGACTTGCTCTCGCTTAATTGGAGCGTCGGGCCGCAGGCTTCGTACGCTCGCCAACCACCATGCAAAGAACAAGCCAGCAAGATAAGTGAGTCCATACCAATGAACCGTCAGGGGGCCCAGTGAAACGGCTACTGGATCGATGTCCGGATACGCAATCATTGTCTACCACGCTTATTTGAGCGTATGAATCGCTCCAATTGGTATCCCTCGATCAACTCATCGAGCACCGCCATAACCTGCCCTGCTGAGTGCATACCTTGAATTTTTCTGAGCGCGGTATGAGCATCTTCCTCGGTGATGGTTTGCACTACTTTCTTTACCCTCGGTACATTGGTCGCATTCATAGACAACTGATCAAAGCCCATTGCAATAAGCAACGGCACTGAACGGGGATCCCCTGCAATCTCGCCGCATAAACTCACCGTCTTGCCCGCGCCATGAGCCGCAACAACGATTGCCTGAAGCGCGCTGAGCACAGCCGGATGCAGCGCTTGGTAAAGATCGGCAACGCGCGCGTTATTGCGATCAACCGCGAGCAAGTATTGGGTCAAATCGTTAGAGCCGACAGATAGAAAGTCAACCCGTTCGGCCAGTGACGCCGCCAAATAAACCGCTGAAGGCACTTCAATCATGACTCCAATAGGAGGGAAGGGCTGAGTGTAACCTTCAGCTGAAACCTCTTCGTGGCATCGCTTAATCAGCACCAATGATTCTTCAAGCTCCTCAACACTAGAGATCATTGGCAACAAAATGCGCAGATTGCCCAAGCCCTCGTTGGCCTTTAGCATGGCTCTAACTTGCGCTAAGAATATTTCTGGGTGATCAAGCGTGACTCTGACGCCGCGCCACCCCAAAAAAGGGTTGTCTTCTTTAATGGGAAAGTAGGGCAGCGACTTGTCACCGCCAATATCGAGCGTCCGCATCGTGACTGGAGCGGACGCAAACGCTTCAAGCTGATCTCGATACAGTTGGCGCTGCTCTTCTTCACTAGGAAAACGATCACGCAACAAAAACGCGACTTCGGTGCGATAAAGGCCTACTCCCTCCGCACCGTTATCAAGCGCACGCTGTAAATCAGCGGCAATGCCGGTATTGACCCAGAGGGGCACTCGTCGACCATCGCTGGTCTGACAAAGGTCATCTCGCAGGATCGCGAGCTCCTCAGAAAGCGCCTCGTCCTCGTTAACTAATTTTTCAAAGCGCCTTAACGCTTGCGCATGAGGATTAATGTACACGCGCCCGTTATAGCCATCCACAACCACCGTCTTGTCATCTAAACGACTGTAGGGCAGATCAGAGGCGCCTAAGACCGCCGGCACACCCATCCCCCGAGCCAAAATAGCCGTATGACTGTTCGACGACCCACGCAGGGACACAATGCCGACCAGACGCTCACGAGGAACCTCGCCCAGCGCAGAGGCGGTCACCTCTTCAGCAACAAGTATGGTGTTCTCAGGCCAATCCCGAATTGATCGCTCTTCGTCCTGTAAGTAAGTCAGAACCCGCGTGCCCAAATCGCGGACATCGACCGCTCGCTCACGGAGATAACTATGCTCCATCCGCTCGAAGTGCCGGATGTGCTTGATCATTACTTGGCTTAGCGCCCCTTGGGCCCACTCACCTGCCTTAATGAGACCCGCGACTTCGCTACCCATCGTCGAGTCATCAAGTATGGTTAAGTAGACATTAAATAAGGCGTGATCCTCAGGCGAAAGCTCATCTCTCAGGTTTTCAGCGACCACTTCAATATCATCGCGAACACGTGCGAGTGCCGCTCGAAAAGCGCGCAGTTCTTGCTTTCGGTTATCGGCACTTCGTGACGGCACTGCACTAAGATCGGCTGTTGGTGATACGAATACGGCTGTTCCAATGCCAATACCGGGCGAGCCGGGGACACCCACAATGCCCGTTGCGTCATCTCTAGCTATTTCGCCACTGCTCACCGCACCCGTAAGTTCTGCATGGGCGATAACACCCGCAAGCTGTGCAGAGACAGTGATGAGGAAGGCCTCCTCATCATCACTGAAGCGGCGGGCAGCAGACTGCTGAACCACCAATACACCGAGAGGATCGCGCTGATGAATAATCGGCGCTCCCATAAAGCTATTAAAAGTCTCCTCCCCAAGGCCGGGAACCAGCTGGAAACTGGGATGATTCATTGCATCATCGAGGTTAAGCAACTCTCCTCGAGCAACCACCCAGCCCACCAAACCTTCGCTGGCCGCCAAGGAGAATTGCCCAACCTTGTCCTTATTTAAGCCCTCTGTGGCGCGGAACACTAGTCGCCGATTGCCTTGATCACGGAGATAAATAGTGCAAACGTCAGTCTGCATAGCAGCGCGAACTTCATGGACAATAAAATTCAGTGCGTCATCGAGCGTATCCGCCTCGTTAACTGCCTGAACAATTTTTCTGAGAGTTTCAATCATAATCAGCCCGCTTTACGGCGTTTCCGTTTCGGCAGCAAAAAGGGCAGTAGCTCAGTGAGAGCGGAGCGATACACCTCGCGCTTAAAATCTACAACGGACGTAAGAGGGTACCAATAGTTCACCCAGCGCCAATCGTCAAATTCGGGGCTACCATGCGCATCAACCCGAACGGCGCTGTCAGGTGCGGTTAACCTTAGTAGAAACCAACGCTGCTTCTGGCCAATGCACACGGGCTTTTCGTGTTTACGAATATAACGTGCCGGCAGGCGATAGCGGTGCCAGCTGCGCGTTCTGCCAATAATTTCTACGGAGTCGCGACCCAGACCAACCTCTTCATCTAACTCCCTATACATGGCATCTTCAGCACTTTCACCAGCGTGAATGCCCCCTTGCGGGAACTGCCAAGAATCACGCCCGCCAAGCCTGCGTCCCCACAGGAGTCGTCCTTCTGTATTAGCGATAACAATACCAACGTTGGGGCGATAGCCTTCTTTGTCGATGACACGCTCTGTATCCCCTATGCCCACCAATAACTCCTTAGCGATTTGATCTGAGTGTGGCACTCATTCTTCGGTCTAGGTATTCTTTCACACTTTATCATCCAGCGGGTCGATCCAATTTTCGGGCACTTGCTACATGGAGTAACACCTTGCCTCTTGCCATTTTTGATCTCGATAACACCCTTATTGCCGGGGATTCTGACCACCGCTGGGGCGAATTTTTATGTGCGACGGGTCGCGTCGACGCCGATTCCTTTGCTCGCGAGAACGATGCGTTCTACATGGCCTACCAGCAGGGCACGTTAGACATACACGCGTACCTTGAATTCGCTCTCAGGCCCATTGCCGGCCTCAATCGTGCCGAGGTGCAAACATTACAAGAGCAATTTATTCGCGAGTGGATTACGCCCATTTTGCTGCCTCAGGCGCATGACCTGATCGACCGTCACCGACATGCGGGGGATACTCTGATAATAATCACCGCAACCAACACAGTGGTGACTCGCCCGATAGCAGACCTCCTCGGTATCGAAGCGCTGCTAGGCTGCGAAGCCGAGCTTAAAAATGGTCATTACACCGGTGGTATTATCGGAACGCCAAGCTTTCAAGAAGGAAAGGTCAGTCGTCTCGATGATTGGCTAGTTGAGAACAAAATCAGCATGGCTGGCGCCTGTTTTTACAGCGACAGCCACAATGATCTTCCTTTGCTGGAACGCGTAGACAAGCCAATAGCTGTCGACCCCGATGACAAACTGGCGGCCATTGCCAAGCAGCGCAGCTGGCCGATCATCTCATTGCGGACAACCTAGAAGGTGCTTAATCGGCACCCAAATTGGAGAAGCACACAAAAGCCGCTCAAAAAGCAGTTTTTAGTCTTCTTCGTCACAATGCGCCGCGTAATCATCCGCGGACAACAATGCCTCAAGCTCTGAAAGGTCTTCAGGCTGCACCTTAAAAAACCAGCCGTCGTTGTAGGCGTCGCTATTGACGGTTTCTGGCGCATCTTCCAGTGTTTCATTGATGGCAATCACTTCACCTGAAATAGGCGCATAGATATCCGACGCAGCCTTCACTGATTCCACGACGCCCGCTTGGTCTCCAACAGCGATAACATCGCCTATTGATGGAGTTTCAACGTAAACCACATCACCAAGTGCAGCTTGTGCGTGCTCGGTAAT
>CAJQLP010000084.1 GCA_905479205.1 uncultured Luminiphilus sp.
GGCTCGGAGGTGTAGGCGAGAAAATTCACCACGTCGTAAATGGCCGCGTCATAGTCAGCAGGCGCCATCATACCAGCGGTGGCAATTTCAAGACGACCGCAGGGCGCGTTCATATCACCGGCAGCCATCGACTCACCCTGATCCGTGCCAGAATCTTGAGCACACACAGGCATACCCTGTAGCTCCATTAACACGTGAGGCATACCCACTTCAGGATAGACTTTGTTGTTAACGCCGTAAGGTCGGCTGTCGTCTTGGTAGAAGGTGCGCAAGTAGGTGTACAGCCACTCGGGCTGACGAGCGCGAGAAATGAGCGTCAAATCTGGTGGCGTAGCGCCAAACCACGTTTTCGCATTGGCTTTGTCCATGGAGTTATCCATGAGCGCGCCAATTTTCACACCAGGGTCAAACATGAGGTTCGCTTTGTAGAGATCCTCGGGCACTTCCAAATCCCGTGCTACTCGGTTGTAACGCGAGTACTGGAGTGAGTGACAGCCCATGCAGTAATTCATGTACAGCGCGGCACCGCGCTGCAAGGACGGCTTATCGGCAGGGTCGGCTATAAACTCATCGCACGGAATAGTGCCACAGTCGAATGCCGACTCAGCGCCCACGGCCTTGAGTGGCAATACTGTCAATAAACCAATAATCACTAGCGTCCCCACGCTCTGCCACCACTTCATACCACCGTCCATAGTGACGCGCTCGGGCACTGGCTTGTTCTTGTCCATCTTCGACCAAATTGGCATCGCCAAGAAGAACATGAAGTAGAAGATAGAACAGATCTGCGCAAGGAAAGTTCGCTCAGGCGTCGGGCTCTTGACACCCAACACACCCAGAATCAAGAAGCTGGCAAAAAACAGCATCAGCATGACCCGGTTGATCATTCCTCGGTAGCGCCATGACTTCACTTCACAGCGATCGAGCCATGGTAGCGCAAAGGGAATCGCCACTGACGCCGCAAAGAATACAAAGCCCCAGAACTTATCGGGTACTGCACGAAGCACTGAATAAAACGGCGTAAAATACCAAACCGGTGCGATGTGCGCAGGTGTCTTGAGTGCGTTGGCTTCCTCGAAGTTAGCAAACTCTAGGAAGTAACCTGACATCTCAGGGGCAAAGAAAATCACACCACAAAAGAAGAATAAAAATACTGCGATACCTTGAATATCGTGTACCGAGTAGTAAGGGTGGAACTTGATGCCGTCAAGCGGGATACCGTTCTCGTCTTTCTTCTTCTTGATCTCAACGCCATCGGGGTTGTTTGAACCCACTTCGTGGAGAGCCAAAATGTGCAACACGACAAGCGCCAACAGTACGATGGGCAGTGCCACTACATGCAGAGCAAAGAATCGGTTCAAGGTGATACCGGAGATGAGGTAATCACCACGGATCCATGTGACGATATCTTCACCCACAACGGGGATTGCCCCAAACAAAGAGATAATCACCTGGGCGCCCCAGTAGGACATTTGTCCCCAAGGCAGCACGTAGCCTACGAAGGCTTCGGCCATTAGAACAACAAAGATAAGCATGCCGAAAATCCAGATCAACTCTCGGGGCTTTTTATAGGATCCGTAAATCAGCGCACGCGTCATGTGCAGGTAGACCACGACGAAGAAAGCCGAGGCACCCGTAGAGTGCATGTAGCGAAGCAGCCAACCGTAATCGACATCACGCATGATGTATTCGACCGAGGCAAAGGCCTCTTCCGCTGAAGGCGTGTAGTTCATTGTGAGCCAGATACCCGTCAGCAGCTGGTTAACCAACACCAACAGGGAGAACACACCGAAGAAATACCACACGTTGAAGTTCTTGGGCGCGTAGTACTTGCCCATGTGGGTGTCCCACGCTCGAGTGACGGGCAGACGAGCGTCAAGCCAGCCTACAAGTCCGGTCAATGCCTTTTCCATTACACAGCCTCCGCGTCAACGCCGACGACGAGTACGTTGTCGCCTTCAAAACTATAGGGGGGTACGATCAGGTTCGCAGATGCTGGCACGCCCTTGTAAACACGTCCTGCTAGATCGAACTTCGAACCGTGGCATGGGCAGAAAAATCCGCCGAGCCATTCATCACCACCCATGTCAGTCGCACCGACCTCTGGGCGGAACTTTGGCGCGCAGCCTAGGTGCGTGCAAAGTCCGACCACAACTAGAAGTTCTGGCTTTAACGAGCGACCCTCACCCTGAATGTAATCAGGCTGGTCTGAAATCTCTGACATCGGATCTTTCAGCTGATCATCTAATTTCGGCAAATCGGCGGTCTGAGATTCACTGCGATGAAGGACGTAGACCGGCTTACCGCGCCATTCAACAACAATCATCTGGCCAGGTTCTAGCTTACCAATATCGGCTTTGACAGGTGCGCCAGCCGCCTTGGCTTTCTCGGATGGATTCCAAGATCCTATGAAAGGCGTTGCGACACCAACAACGCCTGCGACGCCAACAGCAGAAGTTGCGGCGGTCAGGAATCGACGGCGCGTTTGGCTAGATGCAAGCTCGCTGGCCTGAGCATCAGTAGAAGAGTTGCTTTCGCTCATCTAAGTGGTCTCCGGATGAGTGGGAAAAACCTTGTCGATCGTTTAGAACGCTCTCGAAGGGCAATGGCTCTGGGCTGCCACGTAGACAACCCTCAAAATTTCGAGGTGAATAATAATGGTCTGGGCTCGAAGCGGCAACCCAAACCCGGTAACCCTGCGACAAAACCTTAATTTTGTCGCTTAAAATTTTGGCAAAAACGGAACACGCTGTTAAAGGCTCAACAACTACCGCCGTCAGCGCTAAAAAAAAGCCGGCAACAGGCCGGCTTCTTCACATCCAGCGTTGTGATTAACGCTTCGAGAACTGAGGACGACGACGTGCTTTACGCAGGCCGACTTTCTTGCGCTCAACCTCACGTGCATCACGAGTAACAAACCCTGCGGCACGCAGTGCTGGACGTAATGACTCGTCGTAATCCATCAAGGCACGCGTCAAACCGTGGCGAATAGCGCCCGCCTGACCAAAGCTGCCACCACCCACAACCGTGATGTTGGCATCAAACTTATCATTCATATCGGCCAAGTCGAGGGGCTGACGAACGATCATGCGCGCAACTTCGCGGCCAAAGTACTCGTCGAGAGCACGGCCATTCACTGTAATTGCACCGCTACCACTCTTCAAAAAAACGCGCGCTGTAGAGGTCTTACGACGACCGGTACCGTAATATTGTGCTGTAGCCATCTTAATCTCCTCAGATGCTCAGTGACTGCGGCTGTTGCGCAGTGTGCGGATGCTCAGGACCCACGTAAACTTTAAGCTTCTTGAACATCGCTCGACCCAGTGGGTTGCGAGGCAGCATGCCCTTGACTGCACGCTGAAGAATACGCTCTGGCGCGCGCTCTAACAACTTTTCAAAGCTATATGACTTCAAACCACCGGGGTAACCCGTGTGGTGGTGATACATTTTATCGGTCTGCTTCTTACCGGTAACCCGGATTTTTTCGCAGTTGACGACCACAATGTAGTCACCCATATCCATGTGGGGCGTGTATTCGGGCTTGTGCTTGCCGCGGAGACGATGTGCGATCTCGGCAGATAAGCGACCCAATGTCTTGTTGTCGGCGTCGACGACGAACCAGTCGTGGTGAACGTCGCCAGCTTTGGCGCTAAAGGTTTTCATAGTTCAATAGCCTGTATAGGGGCCGGATTAAAAGGAGCGCGGATGTTACTGGAAGGAATCCGCAGTTTCAACACCGAATTTTCACCGATCACGGCCGATGCTCTCTCGCTAAGTACTCAGTCGATTGCATTTCCTGCAAGCGCGACAGGGTTCTCTCAAACTCAAACGCAAGGCGATTCCCCCTGTAAAGCCGCTCTGCAGGGGCTTCCGCGGTCACTATGAGCTTTACGGAGCGGTCGTAGAACTCATCAACAAGGTTAATAAAACGGCGTGCCGCATCTTCCGATGAGCCATCCATAACGGGAATATTTTGTAACAAAATAGTATGAAAAACTCGACCCAACTCAATGAAATCGCTCGCACTGCGGGGTTTCTGACACAATTCTTCAAAATCTAGCCAAGCAATGCCCTCAACGGTCTTGCGCAGAGTAACGGGCCGATGGTTAATTTCAATAGTCGCCCCCCCTCCTTCCATGCCATTGGCCAAAGCCGCAAATGCACTGCTAAGGGCTTGATCGGCCTCAGCATCGAGGGGGCAATGAAATAATTCAGCTTGCTCTAGGGTGCGCAAACGGTAATCCACCCCAGAGTCGACGTTGACGATCTCTGTGAATTGTTCAACGAGGGCAATCGCAGGTAAAAAGCGGGCGCGCTGCAGTCCATCTTTATACAGGTGCTTGGGCTCAATATTTGACGTCGCCACAAGGGTGACTCCTCGCGCAAATAAGGCCTCCATTAAGCTCCCGAGCAGCATAGCGTCAGCAATATCGCTCACAAAAAACTCGTCGAAACAAACGACTCGCGCCTCCGCTGCCAGTCGATCGGCAACAATGTCCAAGGGGTTTTTTTCCCCCGTCAACTGGGTCAGCTCATCGTGGACTCTTTGCATGAATCGATGAAAATGCACTCTTAACTTGCGCGTGATGGGCAAGCTCTCGAAAAAAGTGTCCACCAGGTACGTCTTGCCACGACCGACACCGCCCCAAAAATAAAGTCCTCGCTCAGGCACCACTTTGGCACCTAGAAGGCGCTTGAGACGCGCGCCCCGGCTCGCCTCGCGCGCTTCGCGTGCGATGAGTCGATCATAGAGATCCTGTAACAGAGCGACGGCATGAGCTTGCGCAGTATCGGCAACAAAGTCAGGGCGCTCTAAATCATGCTGGTATCTCTGTAGCGGCGTCAGTCTGGCACTACTGTTCACGGCGGTCTCCTTGGACAAGGCCGCAGACTGTAGCGATACTGCCAGCATTGCGCAAATGGATCGCGAACAACCGGTAAACGGCTTGGTAGAACTGAGTGCAGAGGGTTACAATTGGAGCTCTTTGGCGCTAATCACATGGAGTGACAAACATGCCTTCAGCCCTCATTTTGGTTGCCCTCGGCCTTATTGCATTGGCAGCGGGCCTCGCTATTGGCTGGACCCTTGCGGGCCGTAAACGCAGTAAACGCGACGTAATCATTGATTTGGAGACGCGTTTAGAGCGCGCCCTGGAAAGTCGCGCAGACTATGAAGCGGACGTGGCCGAGCACTTTGCGGAAACTGCACAGCTGCTAAACAAGCTCACCAATGACTACCGCGCCGTGTATAGCCACTTAGCATCAGGCGCGGAAAAGCTGTGTGACGGCGAAGTGAATATTTCATCCGCGGCACTCGAAAATGTCACCGAGACGGTGGACATTCCAGCGCAGCTTGTCGATGTCATGCAGCCGCTAGACTATGCCCCGCGAAAAACACCGGATGAGCAAGGCCAATTGTCGGAGACCTTCGGCCTTGAAAAAACCCAAGGCGACGCAATCGTGCTTGGGGAGACCAAGAAAGCAGGATAATCGCGCAACGTCCCCCGATTATGCGTAATCTGAAAATAAGCAGAGCCCTCTGAATCTAGGCTGGATTATCGATATCGATAAACTGATGCTCAATACCCAAGTGTTGAGCGAGCCAATCACCCACAGACCTCACGCCAAAACGCTCTGTGGCGTGGTGCCCTGCGGCAATAAAGCCTATCCCCCGCTCTCGTGCGCTGTGAATGGTCTGCTCAGAGACCTCGCCTGTTACGAATAAATCAACGCCGAGATCTGCCGCCATATCGATATAGCCCTGCCCACCGCCGGTACACCAAGCAATAGTTTGCACCGACTTTTCGCCTTCAGATAACACGGTCCGACCTAACACCTCGCCCAACTGATGGGCGATATCAACCTGATTGCGGGGCTGATCGAGCGCCCCCGTAAACAGAGGCAGGCTCGGGTTTAAGGGATCTACGGTGGCAAAAGTGTCAATACCCATAGCCCGCCCTAGTCCAGCGTTATTACCCAGCTCAGGATGACTGTCGAGAGGCAGGTGATAGGCATAA